>CAYYQQ010000051.1:0-18055 GCA_964473595.1 uncultured Steroidobacteraceae bacterium | reverse complement strand
TCGACCGCCGCATCCAGCACGCCGCCCGGATTATTGCGCAGGTCGAGCACGATGCCGTGCAAGCGGCCGGCCGCCAGTTTCTGCAGCGCGCCGAGCGCCTCGCCGACGTCCGGGCCGGTCGTTTCGCTGAACTGGGAGATGCGCAGGTAGCCGTAGCCCGGCTCCAGCAGCTCGTAGCGCACAGAATGGACCGAGACAATCGCCCGCTCGATCGCGAACTCGAGCGGTGTCGCGGCGGATTGCCGGCCGACGCTGAGATTCACGACCGTCCCCGGCGCGCCACGGATGCGCGCGACGGAATCGGCAAGCGCGGTGCCTTCGACAGCCTGCCCATCAACTGCGACGATCTTGTCGCCGGCGCGGATACCCGCGCGCGCGGCCGGAGACGCATCGATCGGTGAAATGATAATGATCGCGCCGGACTCGAGCGTCACCTCGACGCCGATGCCTGAGTAATTACCCTCGGTCGCGATCTTGAGGTCCTCGAACTCGCGTGCGTTCATGAACGCGGAGTGCGGGTCGAGCTCGCCGACCATGCCGCGGATGGCGCTCGACATGAGTTCATGGTCATCGGTGCGCTCGACATAGTCGGCCTTGATGCGGTCGAGCACTTCGGCGAGCAACTTAGCGTCCTCGCGCGGCAGGTCGGTGGCCGCATGCTGGCGACCGGCGAGCCAGAAGCCCGCGCCTGCCAGTGCAATTCCCAGGATTCCGCCGGCAAGGCCGGCAAGCAGTGTGCGCTTCGGGTTGCTCATGGTTCCATGGTACCCGTGGCCGCAGGCCAATCGCATCTCCCGGCGATCAGCCCTCCTTCGCGGCCATCGCCTCGTAAAGCGCCAGGTCGTCCAGTACCTCAAGCAGCGGGGTCGGACGGCCGATCGCATAGCCCTGGCCAAAATCCACGCCGAGACTGGCCATGCGCATGCGCAGCTCGTCGGTCTCGACGTACTCCGCGACAGTTTCCATCCCCATCGTGTGAGCCAACTGGGCGATCGCCCGGACCATCGATTCGGTGCGCTGGTTGGTGCCCGAGTCACGCACAAAGCTGCCGTCGATCTTGAGCACCGAGATCGGCAGCGACCTCAGGTAGGCGAGCGAACTCAATCCGGTGCCGAAATCGTCGAGTGCGAGGCCGCAGCCCAGCGCGCGCAGGCGCTGCATCAGCCGATCGGCGCGCGCCAGGTTCGTTACGGCCGAGGTCTCGGTCAGCTCGAAGCAAAGCACTTGTGGCGGTATTCCGGATGCCTTGATGGCAGCCTCGAGGTACTCCAGAAATTCTTCCGACGCGATCGACGCACCGGTAATGTTGATCGAGAAACTCATGCCACGGTCGCGCAGCGTCTCGCCAAGCCGGGTAAGCGCCGCAAGCGCATTCTTGACCACCCAACGATCAATGGCAGGCAGCATCTGGTAGCGCTCGGCGGCAGACAGGAATTTCTCCGGCGGAAGGATCTCGCCGGTTTCTGACACCATCCGTAGCAGCAGCTCGAAGCGCGGTGCGCCGCGATTCGGGCTCAGCGGCAGGATCGGCTGTGCGTACAGCACGAAGCGGTCATCTTCCAGCGCCTCGTGCAGGCGTTGCACGACCACCACGTCGGTGTGCCGACGCATGATGCTCAGATCGCCGTCCTGGAACATCTCGACGCGGTCGCGACCGCGGTCCTTGGCAGCCTTGCACGCGAGTTCGGCATTCGCCATGCCGTGCGCGAGCGCGTTCTTCGTTTGGGGCAGTTCCGCGACGCCGACGCTGATCGACACCTGGACTGTCCCTTCGGCGCGCGTATGGGTCAGTTCGGCGCACTGGCGCCGCAGCATCTCGCTGATCTCGTGCGCGAATTCCAGCTTGCAGTCCGGCAGGTAGACGGCGAAACGATCGCCGGCGATGCGCGCTGCGAGCGTCCCGGGGCGCGCCTTCTTGCGCAACACCGCGGCGATCTTGCCGATCAGCTCGTCGCCGATGTGCATGCCAAAGTTATCGTTGACGACGTGCATGCGATCGGCATCGATGTAAAGCACGCAATCCGGCGCATTTTCGTGACGCGAGGCGATTACGGCGCGCACCTGTGTCTCGAACGCCGGGCGCGTCAGCAGCGCCGTCAGTGCGTCGAAGTTGGCCTCCAGGGTCGCCGTGACCTTGCGCGACAGCAGTTCGACGAGCCGCTCGGTGCGCGGCTCGAAATTAGGCTGGTCTGCCTCCCGGAACAGCGCCAGAAAGCCGGTCACTCGCCCCGATGCATGACGCACCGGTGTGGACAGTATCTTCAGTGGGGGCAGCTCGTTGGGTCGCACCTTGGTCTTGTTGATGACGAGATTGTGACGCTGCAGGTTTGCCCAGTTCAGCAGATGTCGGTGAATCTTTGTCAGGATCTCGACGCGTGGCTTCTGGCCCAGCGGCGCCTTGCAGATCGCGACATTGCGTTCCGGCACCACCAGGGCGCCCAGCGTGCAATCGAGATGATCCACGCAGGTCTGCACCAGCACACCCAGTTCGTCGCCCTGCAGCGGGTTGTCGGGATCGTCTGGCGCCATGTGCAGCAGCAGCTCGAGATCCGCATCACGCGATACCAGGTCGCGCGTCAGCACGTCCACGCTGGCGCGCACCTGAAGTTCGCGTTGCAGGCATTCGAGCGCCGGCTGCACGAGGGCTTGCACGAATGAACAGGGCCGGTCCTCGCCGTCGCGGGTCAGGAGCGCCACGACCGCGATGACCTCGCCTTCATTGTTGCGCAGCCGGAAAACGTAGGCGGGCGCGCCCTCGTGGTCCTGGCTGAAGCCGTCGATACGCCCGGTGGTTGCCGGCGGGACTTTCGTGAGTGCCGCCTCCACCAGCGGCAGCGGATCCGGACCGTCATAACCGTCTGCGACCCATTTCGGTACGCCGCGTGCGTCATAGATGCCGACGCCAAGGGCGCGCGGCATCAGCATGCGCAGCAACTGGCAGTACGGGTCCAGATCCGGCTTCGCGCTCGCGAGGTGTAGCGGCATTTCCAGGGCGGTCGAGGCCATGGGTTCGGGTCCCTGTCCGGCGCAATGCCGGGCACCTAACGCAGGGTCGCCGATGCCGGTCCGGGCCGTCTTTGACGTAATCCGCAGTTTGTCCGAAATTACCCCGGTTCTCAGGGTACCGGCCGCCGGAACCAGGGGACGGGGTCGACGGGTGTCGCCCCGCGGCGGATTTCGAGGTAAAGCCCCGGCTGGCTGCGTCCTCCGCTGTCGCCCACGGTCGCAATAACCTCGCCACCCTCCACGCGGTCCCCGGCGGATTTGAAGAGCTGCTCGTTGTGGGCGTACAGGCTCATGTAGCCGCCGTGGTCGATGATCAGGAGGAGCCCCATTCCGGGCAGCCAGTCGGAGTAGGCAACCCGCCCCTCGTACAGCGCCCGCACTTCCGCGCCGCGGCCCGCCTCGATCAGCACACCATTCCATTTGAGGCCGCCGCCACGTGGCTGGCCGAAGCGCGCGACAATCCGGCCTGCCGCCGGCCAGGCGAGCTTGCCCCGCACCTTTTCGAAAGCCTGGCCGGCGCCGGGCGGCAGGTCCTTGAGCGCGCGGCGTAAGTCGGCCACCAGTTTTTCGAGCGCCGCGGCTTCGCGCTTGAGTTTTGCGATCGTGTCGGTGTTGGTCCGGATCTGCGAATTGATGGCGCGGACAGCCTTGTCCCGCTCTGTACGCGCCGAATCGATGGACGACAATTCCCTGCGGCTGTCGGCCTCGAGTACAGCCAGCCGTTCCCGTTCTTCGGCCTCCTGCTGAGCGGCCTGTTCAAGCGCCGTGACCGCTGCCTCGATCTGTGCGATCTTGCCGGCGCGCGCACGGCCGAGGTAGGAGTAGTAGACGAGCATGCGCCCGAACGCCACTGGATCCTCCTGGGAAAGCAGCAGCTTCAGCTGTTCCTCGCGTCCATTCATATAGGCCGAGCGCAGCTGGGCGGCGAGCGCCAGGCGTTGTTCACGCAGGGCCCGCTCGCTGTGTTCGCGGTCGGCTGTCAGTCCGGAAAGACGGGCGTCACTCGCGGCCAGTTGCTTGCGGACATTTTCGAGCCGGCCACGCGCGTCGCGAACTTTTTCTTCGGCGTCGCGTAGCTGCGCAGAGAGAGTGTCGCGGCGATCCGTGTCGCGGCGAATTGAACGCTGCAGCTCCTCAATGCGCCCGCGAACCTCCTGCAGCTGCTTTTCCGGGTCGCGCGCGGCGGGCGTCGCTACCACCGCATACAGCAGCAGCAGGCAACCGATGCTGGCAAGTCCTTGTTTTCTCAGGGCTAAACCCTCGTCCATGACGGCCCCGGGCCGCCCTTTCCTGCGCTGATATAATGCGCGGCCGTTTTTTTGCCCTGGGTCACGCGGCCGACCCGTGACCCGCCCAATGGACCGACTGCTCGATTATTTCACCAATCATCCGTTCCTGGCCGGTGGCCTGGTGCTGACGGCGCTCGTCGTCGTCGCCTATGAATTGCGGCGCCAGGGCCAGGGCTCGACCGCGGTCGCGCCAAATGACGCGATACGCATGATGAATGAAGGTGCCGTACTTGTGGACGTGCGCCCGGCCAACCAGTTCAAGGACGGCCACGTCGCGGGCGCGCGCAACGTGCCCGGCGACCAGATCGCCGACAATGCCAAGGCGCTCGAGAAACTGAGTGGAAAGACACTGATCATGTGCTGCGATAGCGGCTCGCTGGCCAGCGCCGCGGTACGAACGCTGGCGCGCGCGGGCCTCAAGAATGTCTTCAGCCTGCGCGGGGGCCTCACGGCCTGGCGCCAGGATAATCTGCCGGTCGTGAAGGGTTGAGCCGTGCCGGTACGAAGCGGCGAACTTGACCGGCTGCTGGCGGAAGGCGCATGAAGCGCAACAACACTTGTAATGTGAGGAATGAAGATGGCTGACGAAAATATCCCTTTGACAGGCGGCGCGGGCGACCCTTCCAGCAATGGCCAGGGTCCGGCGGTTGCGCTGCAGACGGTCTACATCAAAGATCTGTCATTCGAGTCCCCGAAGGGCCCGTTCCTGCCGGCGCAGGCACAGGATCCGAAAATTTCACTGAATCTCAGCACCGCGTCGAACACTGTCGGCCAGGACGCCCATGAGGTCGTGCTGACCGTGACGCTCGAGGCCAAGAACGGCGAAGTCGCCGTTTACCTCGCCGAGGTCAAGCAAGCCGGCGTGTTCGTCGTGCGCGGATTCGGTCCCGAGGAGACCCGGCGCATCCTGGGCTCGTTCGCGCCGAACATCCTGTTCCCGTACATCCGCCAGACCGTGTCGGACGTCGTGACCAAGGGTGGATTCCCGCCGTTCCTGCTGCCGCACGTCAACTTCGATGCGCTGTTTGAGCGCTCGATGCAGGAACGCGCCGCACGCCAGGCTCAGCAGGGACCGGCGCCCGAACAGACGAACTGAGGAGCGCAATGCCCTCGATCGTCGTGCTTGGCGCCGGCTCCTGGGGCACGGCGCTCGCGATCCAGTTCGCGCGCAGCGGCCGGCCGACCGTGCTGTGGGGCCGCGAGGAAGACGATCCCGCCGAACTCGCTCGTGCGCGCCGCAACGAGCGCTACCTTCCCGGCGCAGAGTTTCCGCCTTCGCTCGTGGTTGAACCCGATCTTGCGAAGGCCATCGCGAGTGGTGATGACCTGCTGCTCGCCGTTTCCTCCGGCGCGTTCAGGATCGTGCTCCAGCAGATCAAGCCGTTGCTTGGGACGCGGGCGCGCATCGCCTGGGCCACCAAGGGCTTTGAGCTTTCGACCGGCAAGCTGCCACACCAGGTGGCGCGCGAAGTGCTGGGCCCCGGGGTGCCGATCGCGGTGCTCTCAGGACCGACATTTGCGCGCGAAGTGGGTGCAGGCCTGCCGACCGCCATCGCTGTGGCATCGCCCGACGCGGAATTCGCGCTGCAGCTCGCGCAGAGCGTTTCCGCCGGCAATTTTCGCGCCTACACGCAGTCCGACATCGTCGGCGTCGAGATCGGCGGCGCGGTCAAGAATGTGATCGCAATTGCGGCCGGCGGTTCTGACGGCATGGGCTATGGCTCCAATAGCCGCATATTCCTGATCACGCGCGGCCTCGCCGAGATGGTTCGCCTGGGCGTCGCGCTCGGTGCGCGGCAGGAAACGCTGATGGGCCTCGCGGGTCTTGGCGATCTCGTCCTGACCTGCACTGACGACCAGTCGCGCAACCGGCGCTTCGGCCGCGCCCTCGCCTCGGGCAAACCCATCGACCAGGCAATCGCCGAGATCGGTCAGGTCGTCGAGGGTTATCACGCGGCGAAGGCCGTGCACCTGGTCGCGAAGAAGCAGGGCGTCGACATGCCGATCTGCGAGTCTGTCTATCGCGTCCTGTACGAGGGCATGTCCATTCCGGACGTCGTCCAGTCGATGCTCCAGCGCGAAGTCACCGCCGAGAACTGATCAACTCCGCTCGCGAGATCTGCAGGCCTCGCTCGACATGCCGGGCCGCTGACTGGCGGCGCTGCCTGGGGGTGTGACCGGCATCACATATCCGGGTTTTGTTAAACCGCGTTCGTTGAAATGCGCGAACTGTCGCCGACACTCAAAACCTCCGGGGGCACGACAATCCGCCAGTCATCAGTCACATCGTCGGCCGAGGTTCGCGATGCCAGAGATAGCCCGCCCCCAAATGCCTCCGACGGCCAATCCACAGACCGTTTGGCGCCCCACCGGGAGCCTGTCACGGCGATTGACACGACTATTCACGTTCGTCGCTGCGCCGGCGTTTCTCGTCGCCATCGTGCCGCTCCTGTGGCAAGTTGTCGTCGACGACCGCGCAATGCTGGCTGGCCGGGTGGACACGGCAATCGAGGAGGGCCGGAGCGCCGCGGTCGCGGCGCTCGATGACGCCTTCGAATACGAAGCCAAGGCGGCGGCGAAAAAGATCGCGAGAATCGCCGACGCGACATCGGTCCGACTGATGGATGTCAACGGCACGGAGATCGCCAGGGTCGTCCGTACCGCCGACACGTTGCACCAACCCGACTCTCGTATCCCGGACTGGCAACAGGTCGCGCTCGACCATCTGCCTAAGATTTCTTCGCCCGAGCTGCGAATCTTTCGCGACCTGGAGATCAACGGCGACCCGGTCGGTTCGGTCGAGGTCGTGGTGTCACCGCAACCAGTCCTGAATTCCTTGCTCGCGCCGCTGGTCTGGGCCCTGCTATTCATGCTTCCGGTCGCGATCTTCGTGTTCGTGGTCGCGGCCCGGATGCGCAGGCAGATCGCGAAACCCATCAGCCAGCTGCTCGAGACCATGGATCAGGTGGCGCACTCCCAGGACTACTCGGTGCGGGCCGAGCCTGGCGGCCCCGATGAGGTCGGCAGCCTGAGCGTCAGCTTCAACGAGATGCTGCAGCAAATCCATGCCCGGAATCAGCGGCTGGCCGATCACCGCCGCAAGCTGCAGGAGCTTGTCATCGAACGCACAAAGAATTTCGAGCAGGCAGCGCGCCAGGCGGAGAAGGCCAGCCAGGCCAAGGGAGACTTTCTGGCCCGCATGAGCCACGAAATCCGCACGCCGATGAACGGCGTCGTGGGCATGGCCGAACTTCTGGAGAACACCGGCCTCGAGCAACAGCAGCAACACATGGTGCAGACGATGCGCTCGTCAGCCGATGCGCTGCTTGAAATCATCAACGACATCCTCGACTTCTCGAAGATCGAGGCCGGCCAGTTGCAGGTGCTCGAAACCGCCTTCTCCCCGGTCGAAATACTGGAGGAAGTCTGCGAGTTTCTGGCTCCACAAGCGCACGAACGCAACCTCGAGCTGATTTGCGACATCGCCGCGACTGTGCCGCAGAAATGCAGCGGCGACCCGATCCGCCTGCGCCAGGTTCTCGTCAACCTGCTCGGCAACGCCATCAAATACACCGAGAAGGGACATATCGTCGTACGAGCCGCCGCAACCGAATTGGCCGACGCAAAGGTCCAGCTGCGAATTGAGGTCGAGGACACAGGCTATGGGGTTCCCGAGGGGCAGCTTGAGACTATTTTCGAGGCATTCACCCAGGGCGACTCCTTCGAGACACGCAAGCATGGAGGGACAGGTCTCGGCCTGGCCATCACGCGCGAGCTCGTCACCCTGCTTGGCGGTGAGGTCAAAGCTACCAGCAAGTTGGGCACCGGCTCGACCTTCTGGGTCACGCTGCCGCTTGCCGTCCCCGAAGGAACGCCACCGGCCGCCGGCACCTTCAGCGCGGGTGTCAACAGCGTCCTGATCGTGCAGGACGACCAGTCCGCCGCCAAAGCCCTCGCAGCGTTGCTGGAGGCTGGCGGGGCACGCGTATGGATGACGCGATCGGGGCAGCAGGCCATCGATCGCATCGCGCTTGATAAATTCGGTCTGGTCATGATCGACGAGCTGTTGCCCGACATGACCGGAGTGGAGCTGGTCGATCGGATACGTTCGGCGCAGGTCTCCGCGGCGGTTCCGCTCGTGTTGATGACGAGCAGCAAGCCGGCCGTGGCTGTCGCCACCATGTCGATCAAGTCATCCAGTGCTCCCAACGCGCGAATGAGCAAGCCGGTGCGCCGGGCCCGGTTGCGCGCGGCGATCGATTTTGCCCTCGGGCGCGGCGGCACGGTCGATGACCAGGCGCGTGCGGCCATCAAACAGGCGCGTCTCAATCTCCGGGTGCTGCTCGTCGAGGACAGCCAGGTCAATCGCGAGGTGGCCGTTGGCATGCTCGAGTCGCTCGGATGCAAAGTGGAATGCGCGGGCGACGGCAGCGTCGGCGTTGAACAGGCGCTCTCGTGGGGCTTCGACCTGGTGCTCATGGACTGCCAGATGCCACTGATGGACGGCTTCGAAGCCACCCGCCGCATCCGCGCGACAGAAGCCTCGACTGGTCGCGAGCCCATGCCGATCGTCGCACTGACGGCGAATGCGCTGCAAGGTGACCGTGAGCGCTGCCTGGAATCAGGAATGACCGACTTCATCAGCAAGCCGTTCACCATGAAAAAACTTCATGACGTACTGCGAGCGGCGACGAGCCCTGTCACCGCCGACACGACCCCTGCAGCCGATCCCGACGACGACGCAGCGCGTGATCAGAACGGCCGGTCGGGGACCGGGAGTCCCCTGCCGATAGTCGATATGGCTCACATCGCAGAATTGCGCTCGCTGGGCCGTCCCCAGATCATCCCGCGGGCCATTTCACTCTTTCAGAAGCAAGCGGAGAAGAACCTTGAGGAAGTCGACGCCGCCTTGCATGCCGGTGGTGCCGCTAACGTGGAACGCGCTGCCCATGCGCTGAAGTCCGCGGCCCTCAGCATCGGGGGCCGACGCTTTGCTGCGACAGCCAGCGATTGTGAACAGGCCGCCCGCAATGGTGACCTCAAGGCGGCTGGCCGTTTTGCCAGCCAGTTGCGGCCCGAGTTCACCAGCCTCTGCCAGACTCTGGGAGAGATCGCCGACGATGGAGTACGGGCGGCATGACGGAACGCGCGCCACGAATACTGATCGCTGATGATGATGCCGTTGCGCGGCTGGTGGCGCAGGCGGCACTGGAGAGCGCCGGGTTCGAGGTGCTGGAAGCCGAGGACGGCCGTGCCGCAGTTACGCTTTTCGCGCAGCAAAACCCGGAATGCGTGATCCTCGACGTGATCATGCCCGAACTGGACGGCTTCGACGCCTGCCGGGAGATCCGTGCTACCCCCACCGGAAGGGATGCACCCATTCTTATCATGACCAGCCGCGATGATGTCGATGCAGTCGCGCGCGCCTATGCTTCCGGCGCCACGGACTTCACCACCAAGGGCATCAGCAGCCGGCTGCTGATCGAGCGTATCCGATTCCTCCTGCGCGAGTACCAGTCGAGGCAGGCGTTGGTCGTCAGCAGAGGCCGGCTGCGGATGGTGCAGGACATGGCCCAGGTCGGACACTGGGAGGTGGACAGCGTCGGGCGCACGCTGCACGTTTCGCACGTGGTGCGCTCACTGCTGCCTGAGCTGGCGGGCGCTGGCAGTCACTTCGCGCAGCTTGCGTCCGCACTGCGTTCCACGGACGGCCGCAAGTTGATCAAGGCATTCCGCGGCTGGCAGGAATCACGTGCGCCCTTCCGGCTCGAGGCCGAACTGCGGTCCGGGGCCAGCCTGCACATTCAAGGGGCCATGACACCCGGCGCAGAAGCCGCGGGAACTGCGACGCTGACATTGGCTGTTCAGGACATTTCGACATTGCGGCGCGCGCAGCAACAGGCGCACCGGCTGGCAAACTTCGATTTGTTGACGGGTCTGCCGAACCGGATGCAATTCATCGAAACGCTCACCGCTGAGCTTCAGCGCCGCGAACCCGGCGCACCGCTCGGGGTCCTCGTTTTCCGGCTGCGCGGTCTCGAGCGCCTGCAGCGCTCGCTGGGTCAGGTTGCCTGCGATGCGGCGCTTGTCACCACCGCACGGCTGATTCTCGATGCACTCATCCACGACGCTGGAGGCGCTTTCGCCCACCTCGGTGGAGGGGAGTTTGCATTTTACGGTTCCGGATGCGGCTCTCCGGCCCTGGCGGCCAGCGCTGCGGGTGACGTTGCACGTGCGTTAGTGGCCCCGGTCAGCGGCCAGGGCTGGACGGCGAACTTCCTCGTCAGCACTGGAATAGTCATGTGGCCATCGGACGGCGAGGACGCCGAGACACTGCTCGAAAACGCGCGGACAACAGCCGCGCGCAGCCTGTCGGACGCGGAGTCCCGGTGCGAATTCTTCACTCCAGAGATCCAGCAACGTGCGCTACGGCGGATCAAGCTCGAATCGGCGATGTACGGCGCCATGGAGCGTGGCGAACTGAGCCTCGTCTACCAGCCCCGCTTCGAGTTGGCCGGCCAGACCCTGCACGGCGCCGAAGCACTGCTTCGCTGGAACCATCCTGAACTGGGATCTGTCTCGCCCGTGGAATTCATCCCCGTTGCAGAGGATTCCGGACTCATCGTGGCGATCGGATCCTGGGTGCTGCATGAGGCCTGCCGGCAGACCGCCGCCTGGCACGCCAGGTACGGACTCCGCTTTGCCGTTTCCGTCAACGTGTCGGCCCATCAGTTGCACGCGCCGGGGGCATTGGTAGCGGACGTACTCGCGGCGCTGCGCTCCACGGGCCTGCCAACCAGCGCCCTTGAGCTCGAATTGACGGAGTCCATGATGATCGGCGCCGCGGGTGAGGCACTTGCGGCACTGCACGAACTCAGGGGCCTCGGAATATCAATTGCCCTCGACGACTTCGGCACCGGATATTCATCACTCGGCTATCTGCGCCGGCTACCGGTGGATTGCCTGAAGATCGACCGGTCCTTCGTATCGGACCTGTCCGCCGACGATGGCGCCGAGCGGGTGCTGCAGGCAATCCTCGGCATCGCAAGCGCTCTGCGGATGCGCACGGTCGCGGAGGGAATCGAAACCCCGGCACAGCTCGAAATCCTCTGCAAGCACGGCTGTATCGAAGGACAGGGATTCCTGCTCGCAAGACCGCTCGACCCGAACGCGCTCGAAGCGCTGCTGTCCAAATCCGTGGCGACCGGCGCCACCCGTCCGTCGGCCGCAGCCTGATTGTCTCTTGTCGAACCCTACGACACACGGCCGCCGAATCTGAAGCGTGCCGGCATGGCGCCTACACGCCGCCCGGAAAACCGAGCTGGCGCCAGGCTTCGAATAGGACGATCGCCGCGGCGTTTGAAAGGTTGATGCTGCGATTGCCCGGAATCATAGGTAGGCGGATGACATGCTGCGCGGGGAATTGCGCCAGTACGGCACCCGGCAGGCCGCTGGTCTCGCGCCCAAAAAGAAAAGCGTCCCCCGCCCGGTAGCCTTGCTCCGTGTGGCGCCCGCCGCCCTGCGTTTCAACCGGAAATACGCGCGCATCGCCAAGCCCGCGCAGGCAACTGGCCAGGTCCCGGTGTTCCAGGACCCGGGCACGGTCCCGGTAGTCGAGTCCGGCGCGCCGCAACTGCGCGTCGTCGAGGGAAAAACCGAGCGGCTGCACTAGATGCAGCGTCGCGCCGGTGTTCGCGCACAGCCGGATGATGTTGCCGGTATTGGGCGGTATTTCCGGCTCAAACAGGATCACGTGAAACATGATTAATAGGGACGCTACCCTTTATAAAAGGGGACGCAACCCTTTTCGCTGAAAGGATAAAGGGTTGCGTCCCCTTTATACTCGCGCCATGGCCGTGGCTTCCCCTCACCCGGACCCCTCACTGGCGCTCGAGTTTTGTGGACTCAGGCTCGCTTCGCCGATCGTATTGCTCTCAGGCTGCGTCGGTTTCGGCGAGGAGTACACGCGCGTCGAAGGATTTTCGAACCGCGAGGTCGGCGCGATTGTATTAAAAGGCACGACGCTGAAGCCGCGCCTCGGCAATCCGCTGCATCGCGTGACCGAGACCCCGATGGGCATGATCAACGCAATCGGTTTGCAGAATCCCGGCGTGGAGCATGTCGTGAAGAACATCCTGCCGACGCTGGGCTTTGCCGAGACACGCTTTTTCGCGAATGTCTGCGGCTCGACGATTGACGAATACGTCGAGGTCACGCGGCGCTTTGACGACTCGCCCATCGACGCGATGGAGATCAACATTTCCTGCCCGAACGTCAAGGAAGGTGGCGTGCAGTTCGGCAATTACCCCGAGATGAGCGCGAAGGTCGTGGCAGCCTGCCGCAAGGTCACCAGCAAGCCGCTGATTACCAAGCTCTCACCCAACCAGACCGACATTCGCGAGAACGCGCGTCTGTGCATCGAGGCGGGCAGCGATGGGCTCGCGGTCATCAATACGATCTCCGGCATGGCAGTGGACCTGAAGACGCGTCGGCCCGTGATCGGCAATGTGCAGGGTGGTGTGTCGGGACCGGCGATCAAGCCGATTGCGCTCTTGAAGGTGCGCCAGGTCTACGAGGTCGCAAGGCCGCATCGCGTGCCGATCATCGGCCAGGGCGGCATCGAGAGCGCCAATGACGCACTCGAATTCCTGATCGCCGGCGCGACGGCGGTCGGCGTCGGCACCGGCCTTTTCTACGATCCGCTGCTGTGCCCGAAGATCAACGCGGGCATCGCCGATTACCTGCGCAATGCAGGCATGAAAACAGTTGCCGAATTAATCGGCTCGATGGTCGCCGGCCCGGCCGGGGATTGTGGCTAGCGGGCGTTCAGTCGCCGCCGATGCCAAGCTCGCGTAACTTGCGCGTCAGCGTATTGCGGCCCCAGCCGATCAGCTTCGCCGCTTCCTGACGCCGCCCCTGGACACTTGCGAGCGCAACACGCGCAAGCGTGCGTTCGAACTCCGGCCCCGCTATTTTGAGTAGTGGCGCGCCACCTACCGACAACTGTCGCGTCGCCCAGGCTTCCAGTTCGCGACTCCAGCCATCCAGCGCCGGAGCTTCCGCGCTCTCGCCGCCCAGATCGGCCGGGATGTCTTCGCTGCGGATCTCGCGGCCCGGCGCCGTGACCGTGAGTCTTCGCGCCGCGTTCACGAGCTGGCGCACATTGCCAGGCCAATCGAAGGCAATCAAGCGGCGTTCGGCGTCGCGTGTCAACGTCTTTGGCTCGACCCCGAGTTCGCGCGCGGCCATCGCCAGGTGATGCGTCAGTAATTCCGGGATGTCGCCGCGCCGCTCGCGCAACGTCGGCACGCGGATGCGGATCACATTGAGCCGGTGCAGCAGGTCCTCGCGGAATAGTCCCTTGCGGACCCGCGCGTCGAGATCCTGGTGGGTTGCGGCGATCACGCGTACGTCCACGCGAATCGGCACACTGCCGCCGACCCGGTAGAACTCGCCCTCGGCGAGCACGCGCAGGAGCCGTGTCTGCAGCGCCGTGGACATGTCGCCGATCTCATCGAGGAACAAGGTGCCGCCATCCGCCTGCTCGAAACGGCCGCGCCGCTGCGCGTCCGCGCCCGTGAAGGCGCCCTTCTCGTGCCCAAACAGTTCGGACTCCAGCAGTTCGGATGCGATCGCCGAGGTGTTGAGCGCAATGAACGGACCCGCGGCGCGCGGGCTGTGGCGGTGCAGGGCGCGTGCGACCAGTTCCTTGCCCGTGCCAGACTCCCCCATCACCAACACGGACAGGCTCGAGCGCGAAAGGCGGCCGATCGCGCGAAACACGTCCTGCATCACCGGCGCGTGACCGAGGATGCCCGGGATCGCGGCGGGCAATATTTCCGCGCGACCCGCGACACCCTGGGTCGCTGCGCGGCGCACCAGCGCCACGGCCTCGTCGATGTCGAAGGGCTTTGGCAGGTACTCGAATGCCCCGCCTTGATACGCCGCAACCGCGCTATCGAGATCCGAATGCGCCGTCATCACGATGACCGGCAGCCCGGGATGTTCGCGCCGCACGCGCTCCAGCAGCTTGAGCCCGCCGGTGCCCGGCATGCGGATGTCGGTGATCAGCACATCCGGCAACCCGTGCGCGAGCGCCGCAATTGCGCCGTCCGCCTGCTCGAATGAGCGCGGCAGCAATCCACCCTGGCGCAGCGCACGTTCCAGGACCCAGCGGATCGACGCATCGTCATCCACCAGCCAGACATCAAGTGGCTTGCTCATGACTCTCCTCCATCGGCAGCAGCAGCGAAAACACGGTGCGTCCCGGCCGGCTGTCGAATTCGATGATTCCGCCATGGCGCATCGCAATGTCCTGCGCAACGGCAAGGCCGAGCCCCGTGCCGCCGGCGCGCGCCGTCACCAGCGGATAAAAGATCGTCTCGCCCAGTTCCACGGGCACGCCCGGGCCGTTGTCCTCGAACTGCAGTGAAGCCACCACGCGGTGTTTTTCTGTACCGATCGTCGCGTGCGTCAGCGCGCGGCTGCGCAGCGTGAGCAGGCCGCTCTCGCCCAGCGCCTGTACCGCATTCCGCGCCAGGTTCAGCATGGCCTGCACCATCAGATCGCGATCGAGTGCAAGCAAAGGCAGGCTCGGGTCGTAGTCCCGCTCGATTGCAACGCCACTCGGTGCCTCGGCACGCGCCAGCCGGTAGACATGATCGATCAGCTCGTGGACATTGACCGGCTCGCGCCGGATCGGCCGCGCGGGACCGAGCAGGCTGTCCACCAGCGCACAAAGCCGATCGGCCTCGCCGATGATGACGCGCGTGTATTCTTTCAGTTCCTCATTCGGCAGCTCGCGCTCGAGTAACTGCGCTGCGCCGCGCAACCCGCCGAGCGGATTCTTGATCTCGTGGGCCAGCTGTCGCGCCATGACGCGGCTGCCGCCCTGCTGGGCAAGCAGTGCGGTGTCGCGTGTGATGCGGCTCGGCCGCGTGGTGTCGGCGATTTCGACGAGAACAGAGTCTGCTGCCGGCGCCGCCCTGCCGAGCGGCGTTAAAGTGATATCCACCTGGTAGTGCGCGTCGCTTCTCGCCGCGGGCGCGAGCTCGAAACCACGCATGGCGAGCGGTTCGCCGCTTGCGCGGCTGCGCAGGATCAGCGACTCGACCTGCGCGCCGTTCACGAGCAGCGATGCGAGGCGCCGGCCGCGCGCAGTGGCGGGACCAATGGCCAGCAGGTCGCCGGCCGCAGCATTGAGGTAGCAGACGAGACCGCCCGGGTCGATGATAATAACCGCCGTCGCCAGCACATCGAGAAGCGCGCTGGCATCGAAATCGCGCGTGTCGGCAGGGGATTCACGCGCCATGGCGTAACTCCGCCAGCAGCGGCGGACGCAGGCAAATCAGGCGGCTGGCTTGGGTCTTGGCTTGGGCGGCGGGGGCGCCTGCGGACTCTGGGGAGTGTTGATCGAAGGCTGGCGCACGTGGAACGCGATCTCCTTGGTCGAGATCAGGGGTGCGCCATTCTGGTCGAGTACGCTCGCGCGCAGTAAATGCGTGCCGCGCTCCATATTCGGTAGTAGCGCCGACCCGCCGCCGTCGGTGGGCACGCTGTTGCCATCCAGGAAGATTGCCAGTGTGTGGTCGGGCTGCAACGTGCCGCCGAGTGCGGCGGTGACCGTGATGCTCACATCGGCCCCGAAGAACACCTGATCCTGCGTCGGCTGCGTGATGATCAGGTAAGCGTAGGGCGGCGGTGCCGGCGATTGGTCGTGCGTCGCGACATCCCCGGACTCCGACGGCGTCGCCTCGTATTCGTTGCTGCGCGCGATCTGCACCCGCTCGGCATCGGGCGAGCCGGGCTGGTCCGCGTAATGGACGACGCCATCCTTGTCCACCCACCGGTAGATCTCCTGGGGCGCGGCCGCCAGGGACAACATCATTCCGGCGAGAATCAGGGCTATGCGCATTGGGACAGCATAGCCCGGACTGCGCCGGCCTGACAAAACCGGGGCGGCATTCTGTGAACGCCGTCCCTGCCGCCGGGGCTGCCCGCCTCAGAGGCTGTAATACATGTCGAACTCGACCGGATGCGTCGACATCCGGAAGCGCGTGACCTCCGCCTGCTTGAGCCCGATGTAGGCATCGATCAAATCATCCGAAAACACGCCGCCGCGCTTCAGGAATTCGCGGTCGCGGTCGAGATGCTCGAGCGCCATGTCCAGCGAATGGCAGACCTCCGGGATGTTCTTTGCCTCCTCGGGCGGCAGGTCGTACAGATCCTTGTCCGAAGCCTCGCCCGGATGGATCTTGTTCTGGATGCCGTCGAGTCCCGCCATCATCATCGACGCAAACGCGAAATACGGATTCGCCGTCGAATCCGGGAAACGCACTTCAATACGCCGGCCTTTCGGGTTCGGCACCCAGGGAATACGGATCGACGCCGAGCGGTTGCGCGCCGAATAAGCGAGCATGACCGGCGCCTCGAACCCCGGCACCAGGCGCTTGTAGCTGTTGGTACCCGGATTCGTGAAAGCATTGATCGCGCGCGCGTGCTTGATGATGCCGCCGATGTAATACAGCGCGATGTCAGACAGGCCCGCATAGCGATCGCCCGCAAACAGCGGCTTGCCGTCCTTCTGCAGCGACTGATGCACGTGCATGCCGCTGCCGTTGTCGCCGACCAGCGGCTTCGGCATGAAGGTCAGCGTCTTACCGTGGCCGTGCGCGACATTCCAGAGCGCGTATTTCAGCAGCTGAACCTCATCGGCCTTTTTCATCAGCGTATTGGCGGAGACGTTGATCTCGCCCTGGCCGCCGGTCCCGACCTCGTGGTGATGCACCTCAACCTTGAGGCCGAGCTCCTCGCAGGCCTGGCACATCGCGGTGCGCAGGTCCTGAAAGCGATCCACCGGCGGCACCGGGAAATAGCCGCCTTTTACGCCGGGCCGGTGCCCCTGATTGCCGCCGTCATAACTCGTGCCGGAGTTCCAGGCGCCCTGCTCAGAATCGATGTGGTAACTGCAGCCGTTGATCTCGTTGGTCCAGCGCGCGCTGTCAAAGATGAAGAACTCGTTCTCCGGTCCGAACAGCGCCGTGTCGGCGATGCCGGTGGATTTGAGATAGACCTCGGCGCGCCGCGCGAGTGAGCGCGGATCACGGCTGTAACCCTGCATCGTCATCGGCTCGACAACGTCGCAGCGCAGCAGCAGCGTGGTCTCTTCGAAGAACGGATCGATAATGGCGGTCGATGGATCCGGCATCAGGATCATGTCCGACTCGTTAATGCCCTTCCATCCGGCGATCGACGAGCCGTCGAACATCTTGCCGTCGACGAAAAAATCCTCGTCGACCAGACGCGTCGGAATCGTGATGTGTTGTTCCTTGCCCCGCGTGTCCGTGAACCGCAGGTCGCAGTAGCTCGCCTCTTTTTCCTTGATCAGCTTTACGACGTCAGCAGGGGTCATGCTCATCTCCGGAAATCTTGCGGCTTGTGCTCGCGATCCCCTTCACGGTGCAAATCGCGTGCCAGACCGCAGAGGATACATAAATCACTTATAATCAACCACTTATAATTAGACTAGATTGTGCCTAAACATCATGTTGCACGATAATAGTGCGTCAATCAGCCGCTCCGCACTAATGTAGTGCAACCCGAAATCTTCCCTCCGCCGGCAGGCCATCGCCACAATCGCCGGCCAATGCGTCTCAACAAATTCATTAGCGAGACCGGGGCCTGTTCGCGACGCGAGGCTGATGCCTGGATCTGCGCCGGGCGCGTGACGGTCAACGGAAAGCAGGCGGTACTCGGCACGC
>CAYYQQ010000050.1:2445-18078 GCA_964473595.1 uncultured Steroidobacteraceae bacterium | reverse complement strand
GCCCTCGAGTTTTGCTCGTGGCGCGTCGGCCGGCATCACGATCGTGGCGCGGATACCGAGCATCCTGGCCGCGCAGGCGACACCCTGGGCATGATTGCCCGAAGAGAAAGCAACGACACCGGCCGCCCGCTCGTCTGGACCCAGTTGGACCAGGCGGTTGTAGGCGCCGCGGATCTTGAATGAGCCTGTGCGTTGCAGGGACTCGACCTTCAGCAGTACGCGGCCACTGGTCAGTTCATCGAGCGGCGTGCCGGCGAGCAGCGGCGTACGCCGCGCGACGCCTGTGAGCCTCTCGGCCGCGGCCTCCACGTCGTCGAATGTCGGCAGGACGCCGATATCCAGCTGATCGTCCATTGATTTTCCGTGCCGGCTGCCAAGTGTGTGCGCCTGCGGTATGTTACCCGGTGCGGCGGCCTGCTGCCGCACTCGGGAGAGGGGGCATGATGATTACCGATCCGATCTGGTTGCCTTGTGCAGCAATGGTGCTCGTCACCGCGCTCGTCTGGGTCAAGCTTTACGCCGACCGGCTGACCGAGATGCGCAGCAAGCGCATCGACCCACAGTCGCTCTCGACGACGCGCGCGGCGGCAGGAAAGCTTGAGAACACGCAGGCCGCGGATAATTTCCGGAATCTTTTTGAGGTGCCGGTGCTGTTCTACGTGTTATGCATTGCGATCGCGGTCAATGGTGGTTCGACGCCGGGCCTGGTCCGTGCGGCCTGGGTGTTTGTCGGCCTGCGTGCCCTGCACAGCCTGATCCACGTGAGCTACAACCGCGTCATGCACCGATTCGTTGTATATGCGGCGAGCACGGTGCTGCTGTTCGGCATGTGGGCCGTGTTCCTGCCGGGAATCATCTGATGAGCGATTTCGAGGGGCGCTGCCTGTGCGGTGCCGTAAAATTCTCGATCACCGCGCCGACGCTCTTCTTCGCGCATTGCCATTGTGATTACTGCCGCGAGGCGCATGGCGCCGCTTTTGTCAGCTGGGTCGGTGCGGCAGAGGAGCGCTTCCGGTTCCAGCCGGGCTCAAGCGAACCGCGCTGGTATCAATCTTCGCAGCAAAGCCGTCGTGGATTCTGCGAGACCTGCGGGACCACCTTGTTTTTCGCCTCGACGCTCTGCTCCGGCGAGATCCATGTCACACGTTCCTCAATTCAAGGATCGATCGACCGCGAGCCGCAGTGCCACGTGTTCTATGACCAGCATGCGGCGTGGATCGAGGTCGGCGACCAGCTCCCGCGTTATACGAGTGAGGAGCCAGGGCTCAGAAAATACAAGTCGGTGCGAAAGCAGGAATCTTAGGCGGTCCGCAGGTCATCGCGCAGGGCCCGGATCAGCCGCGGCAGTTCCGCGATCGGTTCCGAGCACTGGGGTCCCTGGCAGACATAGGCGACCGTGCCTTCACGTATGCGCTTCGACGCAAGCGCCTCCGGCAGGCCGCTGGTATCGGCCGGTATCGCGAAGACCATGCGGCGCGGCGCATAGAGTGTTGCGAGTGCGGCTGACCAGGCCATCGCGGCGTCGGCGTGCCCGCGGATCACGACGATTTCGCCGGGATTCAGCTGTTCATCCAGCGCATTGAGCATTGCCGTATGCGCCTGCGGCACGCGCTGCATGGAGGGGAAGCCGCCGCGCAGGGTCGCCTCCGCCGCAACGAGGTAGCGGGTGTCGGCCAGCAGCCAGCCGAGTCTTGCGAGTGCCATCGCAGCGACGCCATTTCCTGAAGGCGTCGCCTCGTCGGCAAAGCCCTTCGGGCGGTGCAACGGCGGATCGAGGCCTTCCGCCGTGAACCAGAAGCCGCCGCGCTCGCGATCCACGAACTTCGCGAGCAGCGCGTCGGCAATATCCTTCGCGAATGCCAGATCCTCGCTGCGCCAGCGCGCCTGCAAGAGCTCGAGCAGGCCGTCGAGCAGGAAGGCGTAGTCGTCGAGATAGGCGGGAAAGCGCGCTGCGCCGTCCTTCCATACCGCGAACAACTGGCCGTCGCGCCAGCAATTCCGGCGCAGGCAATCGACGGCACGCGTCGCTGCCTCGACGTGACCCGCTTCACCGAGCAGCCGTCCGCTGATCGCGAGGCCGCGGATCATCAGCCCATTCCAGCCGGCCAGCACTTTGTCGTCACGACCGGGCCGCACGCGCCGCTCGCGCACCGCCAGTAGCCGTGCGCGACCGGAGTCGAGCAGGGCCGTGACCCCGGCCGGCTCCAGACTGAGTTCTTCTGCAATCTGTTCGATTGCGACGTAGCAGTGCAGGTGCCAGGTGCCCTCGAAGTTGGGCTTGCGGTCGAGGCCAAAGCGGCGCGCGAGCACGCGGTATTCGTCAGGCTTCACGAGCGACTCGACCTCGGCACGGTTCCAGACGTAGAAGCGGCCTTCGTGCCCCTCGGAATCGGCGTCCAGCGCCGAATAGAAACCGCCTTCCGGCGACTGCATCTCGCGCGTGACCCAGGTGGCCGTTTCATTGGCGATCCTGCGGAAGAAATCGTCGCCGGTCGCGACCGCTGCCTGCGCACAGAGCGCGAGCAGCGGGCCGTTGTCGTAGAGCATCTTCTCGAAGTGCGGGATCATCCAGTGCGGATCGACGGAATAGCGGCAGAAACCGCCGCCGAGCTGGTCGCAGAGCCCGCCCTCGGCCATGCGCTTCAGCGTGAGCGTCGCCATGTAAAGCGCCTTGAGGTCAGGCCTAAGGCTCGATGACGTCGCCCGCCAGTCCCGCAGCAGCCGTTCGATGCTGGCGGGATGCGGAAACTTCGGCGCGCCGCCGAAGCCGCCGTATTCCTCGTCGAAACCCGCTTCCAGCTCGCGGCGGCAGGCCAGGAGCGGTTCGCCGCCGAGGCTCGCTCCCGGTTCAGCAGTGGGCGGCACGAGTTCGGCGAACACGCCGCGCAGTGCCGCATTCTGGGTACGCACATTGTCGCGGCTGTCGCGATAAAACGCCGCCACGCGCTCGAGCAGGTCGCTGAATGCCGGCATCCCGTAGCGCGCCTGCTTCGGGAAATAGGTGCCACCGAAGTACGGGGTCAGGTCATCCGGTGCCAGGAACATCGTCAGCGGCCAGCCGCCGCCGCGCTGCGCAAGCACCTGGTGGGCGACCTGGTAGACCTTGTCGAGATCGGGCCGCTCCTCGCGATCCACCTTGATGTTCACGAACAGCCGGTTCATGACATCGGCGGTTGCCTGGTCCTCGAAGGACTCATGGGCCATCACATGACACCAATGGCAGGCGGAATAGCCGATGGACAGCAGGATCGGCCGATCCAGCTCCCTGGCCTTTTCCAGGGCTGCCGCGCCCCACGGATACCAGTCCACCGGATTGGCGGCGTGCTGTAGCAGATAAGGGCTGGTTTCGCCTGCGAGCCGGTTGCGCGGTACGGCGTGTGGCTCGGCATGCATGTCGGTGCGCCCGTGGTCGGGTAGAATTCCAGTCACTATAGCCACGGCGCCGCGTTCCCGCGAATGTCGAGCATCCCCGAATCCACTGCAGTCGCAAGCGGCAATTTGCGACCGCTCATGTTGAAGCCACAAGAGGAGCGACGCCTTCAGGCCGGGCACCTGTGGATTTTCTCGAATGAGGTCAATGTGGCCGCCACGCCGCTGACCGGTTTCACGCCGGGCGAGCACGTGCAGGTGCGTTCGAGCCACGACCGCTTCCTGGGTTATGCCTATGTCAATCCGCGCACCTTGATCAGCGCGCGCCTGCTGGGTCGCGATCCCGACTATCCGCCGGGCAAGTCGCTGCTGGTGCACCGCTTCAAGGTCGCGCTCGCCATGCGCGAACGGCTATATGCGGCGCCTTTTTACCGGCTTGCATTCGGCGAAGCGGACCTGCTGCCTGGGCTCGTCGTCGATCGCTATGGCAGCGTGCTGGTTGCGCAGATCGGCACGACCGGCATGGAGGCGATGAAGGACGATATTCTCGAGGCCCTCGTCAAGGTCCTCGATCCAGAGGCCGTGCTGTGGAAAAACGACTCATCCATCCGCGAGCTCGAAGGCCTCGAGCGCTACGTAGAAACCGCGCTTGGGCAGGTTCCGGACATGGTCGAAGTGCCGGAGGGCGGTGTCGTATTCCGCGTGCCGCTCGCCGCCGGCCAGAAAACCGGCTGGTACTTCGATCAGGCCGCCAACCGCACGCTGTTCGCACGTCATGCCAAGGGCCAGCGCGTGCTGGATGTGTTCAGCTATGCAGGCAGTTTTGGCCTGCAGGCGGCGCGGGCGGGTGCCGCCGAAGTAACCTGCATCGATTCGTCAGCATCGGCGCTCGAGGCAGCGGCGGAAACGGTCGCGGCGAATGGCCTCGAGGCAGAACTGCTGAAAGGCGACGCCTTCGACATGCTCGAGGCGCTGCACGCGGATCACCGCAAGTTTGACCTGGTCGTCGTCGATCCGCCTGCATTCATCAAACGCAAGAAAGACCACCCGAAGGGTCTCGCCGCCTATCGGCGATTGAACCAGCTCGCGATGCAGTTGCTGGATCGCGACGGGCTCCTGCTGTCCTGCTCCTGCTCCTACCACCTGGGGCCCGGCGAGTTGACCGACTCTGTGCAACGCGCCGTGCGTCACCTGGGGCGCTTCGCCCAGCTGATCGGGGTCGGCGCGCAGGCGCCGGATCATCCCGTGCATCCGGCCATCGATGAGACCCGTTATCTCCGGGCCTTCCTGTTCCGGGTGGTCGATTCATGTTGATCTATCCGGAGATCGACCCGGTCGCGCTTGAGCTCGGGCCCGTCAAGATTCACTGGTACGGGCTCATGTACGTAGTCGGTTTTATCGCCGCCTGGTGGCTGGCGCGAAGGCGGAGCAAGGCGCCCGGTTCGACCTGGAAGCCGCTGGACGTGGATGACCTGATTTTCTTCGCAGCACTTGGCGTCATCGCCGGCGGGCGCCTGGGCTGGATATTCGTCTATGGCTTTGAGCGATTGCTGGCCGATCCACTGGCGATCATCCGCGTCTGGGAAGGCGGCATGTCCTTCCACGGGGGGCTCGCGGGCGTCATGATTGCGGTCGCCTGGTTCGCACACCGGCGCGGGCGGAAGATCGCGGATGTGTTCGATTTCACCGCGCCGCTGCCCGCGGCAGGATTGTTCGCGGGCCGTATCGGAAACTTCATCAATGGCGAGTTGTGGGGCAAGCCGACTGACGTTCCCTGGGGATTCCTCGTCGGTGGCGACGTCCGGCACGCGACGCAGCTCTATGAGGCGGCGCTCGAGGGTCTCGCGCTGTTCGCGATCATCTGGTGGTTCACGTCGAAGCCGCGCCTGCGGCTCGCGCCTGCCGGACTGTTCCTGGTCATCTATGCCGCATTTCGTATCTTCATCGAGTTCCTGCGGCTGCCAGATGCCAACATCGGCTACCTCGCATTCGGCTGGCTGACGATGGGCCAGCTGCTGTCGCTGCCGATGATGATCGCCGGCCTCGCGATGCTGGCCTGGGCGTGGCGGCGCAAGGAAAAGTCCGGAAACTACGCCTGAGATGCGCCCCTATCTGGAATTGATGCGTCAGGTGCGCGTGAACGGTACTCGCAAGGCGGACCGCACGGGCACTGGTGTGCTCGCCGTATTCGGTCACCAGCTGCGATTCGACCTGGGCGCCGGATTCCCTCTCGTGACGACCAAACGCGTGCACGTCAAGTCCATGATCGTCGAGCTGTTGTGGTTCCTGCGCGGTGAGACCAATGTGCGCTGGCTCAACGAGCAGGGGGTCACGATCTGGGACGAATGGGCCGACGAGCAGGGCGAGCTGGGACCAGTCTATGGCCGGCAGTGGCGTGCCTGGCCGACGGCGGATGGCCGCACCATCGACCAGATCGCGCATGTCATTGAACAGTTGCGCAACGAACCCGACTCGCGGCGCATCATCGTCAGTGCCTGGAATGTCGGCGAACTGCACAAGATGGCGCTCGCGCCCTGTCACGCCATGTTCCAGTTCTTCGTCGCGGACCGGAAGCTGTCCTGTCAGGTGTACCAGCGCAGCGCCGACATTTTTCTCGGCCTGCCATTCAACATCGCGTCCTATGCGCTCCTGACCCACATCCTCGCGCAGCAGGCCGATCTCGGCGTGGGCGAACTGATCTGGACCGGCGGCGACTGTCACCTGTACCTGAATCACCTCGAGCAGGCGGACCAGCAGCTTGCGCGCGAGCCGCATCCGTTGCCGACACTGGCGTTGAAGCGTCGGCCGGCCGATGTCGCTGGTTACGAATACGAGGATTTCCAGCTGATCGGCTACGAATACGATCCGGCCATCCGCGCGCCCATCGCCGTCTGAGGCCGGGTGAAATTTCCGCCGACCGCGGTCGTCGCGATGGCCGACAACGGAGTGATCGGCCGCGACAATGGCTTGCCCTGGCGGCTGCCGGACGACCTCAAGCGCTTCAAGTCAATCACTATCGGACACACCGTGCTGATGGGCCGGCGCACCTTCGAGACAATCGGACATCCCTTGCCGGATCGCCGCAATCTCGTGCTCAGCCGCGACCCGAATTGGGGCGCTGCCGGCTGCGTGGCCGTGGGCACGCTGGATGAAGCATTGGAAGTCGTCGGGGATTCCGGGCGGCTGTTTGTGATCGGTGGCGCGCAGATCTATCAATCCAGCTGGCGGTTCGTGAATCGTGTCGAGCTTACCGAGGTGCACGCCTCGCCCGACGGCGACACGCACCTTCAAGGCTTCGATCGCAATGAATGGATCGAGACATTCCGCGAGGAGCACGCCGCGGACGCGCGGCATGCGCAGGCATTCAGTTTCGTGACCCTTGAGCGGCGTTGAGCAGGTCCCGGATCAGCTCGACTGCCCGCCAGCAATCCTCGAAGGAGTTGTAGAGTGGGGCGGGCGCGAGGCGGATCACGTCCGGTTCGCGCCAGTCGCAGATCAGCCCGCGCGCCAGCATCGCGTCAAACAGCGTCCTGCCACTGCCGCGCGTGTCGCGCAGGCGGATCGAGAGCTGGGCACCGCGCGCCTTCGGCTCGCGCGGCGTCAGGATTTCGATCCGATTGCCCAGGTGCTCGTCAAGAAGTCGCTCGAGCCAGTTGGTCAGCTCGCGCGAGCGCGCGCACAGGGCGGGAAATCCCGCGCTCGCGAATTGCTCGAGCGAGGCCTTCAGCGGAACCATGCCGAGCAGGGGCGTATTGCTGACCTGCCAGCCCGCGGCACCCGCGTAGGGCCGAAACTCAGTGCCAAAATCAAATCGATTCGCGAGATCATTGCCCCACCAGCCCGCGAGTCGCGGAAGGTCCGCATCGAAATGCCGTTCGTGCACGAAAGCGCCCGCGGTCGCACCCGGGCCGCCATTCAGGTACTTGTAGGAGCACCAGACCGCAAAGTCCGCGCCCCAGTCGTGCAGCGCCAATGGCACATTGCCCATCGCATGCGCGAGATCGAAGCCTGCCATGGCACCGACGGCACGGGCAGCTCTCGCAAGCCCGCCGATATCCAGCAGTTGCCCGGTCAGGTACTGGATGCCCGGCATCAAGACGAGCGCGAGCTGCGGCCCGATTCTTGCGATTTCCCCCAGCAGATCTTCGTGACGGAGCAGTTGCTCGCCGGGGCGCGGCGCGATCTGGACCAGTGACACGGCGGGATCGCGCTCATGCCAGCCTATCTGCGAAACAACCGCATAGCGATCCGATGGAAACGCGCCTTGCTCGATCAGGATCACATGGCGCTCGCGTGTGGGCCGGTAAAAGCTCGCCATCAACAGGTGCAGGTTCAGCGTCAGGGAATTCATCGCGACGACTTCGGTGGTTCTGGTGCCGGCGAGCACCGCCAGGGTCGGCGCAAGGCGCTCGTGCAGATTCAGCCAGTCGGCACCTGCGTCGTGATAACCAAGCACGCCGAGTCGCTGCCATTCGGCCATGAATTTCGCGACCTCACTGCCTGCGCTGCGCGGCTGCAGACCAAGCGAATTGCCGCAGAGATAAAGCGCCGGACCGCCTTGCGCCGCCACCGGGAAGTGAAACTCGCCGCGCCAGCGCGCCAGCGGATCCGCCGCATCGCGCGCGCGCGCCGCATCCAGCGTGGGTAGACTTCTCACTCGAAATGCACCGGGTAGAGCAATGGACGACTGGGCGCGGCATCCGTGAGGAATGCCGGGATCTGCAGGTCGAGCATGTACCAGCCGTCGCGAATCGTCGGCGCGACCCAGGCAAGCTCGGTGATGCTGACATCTGGTCGCACTGCATCGTGCGCATGTCGTCCGCCGGCGGGCAGTCCGAAGAACAGCCGATGTGCGGTCAGGCGCCCCTGGTCATCCGCGCGATCCGCCGATGGCAGGTCGAGCACCAGATGCTCAATGCCATGGGCTACTAGCCATGACGCTGCTTGCCGGGACAGGTAGGGTGCTGGGGCGCTGCCGCGATAAGCCTGAGTCAGCCGTGCGGCACTACAGGGCAGCGTGCGCACGACCAACGCTCGCGGCGCCGGGCCTGGATGCGCGGCAAATGCCCGCTCAAGGGACTCGGCGGTCACCAGCAGGTCGGAAGCCGTAGGCAGCGGGTCGCTGTCCTCACCGGTCGAGCTGGCCGCCACCGGATGCAAGGAAACCAGCAGTGCGAGTGCGATTCCTCCCCGGACCCGGTCGGTGACTGCAACGCGATCATCCGTGACATGACCGATGCACTCCGTGTGGGTTCCGTTGCAATGGGGAACGAACGTCAGCTGTTCGCAGTTGCAGCTGCCACCTTCACGTGTGTCGCCGACGAAACCGGATTCGCGGTAAGGCCGCGCCGTGGCCGCCGGGGCATCGTAAAAGGAAGGCTGCGGGCCGTTGAAATCCAGCGGAATGGCGATCGAGAGGGGTTGGGCGAAGTCGGCGTTCAGCCGGCGGCCCTCCACCTCGAAACGCATGATTGTCATCATGCCATTATAGTCACGACCGGGAACCCGGCCGGTGCACGCCGGTCTGATAACTCTTGTCGGATGCGAGGATCGTTGGGCATGTTGTGGCGCGTCGGAATTCTGGTCTTGGCCTTTCTGGCAGCCCTGCCGGCGGTCGCTGATGAACCGGACTCGGATGAAGCAGCTGCAGCCTGGAAGATGTACGAAGTTGACTTCTTCTACATGGGTTTCACGACCCGGTACACCTGCGGGGGCCTCAAGAGCAAGGTCAGGCTGCTCCTGAATCATGTCGGCGTGCGGCCTGACATGAAGATCATGGAACGCGGCTGCGAATACGGTTATCAGAAGGTCGCCGATTTCCCCCACCTGAAAATGGTCTTCTATGCGCCGGAGATCCCCGAGCCCGGGAGTCACGATGTCGGTGAGCCGGTACTCGGCCTCTGGAAGTCCGTATCTATCAAGCGAAACGCACCGCGCGGACTTGATTTGGGCGATTGCGAACTGGTCGAGCAGTTTCGCGACCGCGTCCTGTCCAAGCTGACGATGCGAAATGTCGCCGGCGACATCAATTGCATCCCGCACCAATTGATCGGTAATCGCATCGACCTCAGGTTTCAGGTGCTTACGGGTGCGCCGACGGCGGACGTCGTTGAGGCGCTGAGCCCCTGATCAGCCGGTCGGGCGCAGGCTGCCACGACAGGGCAGCATCTGCGCTTCTTCCTCGCGGTCGAGCCTGAGCGCGCAGAGAGCGCCGCCCCACACGCAGCCTGTATCGAGGCAACGCAGCCCCGGTTCCGCGAGATAACCCAGTGCTGACCAATGGCCAAACAGGATCCGGTCGGCACGTGTCGCGCGTTCTGGATGCCTGAACCAGGGCACTGCCCCGGGCGGCGCCTCGCCGGGGGGGCCCTTGAGGCCGAGCAGCAGGCGGCCATCGGCGTCCACGAAACGAAGCCGCGTCAGGCAATTCACCGCAAATCGCAGGCGGTCGAATCCTGCCAGCGCGGGTGACCAGACATCAGGAGAGTCTCCGTACATTTCCGCCAGCAACGCTCTGGGCCGTTCACGCAGCGCGGTCTCGATCTCGCGCGCACAGGCCGCTGCTTCGTCAAGCGACCACTGCGGCGGCAGCCCGGCATGGATCAGCGTCCAGCCGAGTTCCCGGTCGCGATGCAGCAACGGCCTCGCCGCGAGCCAGGCGAGCAATTCACCGGCGTCGGCGGCGTCGAGCACGGCCTGCAATTCCGGTTCGCGACGGCGTACTGTTTTCGGCGCCCAGGCCATGGCGAGCAGGTGCAGATCGTGATTGCCGAGCACGACGGTTGCTGCAGGACCGAGTGAACGAACGGTCCGCAGAACGGCGAGCGATGCGGGGCCACGATTGACAATATCGCCGGTCAGCCACAGGCGGTCGTGGGCCGGATCGAAGCGCAGCTGCTCCAGCAGGGCCATGAACTCCGCGTGGCAGCCCTGCAGGTCACCAATCGCGTAGACGGCCATCGCGACTAATGAATCGTTCCCGGTATCGCGAGCGTGAATGGCGGGATTGGCGCGTCAAAGCGCACGCCGTCGTCGGCCAGCATCTGGTAGCTGCCCTGCATCGCGCCGACCGGCGTCTCCAGGACCGCGCCGCTCGTGTAGCGGAATCCCTGGCCCGGCTTCAGGTGCGGCTGTTCGCCTACCACACCCTCACCGCGGACTTCCTGGACCTTGCCATTCGCGTCGGTGATGACCCAGTGCCGGGTCAACAGGCGTGCCGGTACCTCGCCGCGGTTGCGGATCGTGATTGTGTAGGCGAATACGAAGCGCCGCTCATCGGGGTCCGACTGGTCCTCGAGATAGCGCGTGTTGACATCCACCGTGATCATGTGTTGAGCCTCGTCCCCCATACCATGCTTCCCTAGCGCAATCGTACCGCCAGCACATCGCAGGACGCGGCGTGCAGCACGGTGTCTTCGGTGAAATTAACGAGGATCGACGGCCCGTGACGCTCGCGGCTGCCGAGCACGATCAGATCCGCTTTCTGATCCTGGGCCGCGCGCACGATTTCCGCCTTGATGTTGCCTGCAGCGACCTCGCGCCTGGCCGATTCCACACCCAGGCGCAGCGCCAGTTCGGCAAGGCGCTGCTTCGCGCGCTGGACCAGTTCCTCCTCGATCTGCACCGCCGGCAGCAGGGTCTCGCCCATGGGCTCCACCGGTACATACTCGACGACATGCAGCAGCGACAGCTCCGCGTTGCAGAGGGCGGCGATGTCGCGCGCCCTCGCGCCGATGCGCTCGCTGTGCTCGTCGAGCGCGACAACCAACAGGATCCTGTTGTAAATCTTCATGACACCGCCATTATAGGCTGTCGGCGCCGGTTGCCGGCTGGGCAGCGAGTTTCGCGAATTCCGCGGGTGACAGGGTCTCCGGACGCCGCTCGGGAGCGATTCCGGCAGCTTCGAATTCCGCAGGCCCGGCAAGTCCCCGCAGGGAATTACGCAACGTCTTGCGACGCATCGAGAATGCGGCTCCGACGAACCGGGCAAAGCGCGCACGATCCGGCAGTGGAAATGGCGCATCCACATGCGGTGTCAGCCGGACCACCGCCGAATCGACGCCCGGTGGCGGATTGAAAGCACCGCGCCCGACCCGGAACAGCGATTCGACGCGGCAAACTGCGGCCAGCATGACGGTCAGGCGGCCATAGTCCTTGCCGCCCGGCTTCGCGGCCATGCGCTCGACGACTTCCTTTTGCAGCATGAAGTGCATGTCGGTGATCACCGCCCGCGATTCGAGCAGATGGAACAGCAGCGGCGTCGAGATATTGTAGGGCAGGTTGCCGCAGACGCGCATGGGCGGGCCGCCGCCGTGCAGCACGGTCATGTCGACTTCCAGCACGTCGGCCTCGTGTACGATCAATTCACCGGCGCCGGCGCAGTGCTGCCGCAGTGCCGGGATCACGTTGCGGTCGATCTCTATGACTTCGAGGCGGTGGCAACGATCGAGCAGCGGCCGCGTCAACGCCCCGCGGCCAGGTCCGATCTCGACGATCCGCTCGCCGGGTTGCGGGTCAATCGCAGCAACAATGCGCGCGATGACACCCGGGTCGTGCAGGAAATGCTGGCCGAATCGCTTGCGGGCTCGAATCATCCCAGTTTCTGTGCCAGATCGATTGCCGCGAACAGGCTGCCGGGGTCGGCGCGCCCGGTCGCGGCAAGGTCGAGCGCCGTGCCGTGGTCCACCGACGTGCGCAGGAACGGCAGGCCCAGCGTGACATTGACCGCCTGGCCGAAGCCCGCGTGTTTGATCACCGGAAGTCCCTGGTCGTGATACATCGCGAGCACGGCATCGGCTTGTGCAAGCGCGGCGGGTGTGAATGCGGTGTCTGCGGCTATCGGGCCGCGCACTGTCAAGCCGCGCGTGCGCGCGGCGGCAACAGCCGGCCCGATGACCTCGATTTCCTCGCGTCCCAGGTGGCCACCCTCACCGGCATGCGGATTCAGCCCGCACACGAGAATCCGCGGCGTGGGCAGCCCAAATGCCGTCCTGAGCCCGTGATCGAGCACGTCGAGCGTCGCATCGAGTACGTCTCGCCGGATGTGCCGGGGCACCTCGGCGAGCGGCAGATGCGTGGTCGCGAGCGCGACACGCAGCTTGCCCGCGACGAGCAGCATTACAGGTAATGGCGCGCCGCTCCTGGCCGCGAGATATTCGGTGTGACCGGTGAATGCGAGGCCCGCGTCGTTGATGACGGATTTTTGCACCGGCGCTGTCACCAACGCAGTGAATCGGCCGGCGATGCAGCCATCGGTCGCGGCGTCGAGCATCTCGAGAACGTAACGCGCATTGGCAGGGTCCAGCCTGCCCGCTTCGACCTGCGTGGCAAGCCTGACAGAGATTACCGGCAGTGTTCCAGCGCGATGCGGTACGGGTGCGGAGCCCCACCGCCACTCCGTGGGTTCGAGTTCGAGCCGCAGCAGGCGTGCGCGCGCGGCGAGGAGCCCCGGGTCACCCGCAAATACGAGTTCGCAAGGCCAGTCGCGCAGCGCAGCAGCCAGTGCCAGATCCGGGCCGATGCCCGCCGGCTCGCCGGTCGTCAGGATCAGACGCGAATGCCGGTTCAGGGGTTGCGGATCTCGACGTAGGCCTCGTCGCGGAGTCGTCGCAGCCACAGCTCGGTCTCCTCTTCGACCTTGCTCTCGCGGAGCGCAGTGAGGACGCGCTGCCGGCGCACCTCGTCGCTCTGGTCGTAAGTGCGCTTGCCCAGCATCTGGATGATGTGCCAGCCGAACTGGGTCCGGAACGGCTCGCTTATCTGTTCCGGTGCGAGCGTTGCGAGCACAGCCTCGAACTCCGGGTCGAATGTATCTGGCGAACTCCAGCCAAGGTCGCCGCCGCGGCTCGCCGAACCCGGATCTTCCGATGTCACGCTCGCCAGCGCACCGAAGTCTTCGCCTGCCAAAACGCGATCGCGGAGTGCGGTAAGCCGCTGATGAGTGGTGGCATCGTCCTGGACCTCATTGGGGCGCAGCAGGATGTGCCGGGCATGGATCTGCTCGACCATCATCGGACCGCTGCTGGCGCCGCGGGTGTCATCGAGCCGCACGATGTGAAAGCCCGTCGGCGTGCGCACCGGGCTCGCGACCTCGCCCGGTTTCATGCCGGCGACCAGGTCGGCGATGAATTGCGGCAGCTGATTGAGGCGTCGCCAGCCGAGCTTGCCGCGCTCGAGTGCGGATTGGGCTTGCGAATAGGTCAGCGCGAGCTGCCCGAAATCGTCACCCGAACTCGCGCGGTCATGAAGCTCCGTGGCGAGTTTCTCGACGCTGGCCATCTGCTCGGCGGTCGCGGATTCCGGCAGCGACAAAAGGATGTGGGAGACGTCGAATTCGGCGTTCTCGTCGACCTGCTGCGACTGGCGCTGCAGGGCCTGATCGAGCTCGCGCGGCGATACGTAAATGTGCGGGAAGACATCGCGCTGGCGCAGCATCGAGATCGAGATCTCGCGGCGCAAGTCGTCGCGGTACGCGGCGTAGTCCACACCCTGGGATGCGAGTGACGCCGGCATCTGTTCGAATGGCAGGCCATTGCGCTTTGCGACGTCGCGCAGCGCCTCATTCAGTATCTCGTCCGATACCTGCACACCCAGGCGCTTGGCGCGCTGCAACTGGATTTCCTGCAGCACCAGCCGCTCGAGCACCTGCTGCTGGACCACATCGGCCGGCGGCAACTGGGCCTTCTGGTCGCGCAGACGGTCCATGATCGTCCCGATCTGGGTGTCGAGCTGGCTCTGCAGCACGATGCCGTCATTGACGATCGCCACGACGCGATCGAGCGGCACGCCGCTCGTGGACAGCTCGCGCGTCTGCGCATCGGCAGCCCCCGACAGCGTCAGGGCGGTAAGCAGGCTGATCAAAACTCGGCTCATGGCATGCCCGGGTCAGGGTAGGGGGTCGGCAGGGTCGGGGGAGTATCCACGAATGCCCCGCCGCAGGAAAGTATCGTCGCTGGTTCCGACCGACGAAAGGCCCTTGAGTTCCAGTTGCAGCATCACCGAGGTATCGCTTTCGCCGGTGTGGTTGGACACGTAGCGCCGCCCGATCAGCCGGACCCGCCAGCAGCAGCTGCCGTATTCGAAGCCGGCAAAACGGTCGATCGATGTCTTGTCGCGCAGCGAATAGACCTGGCGCGCAAAGACCTGCCACTTGCGTGACAGTCGCCAGGCGGCCGACGCGTCCCACTGCTCGAGCAGGCCCTCGCGATAGCGATAGCCGACATTGACGAGTGTGTCGTGCCGCGGCCGGTACTGGATGCTGGCCTGGCTCAGGATTGTATTGGAGGCATCACGGTCCCATTCCATCGCGAGTCTCGCGCTCCAGTTCCGGTACGCCGTCATCTCGATCTCGCCCACCGTGTTCGACGTGGTGCGCGTCTCCGGCAACTCGCCGGGCAGCACCACGCGCGGCAGCTCGAAGTAGTAACGCTGCCCGATCGTCGCCGACAGGAACTGCTGCCCGCTGTCGGCCTTTACCAGTCTTGTCGTCAGTCCGACGGCGAGTTCGTTGGCATCACCCAGCCGGTCCGCGCCGACATAGCGATTGGTGCGGAACAATTGCACGAAATTGAGATCGGGCAGTGCAGTGTCGAATACCGGAAGGTCCGACTGTTCGCGAAACGGGATCCAGGTGTAGCGAAGCCGCGGCTCCAGCGTCTGCAGCAGCCGGCGTCGGGAGCTTGCCTCGCGCTCGAACACGAGACCGGCGTCCAGCGACAGGATCGGCGCCAGCCGGTCGGGGGCGTCGTCGGCGCCAGGTGCCAGATCCGACAGCCGGTAGGTCGTCAATCGATACGCGGCGCTCGGTTCCAGGTGATAGCCGGGCCCGCGCAATGGCCATGCGACACGCGGCATCAGGTCCATGCGCAGGCCGGTTGTACCCACATCGCGGTCGAACCAGGCCGCTTCCGCGTCGAGACTCGTGATCAGCCCGCTGCCGGCCAGTGGCCACGCCCCGGTGAATGCGAGTTGCGGCAGCCGCGAATAAGGCCGCGAGAGTGGATCCACTGACAGGTCGATGGTCTGGAAATCCTGCACGCGGCCATCGAAGCGCCAACCGCGCCCGAGCCAGGCGAGGCTCAGGTAGCGGTCCAGGAACGTCACGCTCGTGCCGGCGGCCCCGAGTCCGAAATCCTCAAAATACTGGCTGTCGCTCGCGTGCTCGATGCTTGCAGAAAGCCGCAGCCAGTCAGTGAAGTCGGTCTGGTGCCACAGTTCGCGGAAGCTGCGGTCCTCGAAGACGCCGCTTCTGCGGTCGAGGCGCAG
>CAYYQQ010000050.1:0-2435 GCA_964473595.1 uncultured Steroidobacteraceae bacterium | reverse complement strand
CTGCGGTCACTCCCTGTCACGTCATCGCCTGGCAGGAGCCATGTGCTGAGCTTGCCGTGACTGCGCTCTGTCAAGTAGCGGAACTGGCCTCCGAGGCCCAGCCCGCGGCGCGACAGTAGCTGTGGTGTCAGCGTGAGGTCGTGGTTCGGCGCGAGGTTGAAGTAATAGGGCGAGCCGAATTCGAAGCCGCTTTTGCTCGAAGTGCCGAATGAGGGGAACAGGAATCCGGACTTGCGCGCATCGCCGACCGGAAAGGAAATCACGGGCGCATAGAGGATCGGCACGCCCTTCAATTCGACGCGCACGTTGCGGCCCCTGCCTTGCTGCCTGCGCTGGTCGATGTCGATCGAGGAGGCGCGCAGGAACCAGTCGTCGTTTCCGGCCGGGCAGGTGGTGAAGCTGACATCGCGCATTTTCAAATCGCCGGCAGGCGTCATGCCGAGTTCCGCGGCAGTGCCGCGCGCCGGTCGCGTCGGCAACTCGAACTCGGTGCCGGTGAACCGGCCGCCGCCATCTGCGCCCCAGAAACCGCGGCTGGCTTTCAGGCGCAGGTCCGGGGCGCGATACTCGACGTCGCCTTCGACCGCGAAGCGGCGACCTACGGAATCATAGGTGGCCGACCGGGCACTCACCCGATGATCGCCCTGACGCATGACGACGCCGTCACCAAGTGTGGCACTACCCTCACGCGTGACCTCGGCACTGCCACTCGTCACTTCGATCGGGAGTTGGTCCGGGTCGACAATTTTGATCCCATCGCTTTTCCCCGCCGAAACGGGCGCAGAAGCGCCGGACTCGGGCCATTCGCAGTCCTCAGCTGCAGCCTGCGGCAGGACAACAGCGGCTGCGAGCAATGCGATGAGGAAGCGAAGATACACGCTGGTCGGGGACTGCCGTGAATTCGGTGTGGCCGCCAAGTCTATAATGCGGGCCCCCCGGCCGTCGCCTGCGCATGACAACCATCCCGATTGGTGATTCAAGACTGCAGAGTCTGGAGCGCTGGCTGGCGAGCCTGCCGGGCCAGCCTGTGCTAGGCGTGACGCCAGCGTCGGTCGATGCGAGTTTCCGCCGCTATTTCCGTGTCCACCGCGACGGTGGCACCCAGATCGCGATGGATGCGCCGCCGCAACGGGAAAACATCGATTCCTGGTTGCAGGTCGCACGGTTGCTCGCGACCACAGGCGTCAATGTTCCCCAAGTCCTGGCTGTGGATGCGGCGCAGGGCTTCGTCCTGATCAGCGACCTCGGCAGCCTGCAATATCTCGAGGCGCTTACCAAGGGTACGGATCCCGAACCACTTTATGCGGATGCGATCGACGCGCTTCTGTGCCTGCAGGCGCAGGGCACGGGCGAGGCCAATGGTCTTCCACGCTATGACCACGGCCTGCTGCGAAAAGAGATGGAACTGTTCCCCGAGTGGTTCATCGGCCGTCATCTCGGCCTTGAGCCCGACGCCAATGACCGGCGCGCGATCGACGGCGCATTCGAGTGGCTCTGCGGCGAGGCGCTGGCGCAACCCATCGTACTAGTGCATCGCGACTACCATTCACGCAATCTCATGGTCTGCCCTGGCCGCAATCCCGGCATTGTCGATTTCCAGGACGCAGTGCGCGGGCCGATCAGCTATGACCTCGTGTCGCTGCTGAAGGATTGCTACATCGTGTGGCCGCGCACGCGACTGCTGGGCTGGCTTGATCGCTACCGCGCGGGAGCGGAGCGACTCGGCCTGAATGCCGGCAGGAACCGCGAAGAATTCCTGCGCTGGTTTGACTGCATGGGTCTGCAGCGCCACATCAAGGTGCTCGGCATCTTCGCGCGGCTGTGGTATCGCGATGGCAAGCCGGGTTTCCTTGCAGATTTGCCGCGTGTACTCGACTACACGCTTGCCGTGACAGCTGCGGAGCCTGCGCTGGCGCCATTCGATGATTTCCTGCGCCGGCTGGTCGTGCCGGCCTTCACTGCCGCGTCGACGCGCGCGGGCCTGCCGCGATGAAAGCGATGATCCTGGCCGCTGGCCGCGGCGAGCGTATGCGGCCGCTCAGCGATCGCATGCCAAAGCCGCTGCTCGTGGTGGGTGGCTACCGGCTCATCGAGTATCACCTCGCAGCCCTGCTGAGGGCGGGCATCCGCGATGTTGTTATCAATCTGTCCTGGCTCGGGGACCAGATCCGCGAGGCCCTTGGCGACGGCGGCCGTTATGGCCTCTCGATTGCCTACAGCCCCGAAGGCCCTGCGCCACTCGGCACCGGTGGCGGGCTGCATCGGGCATTACCGCTGCTCGGCGCCGATCCATTCCTGCTCGTGAATGGCGACGTCTGGATCGACCTGCCATTCGAGGACCTGCGACGGCCCGACGGTTCACTCGCCCACCTGGTGCTGATCGCAAACCCGCCGCATCACCCGCGCGGCGATTTCGGGCTCGAGGTCGGCGGGCG
>CAYYQQ010000049.1:0-20132 GCA_964473595.1 uncultured Steroidobacteraceae bacterium | reverse complement strand
GAGGCCGCCGCGCCGCGATAGTGTGCTGGACTAACCCGCTGTGGGATTGGAATCACCCGATCGTGGCGCGACGGGCCTTGCCAACAATGCCGTGTAACCGGTCACAATTTCAAGTGGTATCGCATCCGCGGCACGCGGCGTCAGCGCCGCGCTGGCACCAGCAGGACCGGAACCGTCGACGCGCGCACGATGCCTTCCGACACGCTGCCGACCAGCACGTCGTAGATGCGGCCGTGACCGTGGCTGCCGAGTACGATCAATGAAGCCGGCAGACGGCCCGCCTCGCTGATGATCGTCTCGACGGTCGGGCCCTGCAGCAGCAGCGCCGTGGCCTCGATGCCCGCGGCGCGCAGGCGCTCGGCGAGATGCTGCAGATCCTGGTGGTGCTTGCGGTGTTCGGCGGCAACCTGGTTGCGAACCCCTCCGGGCCCGGCTTCATAGCCGACAAAGGCGGGATCCGGCGCGACCACGTGGATCAGCCAGACCCGTGCCGCGATGCTGGCGGCGAACCGCTCCAGCGCATCGAGCACCGCCCCGGTCACCGGCGAAAAATCGACCGCCGCAATGATGTTCATGTGCCTTCCTTCGCGCGCAGGCGCGACTTCAGCCAGGGCACGTCCCGGGCCAGAACCCCGACGTAGGCGCGCGTGAATTTCTTCGCGGAATCACGCGACAGGTGCGACCATTCGGGCACTTCGAGGCCCCGCATCTCCGGGTAATCGTCGAAGAAGATGCCGAAGGACCCGGTCTCCTTCAACAAGCGGTCCCAGGTTTTCGCGCGCGGCGCGGCGCGCTGCTCGTGCTCGTAGTACAGGCCCGCGGATGGCGGACGGACGAAGACGACTTCGCCGCCGCGCGCGCGGATCTTCTTGACGGACTCCGCCGCCTCTTTACAGGCGCGCGTAATGCCATCTGCATCCATCGGCTTGCCGTCAAAGGGTCCCCAGACCAGGCGCGCGTGCTCGCGCAGGCGCTCGTTATTCTCGATGCCGCTCCACAGGAAGGTCTGGCGGTCGTCGGTCGTCTGCCAGACCTTCCAGACCTCGAGGTATGGCCGCACGATCTCGCCGCGATTCGGGAGATTCACCTGGTCGATCAGCTTTGTCAGCGTGTAGTCGCTGTCCAGGAATGCGAGGCGGCGCGACAGGAAAAGACCGGCCTGATGGCCAAAGCGTTCTGAAGGCGTCTCGTCCTTCCAGTAGTCGAGCACGCCGGAGAATGCAGGGATGCCCAGCCAGTCGCCGAAGAAGATGTCGGGTGCGACGCCGACGACGAGCAGGCCCTTGAAATCCGGGTTGTCGGCGAAATCATTCAGGAAGGGCCTGGGATTCGTCCCCGCGAGCGCGAGTTGGATCGGCCGCCGCCCGGTCACTTCCTGCCAGACGTCGAGATTCGTGTCGAACAGGATCCGCGAGGAGCCGATGATCACGATGTCGTCCCAGTCTCCAGCGGCAATCTTCCGCCGCTCGACGGCCCAATGCGCCTTGCTGTCGTCGAGGTCCCCGGCGGCAAGGCCGATCGACCGCATCTGCAGTTCCCAGGCGATCACGCCAGCCGTCACCAGCAGGAATACCATCCAGCCCATTGCGGCCAGCCGCGTTTTCGGGATTTCCCGTACGGTGACGTCCTCGCTCCATTTTCCCGAATTGCTCATGGTATTGGCCTAGAACTGGAAATAGATGAACGCCGTGGCCGAATCCTGCGTGACGATCACCGCGAACAACATCGCCGCGCAAACGAGACCGGTTAGCCACCAGGGCGTGCGCGACACGACCTGCTCGAGTTCGCGCTCACGCATCAGCCAGTGGGTCGCGACGACGCCTGTGATCAACACACCGACCTTGATCATGTAGATGGTCGCCAGCACCGGTTCCGCACCGGCGGCGAAGCCGAACATGCCCTGCAGGATCCGCGCAGCCTCGCCGAATGTATGGGCGCGGAAAAACACCCAGGTCACGTTGACCAGAGCGTAGGTCAGCAAGCCGAGAGCGAGCCGGTTGATCCAGCGCACGGGCTCGCCCTGGATGCCCGTGCGATCCCGTATCCAGCGCTCGACCGCGAGGTAAAGGCCATGCAGCCCGCCCCAGGCGACGAAGGTCCAGTTCGCGCCATGCCAGAGGCCGCCCAGCAGCATCGTGGTCATGAGGTTGGCATAGGTGCGCAGTTCGCTCTTGCGATTGCCGCCCAGCGGCACATACAGGTAATCGCGCAGCCAGGTGGATAGCGAGATGTGCCAGCGGCGCCAGAAATCGGAGAATCCCATCGCCGCATAGGGCATGCGGAAGTTGTCCGGCAGCCCGAAACCGAGGCACAGCGCCGCACCGACCGCGATGGTCGAATAGCCGGCGAAGTCACAGAAGATCTGGCCGGAGAATGCGAGCGTCCCGAGCCAGGCGTCCGCGAATCCGACAGGGCCCTGCGCGCCGAAGACCTGATCCGCGGCGCTCGAGAGGCCGCCGTCTGCGATGACGACTTTCTCAAACAGGCCCAGGATTATCAGGCCGAGCCCCCACAGCATCTGGTCGCGATTCGCCTGCTTCGGCTCATAGAATTGCGGCACCAGCTGCGTGGGACGGACGATCGGGCCTGCGACCAGGTGCGGGAAGAAGGTCACGAACAGCGCGTAGTTGAGCGGCGACTCAATCGGCTTGGAGCGTCCCAGGTAGACGTCGAGCGTGTAGGACATCGTCACGAAGGTGTAGAACGAGATGCCGACCGGCAGCACGATGTGCCAGGCAGGCGGCACATATTCGACGCCGAGCGAGGCCATCAGCGCCTGCCAGTTGTGCAACATGAAGTCGCCGTACTTGAAGAATCCTATGAAGCCGAGGTTGACCGCGACCGAAATCACGAGCCAGGCGCGCCGATGCGCCCTGCTCTTGTCGCGGGCGGCGTAGATGCCGCGCGCGATGAACCAGTCGACGATCGTCGAGGCCCACAGCAACAGGATGAATGGCGGATTCCAGGCCGCGTAGAAGATGTAACTCGCGATCAGCAGGTTCACCTTCTTCGTCGTCCACGAGAACGGCAGCCGGTGCAGCAGCAACAGCACGGCAAAGAACACGATGAAGGTGAGCGAGTTGAAAACCACGCCGGGCGCCTTTTCTTTGTGGCTGTTCTTGGCCGATGGAGTATACCGATTGTTGCTAGCGGGCCCTTGCGGGGCGTAGATTCACTGCCTTGTATCGCTTGGGGGATAGCCGATGATTACTCGACTTGCCACAGCCATCGGCTGCGGTCTGCTGTGCCTTGCGCCGGTTTCAGCCCTCGCGGACAACCGTCATCCGCTCGATCCTCTCTCCTGGCAGGAACAATGGGCCGTGCTCGAGACCCTGCTGGAGGCCGGCAAGCTGGACGAGGACACCACCTTCAATCGCATCGCGCTGAAACCGCCAGCGAAGGATAGCGTGTGGGCGTACAAGCCCGGCACGGCGATATCGCGCCAGGCGGAGGTTTATGGCCGCCAGGGCAAGCAGGTCTTCGAGGCCATCGTCGACCTCGATCGGAAGAGCGTCACGGCGTGGAAGGAAGTGAACGGTGTGCAGGCTGCCTGGCTGGATAAGGACTACAAACCCGACATGATCGATGAACTGAAGAAGCGCCCGGAATTTGTCGATGCGCTGCGCAAGCGCGGCATCCAGAATCCATTGTTCGTGGAATGCTTCGCCCTGCCGCTCGGATACCTTGGCAAACAAGAGTATATGAACCGGCGCATCGCGATGGCGCACTGCGGTTCGGCGCAGGGCATCCGCAATGCCTGGCCTCGAGGCATCGAAGGCGTGGTCGTCATGCTCGATATGGACAGCAAGGAGATCCTCGAGATTACCGATGAATCGGCGGTGCCGGTTCCGCAGACCAACGCTGACTACGACGATGAAGCGATCGGGTCGCTGCGCTCGTTCCCCTCACCCATCGAGATTCGCCAGCCGCTCGGGCCTGGATTCAAGATTGAGGGTCATGTCGTCAGCTGGGATAAGTGGCGCTTCCATCTGCGCTCCGATCCACGCGTCGGCACGATCATTTCTACGGTCACCTGGCGCGACGGCGACACCGACCGTTCGGTGCTCTACGAGGGAAATCTGTCCGAGATCTTCGTGCCGTACATGGATCCGGCCCGCAGCTGGTACACGCGCACTTTCCTGGACGCCGGTGAGTACTCGGCAGGCGGGCTTGCAAATACCCTGACACCCGGGATCGATTGCCCGGACAACGCGGCTTTCTTCAACGGCATCGTCATCGAGGACGACGGCCATCCAAAAGACAAGCCGCGCGTCGCCTGCCTGTTCGAGCGTTATGCCGGCGACGTCAACTGGCGGCATGACCAGGACGGACGCCCGAAGCGCGAACTGGTGTCGCGCTGGACGGCGTTACTCGGCAATTACGACTACGTGGTGGACTGGATCTTCGAGTCCGATGGGCAGATGCGGGTTGCCATCGGCGCGACCGGGATCGCCGAGGTCAAGATGGCGAAGGCGAAGGACGCGAATGACGCGAGCGGCAGCGCGCCACGCGAAGATGCCTACGGCCGTTTCGTCGACCAGCACATCATCGCCGTCAATCACGATCACTTTTTCAGTTTCCGGCTCGATCTCGATGTGGATGGCGTGCGCAATTCCTTCATCCGCGACGTGATCAAGAAAGAACGCCTCGCCGCCGACCATCCCCGTGGCAGCATCTGGGTCACGCAGCAGAAGGTCGCCAGGACCGAGCATGAGGCCCAGCTTCACACCGACATGATGGAACCATCGTTGTGGCGAGTCGTCAGCGAGGGTCGCAAGAATGCCGTCGGCTACCCGACCAGCTACCAGTTGTTGCCGGGCATGACGATGCCGCCGGTGACGGGCGATGACGAATACACAAGGAAGCGTGCTGGCTTCATCAGTCATGCCTTGTGGGTGACACCGTATCGCGCCGACGAACGCTATGCGGCCGGTGACTATCCGACGCGCAGCCTGGCCGGCAAGGGCCTGCCGGAATGGACTGCAGCCGACCGGCCGATCGAGAACGAAGACCTCGTGCTCTGGTACACGATCGGGATGCACCATGTCGTTCGCGCCGAGGACTGGCCGGTGATGCCCGTGCTCTGGCATGACTTCAAGCTGCGGCCCTTCGATTTCTTCGACCACAATCCGGCTTTAAACACGAGTCGCGAGCCGTGACCCCAGGCCGAGCTTTCCATTTCCCCGTGGAGGTTTAAGATAGCTGCCCCGCGAGGGCGGGGCGTCTTTCGGCCGCGTGTCTGGATATGGCTGAACAATCAATAAGCTAGGGGGTTTCATGCGTGGAAGAACAATGATCCTGGTGGCAGCGGCTTGCGCTGCGTTTGCTGCGGGCTGCGCCAAGCCGGCGCCCGAAGCACCGGCAGTCGATCTCGCGGCAGAGGCTCAGGCCGTGCGTGATCGCTCGGCCGCCTGGCTGCAGCTGGCGCAGGCGAAGGACGTCGCCGGCATCGTCAACGGCGTGTGGACAGCCGATTCCGTCGCGCTGTTCGACGGCAATATCAGCAAAGGTACCGCCGAACTACAGGCGGGCATGGAAGCCGAAAGTGCGAAATCTCCAAACAGCACAATCAGCTGGACCACCAGCGACGTACAGGTTGCCGCGTCCGGCGATCTCGCCTACGAACTGGGTAGCTTCACATCCGATCCGGATGGTGACGGTAAAGCCGCGGCCGTCAACGGCGAGTACGTGACCGTCTGGACCAAGACGGATGGAACCTGGCGCGTCGCAGCTGACGCGGGCACAGCGCGCAAGGCCGCCGAAGCCGCCGCACCCGCCGGGGGCTGATCGCTCATCGCGATCTCGGCTGCTTCCGTCGATCCGCCCAGGCTGCATCGCGGCCTGCGGCGGTTCGACGTGATCTCCCTGACGGTCAACTCAATCGTCGGCGCCGGCGTCTTCGCGATGCCTGCGGGCCTTGCGATCGACGCCGGCCGCTACAGCCTCGCCGTCATCTTCGTCGCCTTCATCGTCACCGGGTTCCTCGCACTGTCGCTCGCCGAGGTCTCAAGCCGCTACGACGTGACCGGCGGGCCGCAGTACTACGCGCAGGTCACTTTCGGGCCGCTGTCGGGCTTCACGGTGGGCTGGCTGTTCACGCTCTCCAGCCTCGCGGCCACCGCCTTGATCTCGCAGGTCATGCTCGATTACGCGGCGACGATCTGGCCCACGATCGCGGCACCCTGGCCGCGCGCATTTGCCATCACCGTGTTCATGATCGTGCTCGCCGTAGTGAATGTCCGTAGCGTCACCCGCGGCGCCTGGCTCGGCAACCTCCTGACGATTGCCAAGATGCTGCCACTCGGGCTCGTCGCCCTCGCGGGTCTCTGGTTCGCGGGCTGGAATGACATCCCCGCAACGGAGCCGCGACAGCCGGACGGCCTTTCGGGTGCGCTGCAGATCGCAATCTTCGCCTGCACCGGCTTCCAGGTCGCCGCGGTCGTCGCCGGCGAAATGCGTGATCCGCGCCGCGACCTCCCCGTGAGTATCCTGGGCGGCCTCGGGATTGCCTGCTTGCTCTACCTTCTCCTGATGCTGGCCTGCTTCGGCGTGCTGCCGGATACCGCCGCATCGGCGTTGCCGCTGGTGGACGTCGCGAAAGCCTTTGTCGGTCCGGCCGGCGTCCCGCTGATGGCCGCGGCGGCGGTCGTGTCCTGCGCCGGTGGTCTTGCCGTGCAGATGCTCGTCGGGCCACGCTACACCTTCGCGCTGGGCGAGGCCGGCGACCTGCCGCGACCGATCGTGGCCGTACACCGCGCATTTCACACGCCGCATGTCGCGATCATCGCGTACGCGGCCATTTCATGGTTTCTGACGATCACCGGTACTTTCAAGTACTTGCTGACCATCTTCGTGATCACCCGGATACTTGCCCACGGCTCGACTGCCGCGGCTCTTATCGTGCTGCGACGCCGCGAGGGGCCGGCGCCGGTACCCATGCCCGCCGGCGTCATGATCGCGGTCGCCGCCCTGCTCTGTTGCGTCGGCATCGTGCTGACCACGACCTGGACCGCCGTTCGCGACGTCGCGATTGCCCTTGCTATCGGGTTCGCCATCCGGGGGTGGGTGCGCTGGAAGTCGGCAAGGAGTAGAGTTTTCTGAGGTAACTGATTCAGGGGGGCTGTCATGAAGAGGCGTCAATTCGTCGGTGCGGGCCTTGCGCTCGCAGCGACCTGGCCATTCCGTGGATTCGCGTCCGTTCTCAAGGGTGTCGGCGACCTGCCGGCAAAGTCGCTCACCGGTGGCGACATACTGCTGCCCGGTTCGTCGATCGAGGCCCTCGCTGCCAGTCTGCGGGGGGACGTGCTGCTGGCGAACAACGAGGCTTATGACCGCACGCGACGCGTCTGGAACGCGATGTTCGACAAGAAGCCCGCGCTGATCGCGCGCTGCACCGGTGCCTCCGACGTCCGGCACGCCGTCGATTTCGCACGCGAGCACCAGTTGCTGACGGCTGTGCGCGCCGGTGGCCACAGCCTTTCTGGCAAGTCGAGCTGCGACGGCGGGCTGATGATCGACCTGCAGCAGATGCAGGGCGTGCGTGTCGATCCGGAGGCCCAACGCGCCTATCTGGAGTCCGGCTCACTGCTCGGGCAGCTCGATCATGAATGTGCAGCCTTCGGGCTTGCGACAACGGCGGGCACCGTATCGCATACGGGTGCCGCGGGACTCACGCTCGGTGGCGGTTTCGGAAGGCTGGGCCGGCGCTACGGGCTCGCCTGCGACAACGTCGCCTCATTCGATGTCGTTACCGCCGATGGGCATTTTCTGCGGGCGAGCGACGACGAAAACGCCGATTTGTACTGGGGCCTCCGCGGCGGTGGCGGCAATTTCGGCGTGGTGACCTCGATCGAGTACCGGCTGCACCGGATGGACCCGGTGATGCTCGGTGGCAACATTGCCTGGCCGATAGACCAGGCGCGCGACGTGCTGCGTTATTACCGCGATATCGCGTCTGACGCGCCCGAGGTCGTCAACCTGGCCCCCGACCTGCACAATGAACCCGACGGTCAGATGGTCGGCATCGAAGTCTGCTGGTCGGGCGATCATGGCGAAGGCGAAGCATGGCTGAAGAAGCTGCGCGCTTTCGGAAAACCAGTGCATGACGACATCGCGCCGATGCCCTATGTGACGATGCAATCCGGCGCCGACGAGTTTCTCGGGCCCGGCAAGTACTACTATTTGAAAAGCGGCTTCCTGACGCAACTCAAGGATGACGGCATCGATCTGATCATCGACGAGTTCAGGCGCATGCCGGACTGGTACTTCCTCTTCTTCGATCATGGTGGCGGGGCGTACCGGAAGATGGCTCCGGACGCGACGGCCTTTCCGAATCGCGACGCACTCTACATGCTGGGTACCATTGGTGCCTGGCCGAACAAGGACGGCATTGACGCCAACATCGCGAAGATGCGGGCAAACTGGCACGCGCTGGAGCCGCTGACCCGGGGCTTCTACACGAATCTCACCGATGCGGACACGACGATGGCCGGCTATCGCGAGAATTACGGCGCCAATTTCGAGCGGCTCGTGGCACTGAAGTCCAAGTACGACCCAATGAACCTGTTCCGGCTGAACGCGAACGTGCCGCCAAAGGTCTGACTTTGCGGCAATAGAGTACTACCCCGGAGGATATCTGCCATGAAACGACGCGATTTCGTTGGAGCGGGTCTCGCGCTTGCCTCGGCCTGGCCGTTCAGAGGCTGGTCGGGTGTTCTGAAGAATGCCGTTGACGTGGCTGCAAAGTCACTCGAGGGAGCCGATCTCACGTTGTCGGGCTCATCGATTGAAGCCTTTGCCGCGAGCCTGCGCGGCGATCTGCTGATGCAGGGCAGCGACGGCTACGACAGCACGCGCCGCGTCTGGAACGGGATGTTCGACAAGCATCCCGCGCTGATTGCCCGTTGCACCGGGGCGAGCGACGTCCGGCATGCCGTCGATTTCGCGCGTGAGCATCGGCTGCTGACCGCGATTCGGGCCGGTGGGCACAGTGTGTCAGGAAAATCGACCTGTGACGGCGGGCTCGTGATCGACCTGCAGCAGATGCAGGGCGTGCGCGTCGATCCGGAGGCTCGGCGCGCCTATCTGGAATCCGGCTCGCTCCTCGGCCAGCTCGATCATGAAAGTGCGGCATTCGGGCTCGCAACCACGGCCGGCACATTTTCCGACACCGGCGCCGCGGGCCTTACGCTGAGTGGCGGTTTCGGAAGGCTCGGCCGGCGGTTCGGGCTCGCCTGCGACAATGTGGCGTCCTTCGATCTCGTGACCGCGGATGGTCGTTTCCAGCGGGCGAGCGATGACGAAAACGCGGAGCTCTACTGGGGCCTGCGCGGCGGTGGCGGCAATTTCGGCGTCGTGACCGCCATCGAATACCGGCTGCATCCGGTGGACCCGACCATTCTCGGCGGAATGATCGTCTGGCCGTTCGACCAGGCCCGTGATGCCCTGCGCTTCTATCGCGATATCGCGGTGGATGCACCGGAATCAGCCAACCTGATCCCGGAACTGTACTGGGACGACAACACGCCCTACTTTGGCGTCGAAGTTTGCTGGTCCGGGGACCACGCCGAAGGCGAAGAGTGGCTGAAACCCTTGCGTGCATTCGGAAAGCCGGCCATGGACGACATCGGCCTGATGCCCTACGTCAAGCTGCAATCGAGCGGCGATGCCTCTGCTCCCCATGGCATACGCGCTTACGCGAAGAACGGCTTCGTCGGAGCGCTTTCGAACGATGACATCGATCTCATGCTCGACGTCTTCGCCCGCACGCCTGGCTTGTACCAGATGTTCTGCGATCATTGTGGCGGAGCCTATTCGCGCGTGCCCCTGGATGCGACGGCATTTCCGCGGCGCGATATGACTTTCATATTGGCCATCTGGAGCGGGTGGTCCACTTCGGACGGCATCGATGAAAAGGTCGCGCAGATGCGCGCGGCCTGGAAAGAGCTCGAGCCGCTGACGAAAGGCTTCTATACGAATTACGTCGGCTCGGACACGGTAGCGGCCAGCTACCGAGAGAACTTTGGCGCACACTTCGAGCGACTCGCCGCACTCAAGGCGAAGTACGATCCGATGAACCTGTTCCGGCTGAACGCCAACGTACCGCCGAAGACCGGATGACGGGCTGGGGCCTGGCTCGCCGCCGGTTCCTCGTCGCGGCGGCGGCGCTGCTCGCTCTCGGCTGTACGCCGCAGCCGGCGGCGCAGAAGGCGCTGCCGGCTACGGCCGCGATCGCGATGCCAGACCGGTACAGCGCGGATGTGGCCGCGAGTATCCTCGCCGACGGCGGAAATGCCGTGGATGCCGCGATTGCCGCGGCCTTCGTGCTTGCAGTCACGTCTCCCGAGTGTGGCAACATCGGGGGCGGTGGATTCATGCTCGCGCGGGTCGGTGACGAGGCGACGTTTCTCGACTTCCGCGAGGTGGCTCCCGCGGCCGCAACACGTGATATGTATCTCGATGCCCGCGGCGAGGTCGTTGAAGGCGCCAGCCTCACCGGCCATCGCGCCGTCGGTGTGCCAGGCACGGTCGCAGGACTCTGGGCCGCCCACCAGAAATACGGAACGAAACCGTGGGCAGACCTCCTGTCGACGGCAATCATGCTCGCCGAAATGGGCTTCAAGGTACCTCCGCAACTTGAACAGGTCATGCGTGATGACCTGCCCCGGCTCAAAGGCACGGCGAATTTCACACGGTACTTCGGCGGCCTGCACGCCGGAGACATGCTCAGGCAACCCGAACTCGCCGCGACGCTGCGCCGAATTGCGGCTGATGGGGCCGACGGATTCTATGGCGGCGAGACCGCAAGACTGCTGCTCGCCGAGATGCGCCGCGGCGGAGGCCTTGTGAGTGCGGGGGATCTCGCAGGCTACAAGCCGATCTGGCGTGCGCCGTTGCAGGCGCATTGGCGAAACTTTGAGATCCTCGCCGCGCCACCGCCCTCCTCCGGCGGCTTTGCGGTGATCCAGCTGCTGAAGATGAAGGACGACCTGGCCGCCGCCTTCGCGGGACTTGCGCACAACTCGCCGCAGTACATCCACCTGACTGCGGAGATGGAAAAGCGCGTGTTCGCCGATCGCGCCGAATACCTCGGCGATCCGGATTTCGTGCCGCAACGGGTCAACGAACTGATCGCAGACGAATACGTCGCCGTAAGAGCCGCGGAAGTGAATCTGAAGGTCATCAGCCCGGCACCTTCCGTGCGGCCCGGCCTCGAGCCGCACGCCACCACGCATTTTTCGATCGTGGATCACGCAGGCAATGCCGTCGCCTTCACCTACACGCTGAACACGGATTTCGGCAGCGGCGTCGTGGTCGAGGGCGGCGGATTCCTGCTGAACAACGAGATGGATGATTTCAGCGCCAAGCCGGGTGTCGCGAATTACTACGGCGTGGTCGGCGCCGACGCCAATTCGGTTCAGCCCGGGAAACGGATGCTGTCATCCATGTCGCCGACGATCCTGGTCGCCGATGGGAATGTCAGCATGGTGCTCGGGACGCAGGGCGGCTCGACCATCATCACGTCGGTGTACCAGACGATCATCAATCTGCTCGATTACCACATGTCGGCGCAGCAAGCCGTTTCCGCGACACGATTTCACCACCAGCTCTGGCCGCCGGACCTGATCACCTACAGCATCAGCCAGCCACTGCCAGACGACGTGATCCGCGCGCTCGCGGATCGCGGTTACCGCGCGGAACCGCATCCCTGGGAAATCGGCGATCTGCAGCTGGTCTGGCGCGACGGTGACGAATGGACCGCAGCTTCCGACCCGCGCGGACGCGGCGAGGCGCGGATCATCCACTGACAGCCACTCAGTCCGGCCAGTGGCGATCCGGCAGCGAGCACGGTACCGCTGCCGATTGCCCAGCGGCTTCGACCTCCACACGAGTGGCCTCGATCATGGATGCGAAAGCCGTGCCGGCCGCCAGCGCGAGCCCACGCTCGAGTTGTCGGTGCGCTTCTTCAAAGCAGCCGGCATCCGCGAGCACCTGCGCGAGATTGTTCCGCGCCGCCGCATCGCCGGGTGCAAGTGTCGCGGCCTGCGTGTAGGCATCGGCGGCGGTTGCGCGGTCGCCATCCGCATAGGCGACATTGCCGCGACCGAACCAGGCCATCGGTTCATCGGGCCAACGTGCAATCGCGGCATCGTAGGACACGGCGGCCGCCCGGCGATTGCCCGCCGCTTCAATACCGGCAACAGCCTCCAGATAGCGCGCGGCATCGGCCTGCGCGGGAATGACACCGGGCGCGAGTGTGGTCATCGCCCAACGCCCGGCGCGATCCCAGGAACGGGCGAAGCTTTGCCAGCGCACTTCCTTGCGCTCGCGTCGGCCTGACCGAAGCACGGCGATATTACGGCTCACGTCGTAACCCACGAGCACCGCGTAGTGCCAGATCGGTATCTGCTTGACACCGAGATTCTGCAGCAAGAGCACGGGCCGGCCTTCGACGAGTTCCGCCAGCAGCGCCTGACCCGTCCCCGGCAAAACGTAAGCCAGCCGCCCCTGCCGGCGGGATGCGCCGATCAGTTCCGCCTGCAGGCTGCCACGACGCTGCGGGAGGTATACCTGCGGCGCCAGCGAGTCGGGATCCACTGCGACACCACTTGCGCGCAACACCATTGCGAGCGCCGCCGGACCGCATTGATAGTCTTCCTGCGGGAAGAACGGTGTGTCGCGCAATTCGACCGCGCGAGACATCTCTGGCGGAAGGCCTTCCGCCAGCGGCGGCGAAACCGCACATCCCGCGAAGCTGACAAGCAGCGCTGCCGTCGGCAGCGCAGTCCGGATCACGCTTTCTTGAAAATATCGATCGTGCCGGTCAACTCAAGAACCAGCAGCACCACGAATACGAGGCCGAGGAGGGCGAGTAATTCTTCGCCACCAGCCGGCGCCTCATTGATGTTACCGGCGAGCCTTGCGAGCTCGGGTGCGGTCAACGCGCCGAGGCGGCCCTCGACTTCGGCCAGGTCGACACCGAGCGTGACCATCTGCTCGCGCACATCGGCGCGGGCGAGCGCGCTGCGCACGACGGCCAGATCGTTTTGTTGCTGGGTGGCGGCGATGGCATCAGCCGTGCCGACGATCCCGGCAGCTGCCGGGGTCTGCAGTCCCAGCGAAATAAGGCTGACGCTGAGCAGCCCGACACAGCTACGACGGAAACGTTCAATGTGCATGAAATACCCTCCCCCAAATCGACCGGAAATCGGTGGGCTCCAAAATAGCACGACGGCGCTCATTCAGCGCCCGAAAAAGTACCACAGGATGGCAGCAATGAGCAGTACGTCAATAATCAGCCCCCACTGGATCAGCCGGCGCTTCATTCGCGCCTGCTGCTCCGCAAGCTGCGCCTTCAGCACAGGGTTGCGCTCCACATACGCTTCGACACGCTGCTTCGCCTCCATCAACCCGAGACCTTCGGCCTCGCGCAGGTACTTGATGGCGTCGATCTTGCGGCCGATGGAGAGCGCGGCAGCTGCTGCGGCAGGTAAAGGGGAATCTTCCTCGGGTTGATCGAGCATGGGCCGATCCTGTACCCGGGGTGGCGCGATTTCAAGCACCGGGCCTGCCTCACAGAAGTGCGGTTTGTCGGCCATGTGCGGCCGCCGGTCGCGTGGTGTGGCCGGGCCGTCGGCGGCACAGAAACCGAAGTCAAGAATCCTCGCGGCGATCGCCGGGTCGGATGGAGCGATCTCGCGCGCCGAATGCGCGCGCCTAAAGAACAAGCAGCAGCGGATCCGCCGCTTGATCCAGCCGGTCAAGACCAACCGCGCCCGGCAGAATCTCCCCGGGGCCGTTCCAGCCCCGGCACGAGACAATTCCGGCACATGAGCAGGGAAACGGGATGGCGAAGCACCGCCTGGTCCGGTCAGGATGATCGCCGCAAGCACTGATGGTTGTAACTTGCGCAGTGGATCAATTATGTGTGATGCTATGTGTGGAGACTCACACAATGGCGACCAATCTGTCACTCGACCCAAAGCTGCTCGATGAGGCCCTGGAGGTGAGCGGCGAGCGCACCAAGAAAGCAGCCGTCACTCAGGCACTCCGGGAGTTCATTGCGCGCCGCCGCCAGAAACGGCTACTCGAGTTGATCGGCAAGCTCGAATGGGACAGCGGATTCGACTACAAAGCTGAAAGGACCCGCCGTTGAACCTGTTGGTCGACACAAGCGTGTGGTCACTCGCGCTCCGCCGGGATGCGCCGGAGGGCGCACCGGAAGTGGATGCGCTCGCCGAGGCGCTGCATGCCGGTCGATCACTCGTAACGACGGGACTGATTCTCCAGGAATTGCTGCAAGGTTTTGCGGGGCCTCGTGCGCGTGACCAGATCGTCGGAAGATTCTCGGCATTACCGCTGCTCGTGCCAGACAGGCGCGATCACGTTGAAGCAGCAGGTCTCAGGAATGTTTGCCGGCGAGCTGGTCAGCAACTCGGGACCATCGATGCCCTTCTCGCCCAACTCTGCGTACGCCACAACCTCGAACTCCTGACAACAGACCAGGGTTTTCACCGAGTCGCCAGACGAATCGGTCTTCGCGTCTGGCGGCCACCCAATCCACGCACTTGATTGGCAAGCCGCCCTACTTGCGCTCCGGGCTGAAGTGTATCAGACTTGGTTGAATGATCAATCAAGCTTCTGGGGATACCCGCTGGCGCATTGTGGAAGCGGCAATGCAGCTGTTCTGGGAGAAGGGTTACGGGTCGACCTCGGTCGCCGACATCCTCGGCCGCGCCAGCATCAACAGCGGCAGCCTGTATCACTTCTTTCCCGGAAAGCAGGACGTCCTGGTCGCGGTGCTCGATGCCTATCACCACGGCATCCACGAGATGCTGCTCGCCCCTGCCTGGCGCGGTGTCGAGGACCCGATCGACAAGATATTCACGCTGCTTGACCGCTATCGCGGCGCGATTGTCCAGACGGACTGCACCTACGGCTGCCCGATCGGGAGTCTCGCGCTCGAAATCCACGAACCCGACCCGCCGGTGCGCGAGTTGCTCGCCGCCAACTTTTCGGCATGGATCACGGCGCTCGAGGACTGCCTCAAGGCGGCTGGCAAGCGCCTGCCCGCCGGCACCGACCGGCGCGCGCTCGCGGAATTCGTGCTGACCACGATGGAGGGCGGCGTGATGCTGGCCCGCAGTTACCGCGATGTCGCCTACTTCGACAGGGCTGTAGGTCAACTGAAAGAGTTCTTCAATTATCTGCTGCATCCGGCGAAGGTGCCGGCTCGCCGCAGGCCACAAGGGCGTCACAAGGGGAAATCACATGCCTGATATCAACTGGCTGGCTGCGCTCGCCGCGGCCATATCGTCATTCGTCATCGGCGGGCTCTGGTACGCACCCGCGATCTTCGGCAAAGCCTGGCAGCGCGAGGCTGGCGTGACCGATGAGCAGATCAAGACCGGCAATCCGGTCAAGATTTTCGGCGGCGCGCTGGTCATGTGCATCATCGCCGCCGTGGTTTTTGCGCTGTTCCTCGGCCCGAAACCCGAAGTTGGCTTTGCAACCAGCGCAGGCTTTGCCGCGGGCCTCTGCTGGGTGGCCACGAGCTTTGGCATCAATTACCTGTTCGAGCGCAAGAGCCTGATGCTGTTCCTGATCAATGGCGGATACCACACGGTGCAGTTCACCGTGATCGGCCTCATGCTCGGGCTCTGGCATTAGGGCGGTCACGGGGCTATTCAAATGACTACTGCACTCAAGAAATCACTGCTCGGCGCCATGGCGACACTCGTGATCTCGCCGCCAGGTTACCTTTTCGCGCAGGAAATCCAGGCGCGCGAACAATACGTCTATGTCCTGCATGTGGCACCTCGATTCCAGAAGGAAAAATCCTGGACGGAGACAGAAGACGTCGTTGTTGCGCAACACTTCGAGCGCCTGGCGCAGGCCGTGAAGGCAGGACAAGTCATCCTTGCAGGTCGCACAAAGGAAACCCTGAGCACGACCTTCGGACTCGTGATTTTTGAAGCCGATAGCGAGACTGCAGCCAGAGAATTCATGCTGTCTGATCCGGTCGTAATTGCAGGATTGATGACCGCTACGCTACATCCGTACTCGGTTGCCTTGCTGCGCAAGTAATAGCCGCTGATGTCGACCGCCAGCGAGCCGGTTTCAGTAGCGGTGGAGACGCTCAATCCAGCAGATCGTACTTTCCGCCGCGCTCCAGCGCGCGTTGATACGCGGGCCGTGCATGGATGCGCCCGAGGAAATCCATCAGCCGCGACCGGCTCGGACCGAGACCCGCGCGCTTTACGGCGACTTCCAGCGGGAAACTCATCTGGATGTCCGCCGCGCTGAACTCATCGCCCGCAAACCAGCGGAACCTGGCAAGCTCGGATTCCAGGTAGTCCAGGTGACGCGTGATCTGCGGCAGGATGAACGAGTTCTTTGCGCGCCCTGCGATCGCCCGCGCGATCGGCTTGACAAAGAACGGCATCGGCCCCGATTCGATGCGATCGAAGACCAGCTTCAACAACAGCGGCGACATCGCCGAGCCTTCCGCGTAGTGCAGCCAATAGCTGTAGCGCAGGCGTGCCGGCGTCCCCGGGGCCGGTGCGAGCTGGCCGCCGCCGTGACGCTCGACCAGGTATTCGATGATGGCTCCTGATTCCGCAAGCGTAAGACCGCCATCGGAGACGACCGGTGACTTGCCGAGCGGATGCACCGCGCGCAATTCGGGCGGCGCCAGCATGGTCTTCGCGTCGCGCTCGTAGCGCTTGATCTCGTAGGGCAGGCGAGCTCCTCGAGCAGCCACAGCACCCGCTGGGAGCGGGAATTGTTGAGGTGATGGACTGTGATCACGCTACCTCCTCCATCGCCGCGTCGAGCGGCGGCAGCGGGCAATGCACGGTGGCACAGACCGCGCGCAACAGCTCGGATTCCGCAACCGTCATGCGCAGGTCGTGCGAGATGGTCCGCACCAGCGCTTGAACGAGCAGCTCCTTGCCTGCCGGCGCCAGCCGGTCGATTCGATTGAGCGCCATGTCGAGCCTGCGCTGCCAGTCCGCCAGACGCTGGAATGGCGGGCGCCGCATCGGTAGAAGCTGGGCCATGCCGATCTCGTAGGCGCGCCGCGCCTCGACCTCATCCTCGCTTCCGGACAGCGCCAGTACCGAAAAAAGGGCCTGCAGGTCTTCCGCAACACCCGCAATCGAAAGATGGAAGGCGCGTGCGCCCGGTTGCAGTTCATCGCGCAGCTGTACCTGCGCGAGCTTTCGCAGTGCATAGGCGTGAATCGAAACGCGGCCTTCGCGGATCAGGAGTTCATTCAGGCAAACGAGCAGAGCCTGGCGCTCCTGGCGGCCGAGCTGGTGCAACGCTGGAAAGGCCTGCAGGAGCGCGGGCATCTTCTGCGTCGCTGTGAGCGTATCGACGGCAGGCAACAGCCCTTCAATCGCAAGCCGTTGGTCTGCGCCCATCTGCTCCTCAATGAACGCGAGCTGCCGGCCACGCGCATCACCCGTCGCATCCAGCGCAAGCGCGAGGAATAGCGCCCTCGCCCGCTCCGAGTCGCCTGCGGCGGCGGTGATCGTCGCCGGCAATGACACGCGCAGTTCCTGGGCGCGCTGCACATGGGCCGTGCCCGGATTCCCCACCAGTTGCGAGACCATCGCAGGCGCCAGCACGATCGCGTCCTGCAACATGCCCTCGAGTCGCTCCGCCGCCTCGGGTTGCGGCCGGCTCGCCTCTTCCGTGTTCAGCGCCCGCTCCCGGTTCATCCGGATCCGCATCGCCTCGAATTCCCCGGGCCGGAAACTCGGATCGATTTCGCGGATGCGCTCCTCGAGCGGCGGATGTGTTGCGAAGGCACGTGTGACCCCCGCTGCGAACAACAGATGCGCGACCTGCTCGCCATCGGTGTCCTGGAACTTCGACCCGACGTCAAGCGCGCCGATCTTGACCAGCGCGCCGCGCAGTCCTGTCGGGTCGCGTGTGAATTGCACGGCGGATGCATCCGCCAGCGACTCACGCTTGCGCGACACTGCCGCCTGGATCAGGCGCCCGAAGAACAGGCCGATGTGGCCAAGGATCATCACCGCCAGTGCCGCCGCCATGATGATGACGATGGCGCCGCCGCCCTTGCGGCCGCCGCCGCCACGGGGTGCGAAACGAAGCACGAAGCGGCCGATGAGCGCAATCACCATCAGGCCGAACAGCAGCCCGATCAATCTCGTGCTGAGCCGCATGTCGCCATTCAGCACATGGCTGAATTCGTGGGCGATCACGCCCTGCAGTTCCGCGCGATTCAAGGTGGTGAGCGCTCCGCGCGTCACCGCAATCGCCGCATTCGACGGGTTGTGGCCCGCGGCGAAAGCGTTGATACCGGGTTCGCGCTCGAGCACGTAGACCGCCGGCACCGGCACACCCGAGGCGATCGCCATCTCCTCAACCACATTGAGCAGGCGCTTGCGCAGCGGGTCGTTGGTGTCGGCAGTCACGCGCGTACCGCCGACCGACTGTGCCACGACGCTGCCACCCGCACTGAGCTGGCTGGTCTTGATCAGGCTCGAGCATCCGATGACGCCGACCACGACGAACGAACTCAGCATGACGAGGCCCGGGTACTGCTGGAACCACAACCCTGCCGCCGGTGGCGCGACACCGAGCGCGTCCTGCGAGAGGATTGTTGCAGCCGTGACGACGACGAAGTCCACCGCGATGACACAAGCGAAGATCGCCAGGATGAACAGCAGCACCAGCCAGCGCGACAGCCGGCGGGTCTCGGCCTGCCGCCTGAAGAAATCCATATCGGTTCAGCCCGTCGCGTGGATCAGGTGAAGCTGACCTTCGGGACATCGCGCTTCTGCGGCGATTCGATCTCGAGCATCTGCGCCGGCATGAAGCCGAAGGAACCGGCGATCAGGCTGTTCGGGAACACTTCGCGCGTGTTGTTGTAGCCGAGCACGGCGTCGTTGTAGGCCTGGCGCGCGAAGGCGACCTTGTTCTCGGTCGAGGTCAGCTCCTCGGAGAGCTGCATCATGTTCTGATTCGCCTTGAGATCCGGATAGGACTCGGCGAGCGCAAACAGGCGGCCGAGCGCACCGCTCAACTGGTTGTCGGCGGCGGCGAGTCCCTGCACCGCGGCGGGATCGCCCGGGTTGGCGGCGGCGGCCTTCAGGCCGGTGACGGCGACATTGCGCGCCTTGATCACCGCCTCGAGCGTGTTGCGCTCATGGGCCAGGTAGCCCTTGACGATTTCGACCAGGTTCGGGATCAGGTCGTACCGGCGGGTCAGCTGCACGTCGATCTGCGCGAAGGCGTTCTTGTAGCCATTGCGCGACGTAACGAGCCGGTTGTAGATCCCGACCAGGAACAGGATCAGCAGGACGACGACAGCAAGCATTACCCAGATCATGGCGGCACTCCACAGTTGACCCGCCAATGATACCGCATCAGCGCGGCGGTTCCGCGCCGAGGCGCTCCTTGAGCCAGACGGAGATGTCCTGCACTTCCTCGAGGCAGACCTGGTGTTGCATCGGGTATTCCTTCCAGTCGACCGTGTAGCCCGCCGCACGCAACACGTCGCGCGAGCTGCTGCCGAGCTGCAGCGGCAAGACCGGGTCGAAACTGCCGTGGCACATCAGGATCGGCAGATCGCGGTTGGCCGCTGCGGCTTCGGCAGCGAGCGTCGTGCGCAACGGCAGGTAGGACGACAGCACCATGACGCCCGCCAGGCGCTCCGGATGCCGCAGCGCCGCGTGCAACGCAATCACGCCGCCCTGGGAGAAACCCGCAACCACGATGCGATTGGCGGCGACACCCGCATCGCGTTCGCGCTGGATGAATTTCACGAGAATCGCCGCGGACTCGCGGATCCCGGCTTCATCCTGGGCACCGCTCGCCGACAATTCCTTGATGTCGTACCAAGCGCGCATGCGCATGCCGTTGTTGATCGTGACAGGTCGCACCGGCGCATGCGGAAAGACGAAGCGCACGGCCGGACTCGGCGGCAATTTCAGCTCCGGCACCATCGGCACGAAGTCGTGGCCGTCGGCGCCCAGGCCGTGCAGCCAGATGACGCTCGCCGTCGCCGGTGTGGCAGGCGCCAGCACGACGGCGTGCGCGGATTCCTGCTTCAGCAATTGATGTACTTCCAGTTACGCGTCTTGCCTGCCGCCATCCAC
>CAYYQQ010000048.1:0-20199 GCA_964473595.1 uncultured Steroidobacteraceae bacterium | reverse complement strand
GGCGTGCGGAGTGGAAGCGCCTGCTTGCGTTTCTTCCAGGCAGAGGCAAGCTCCTCCTGAAGCCGGGTCTGGGCTTGCTGCAGCAGTTCGCGGTCGGTCGTCCCGCGCGGAAAGCGATAGGTGTCCGGGAAAAACATTCCCTCTGGATGGCGACCCGCGAGACCCAGTCGTTCCATCACCTCGTCCTGCGGGAGGCCGACGAATTCCGAGACCACGACCGGACTTGCCTGGATGGCGACCAATGCCTGCCTGAAGGTCCAGCCCTCCGGAATCGTCAGCGTGTGCATCAACACCGAGCCGCTGACAAACTGGTGCAGCAACGCGGCAGGCGTCGTGCCGGGCTGCAACAGGTATTCACCGGCCTTGATCCGGGTCGCGGCACCCGTCCACTTTGCATACCAGACCCAGATCCGGGGCCGGTCCAGCCATCCAGCTTTCTGAAGCGAGCCGGCAACCGCGATCAGTGACGCACCGGCCGGCAGCTGAAAAATGACCGGCTGCTGCAATGCCGGGAGTGGTGTCGAGAGCCAGGATTCCTCGTGCTGACGCAGGCCGAGCCAGCCGACCACGATCAGGATCACGACCAGCGCAATGCAAAGGCGCAGGCGCGTCATTCCTGTCCCGCGAGCCATGCGTTGAAGCGCGCTGTATGGGGCCCTGGCGGCACCTGCCTTTGTGCGAGTTCGCGCACCGGCCAGGCGCCGATCAGCGCATTCGTCACGAATATCTCGGTGGCTGTCTCAAGTTCCTCCGGTGCCAAGCCGCGTTCTACGACCGCGCTCGCGTGGCCAGCGGCCCAACTGCAAAGCGCGCGGCGCATGACGCCGGCGACACCGCATTGATCAAGCGCTGGCGTCACGATCTGACCCGCGATGACAGCGAACAGATTGCTCTGTGTGCCTGAAATTACCTGGCCCCGATCGTCCAACATCAATCCCTCGGCAATACGCTCGTCGTCCCATTCGGCACGCGCCAATACCTGTTCGAGGCGGTTCAGGTGCTTGATCCCGGCCAGCATGGGATTACGCCCCAGGCGCGTTTGGCAATAGCGAAGGCGGACACCCTCGCTCCGCGCGGTTGCCGGCCATGCCGGCCATTCAAATCCTGCCGCGATGCAGGTCGGTTCCACATGCGACGGAGGCCGATAGCCCCGCCCGGCAGGACCGCGCGTCCAGACCAGCTTGACGACGCCCCGGCCGCTTGGCCACGCGGCGGCGATCTGCCCAAGCAGCCGGTCCTGATCCGGCAACGGCAACGCCAGCCGGCGCGCACCATCGGTCAATCGCGCAAGATGCCATGCAGCGAATCGCGCTCGGCCGTCCCGCACAGCCATCGTCTCGAACAGGCCGTCACCATACTGCAGCCCACGATCCAGCGGATCGAGCAGTCCTGCGCGGCCATTGACGAGCACCGGCATCAGCCGCTGCTCCCGAGCGCGCGCAGCACACCACGCGCCTTGGCGCGGGTCTCATCGAGTTCATGCAGGGGATCCGAGTCGGCGACGATGCCGGCGCCGGCGCGCAACTCGACCTCGCCGCCCTGCACGGTCATGGTGCGGATCAGGATGTTGAGATCCAGGCTGCCGTCCAGCGCAAGGTAACCCATGGCGCCCGTGTAGGCGCCGCGGCCCTTGCCCTCGAGATCGCCAATCAACTGCATGCAGCGGACCTTGGGACAACCGGTGATCGTGCCACCGGGGAACAAAGCCTGGATGACCGCGCCCGGCGTGACATCTTCGCGCAGCCGGCCGCAGACATTCGAGACGATGTGGTGAACGTGCGCATAACTCTCGACCGCCATGAACTCGTCCACCTGCACGCTGCCGGGTTCGCAGAGCCGGCCGAGGTCATTGCGCTCAAGGTCGATCAGCATCACGTGTTCCGCGCGTTCCTTGGCACTCGCGGTCAGTTCGGCGATCGAGGCCGCGTCACCCGACGCGAGCCGGGGCCGGGTGCCCGCGATCGGCCGGGTGTCGATGCGACGGCCAGACACGCGCACCAGGCGCTCCGGAGAACTCGACAGGATGGCGACATCGTCGAGCTGGGCGATACCGGAAAAGGCGCCAGGATTGGCAGCGCGCAGCCGCGCATAGAGCCTTGCTGTGGTCATGCCTGCGGGGACGGGTGCGCGCCAGGTCCTGGCGAGGTTGGCCTGATAGACGTCACCTGCCGCGATATGGGCAAGGGCCGCGCGGCAGGCTTCCAGGTACCGCTCCGGATCGTCCTCGGACACCGCGCTCACGGGACCGATCGGCTCGGGGCTTGCGGCCTGCCCGATGTCCTGGAGGTCGGACCGCAACCTGTCGGCTATCCCTGCAGCTGCGGGCTCGGCTAGCACCGTGGTCGCGCCCGACTCATGGTCGTGAAGCAGGGCCGCGCGCATGCGCCAAGCGAGCGCCACGACCGGCAGGGGGGACGGGGGCAGCCGCAGCGAGGGTTCCACTTCGGAGGCGAGTTCATAGCCCAGGAACAGGAACCAGCCGCCCGCAAAGGGCCAGGGTGCCGGCGGTGCCGGGCCTCTCTCACGCTTCCACCAGGTGTCCAGGCGATCGCAGAAACGATCCCCCTCGCCCTCGCCCTGCAGCCGACGATCTCGATCGAGCAGCAGGCGGCCCGCCGGCGCAGCCAGCAGCAGCGTGAACCGGCCCAGCGGCTGGCCTGCCGCCGAACTGTCGAGCAGCACCGGATAGCGCTCCGGATACCGCTCGTGCAGCGCCAGCATCCGACCGACCGGATCGCCATCCACCGGCTTCAGCGCAGCGCGCGAAAGACCAGCGTGCCGTTGGTTCCGCCGAAGCCGAAGGAATTGCTCATGATCGTGTCGATCTTCATGCGCCGGGCGGTGTGTGGTACGTAGTCTAGATCGCAGCCTGCGCCGGGATGGTCGAGATTGATGGTCGGCGGAGCGACCTGGTCGCGGATCGCGAGGATGCTGAAGATTGCTTCGACGACGCCCGCGGCGCCCAGCATGTGACCGGTCATGGATTTCGTCGAGCTCACTGCAAGACTCTTCGCGTGGGCGCCAAATGTGTCCTTGATCGCGGTCGTCTCGGCGATGTCGCCGAGGAGCGTCGAGGTCGCGTGCGCATTGACGTACTGGACTTCATCAACGTTGATGCGTGCATCGCGCAGTGAGTTGGTCATCGACTGCTTCGCTCCAGCGCCATTTTCCGGTGGTGCGGTGATGTGATATGCGTCCCCGCTCATGCCGAAGCCGATGAGTTCCGCGTGAATCGGCGCATTGCGCGCCCTTGCGTGCTCGTATTCCTCGAGCACGACCGCGCCGCCGCCGTCGGCCATGACAAAGCCGTCGCGGTCGCGGTCCCAGGGGCGACTGGCACGCTCGGGGTCGTCGTTGCGCGTCGATAGCGCACGCGCCTGGCAGAAGCCGCCGACCGCCGTCGGCGTCTGCGCCATTTCGGCGCCCCCGGCGACGATGACATCCGCATCACCGTACTGGATCGTGCGCATGCCGATGCCGATGCTGTGTGTCGAGGTTGTGCAAGCGGTGACTACGGCGAGGTTGGGACCGGTGATGCCGTACATGATCGACAGCTGGCCCGCGATCATGTTGATGATGCTGCCCGGAATGTAGAACGGCGAGATCTTTTTCGGCGACCGGGTCTCGAGATATCGACTATGGTTCTCTTCGATGGTCGCGAGGCCGCCGATGCCTGCACCGAAGACGACCCCGATTCGGTCGCGGTTTGCGTCACTGATTTCGAGCCCGGAATCCGCGATCGCCTGCGCGCCGGCGGCTATGCCGTACTGCATGAACAGGTCCATGCGCCGCGCATCCTTGGCGGGCATGAACTTCGACGCGTCGAATCCGGGCACGCCGCCGGCAAAGGTCACCGGGAAACCCGTGGTGTCGAAGCGCGTGATCAGGCCGATGCCGCTCTTGCCAGCGAGGCAGGCGGCCCAGCTGTCGGCGACGCAATTGCCGAGCGGCGACACCATGCCGAGCCCGGTGACCACCACGCGACGCTTGCTCAAGCGGTTTCCTCTGCCTGCCGGGGCTGGCATGACGCAACGAGCCCCGGCCGAGGGCCCGGGGCTCGCACAGGCATGGTCTCAGGACTTGGACTGATGCTGGACGATGTAATCGATCGCCTGCTGCACCGTGGTGATCTTCTCGGCATCCTCGTCCGGAATCTCGGTCTCGAACTCTTCCTCGAGCGCCATCACGAGCTCGACCGTGTCCAGGGAATCGGCACCCAGATCGTCGACGAAAGACGCGTCGTTCGTGACTTCTTCGTCCTTCACCCCGAGCTGCTCGGCGACGATCTTCTTCACCCGTTCTTCGACTGTGCTCATCGGTTTTTTTTCCCTTGCCTAGTGATTCCCATGGCGGCGTACCGGCCGGCCGGGGGTCGCCATTCTATGCCACGGACCCCCCACTGGCTACCAGAAACCTTTCTTGTGCACTGTTTCTGAAAGCCTTTTCTGCGTTCGTAAGCGCCCGAAATCGTTCAGGACATGTACATTCCACCGTTGACGTGGAGGGTCTGCCCGGTGATCCAGCCCGCCGCCGGCGAGGCCAGAAAGCAGACCGCCGAAGCGATGTCCTGCGGCTGTCCCAGGCGGTGGAGCGGTATCTGGGCCGCGAGCGAGCTGCGCTGCTCCCTGGTCAAGGCACGGGTCAGGTCGGTGTCGATGAAGCCCGGCGCGATAATATTGATCGTGATGCCACGCGAGGCCACCTCGCGCGCCATCGAGCGCGTGAACCCGCCGATGCCTGCCTTTGCGGCACAGTAGTTTGATTGGCCCGGATTGCCGGTCATCGCGACCACCGAGCCGATGTTGACGATGCGCCCCTTGCGTGCCTTCATCATCCCGCGCAGTACTGCCTTGCTGAGACGGAACACGGAGCCGAGATTGGTATCGATCACCGCGTCCCAGTCCTTGGCCTTCATGCGCAGCAGCAGCGTGTCCCGCGTGATGCCGGCGTTGTTGACGAGGATCGTGACCGCGCCCTCGCGCCCCTCGATGTCAGCAATCGCGGCGTCAATGGCCGCACCGTCTGCGACGTCCAGCACCAGGCCGCGCCCGGTTAACCCTGCGCCGGCAAGCATCGCGTCAATCGCCGCAACGCCGGTGGCAGCGGTCGCCGTGCCGATGATCTTCGCGCCCTGCGCGCCGAGGGCAAGCGCGATCGCCCGGCCGATGCCGCGCGAGGCGCCCGTCACGAGTGCGATCTCGCCCGCAAGTGTCTGGGTCGTCATCGGTCGTCGCTCCCCGCGGCCGCCGTTAGCGCAGCCAGCAATGTGTCCGCCCCGTCGATCGCGTTGATCGCCAGATCGCGGCCGCCCGGTGCGCGCCGCGCCAGCCCGGCAAGCACTTTCCCGGGTCCGCATTCGATCAGTTGCTGCGCGCCCGCCGCAATCATCGCGGCGACGATCGCCGACCAACGGACTGGATTGAACAACTGACGGTACAGGCCGTCGCGAATCGCCGCTGGCGTATCGTGCAGCCCGCCATCGAATGCGTAGACGCGAATCGCGGGCGCCTGCACCACGAGGGCCCGCAGCCGCTCGCGCAAATCCTCCGCAGCGGGTTTCATCAGGGCGCTATGTGATGGAACCGAGACGGGCAGGAGAATCGCCCGCTTCGCGCCACGCGCCTTGCAGTTTTCAATGGCCCGCGCGACCGCCGCGGCATTGCCTGCGATGACGAGCTGGCCCGGCGAGTTGTAATTGACCGGCTGGACGACTTCGTCTTGCGCCGACTCGACGCAGGCGGCCTCGATCACTGCATCGTCGAGACCGAGGATCACGGCCATCGCACCGGTGCCCGCCGGCACTGCGCGTTGCATCGCCTGTCCGCGCAGGCGGACAAGTTCCGTCGCAGCCCTGAAATCGATGGCGCCGCTACAGACCAGCGCGCTGTACTCGCCGAGACTGTGTCCAGCCATCATGTCAGGCACTCTGCCGCCACGCCGCTGCCAGGCCCGCCAAACGGCAACTCCGGCTGCCAGCATTGCGGGTTGCGTGCGCTCGGTTTCAGAAAGCTGCTGTTCCGGGCCCTGCTGGCACAGCTGCCAGAGGTCATAACCGAGGACTTCTGATGCTTCCGCAAAGGTCTCGCCGATGACCGGCTCGGCGTCGGCCAATGTCGCCAGCATGCCGACCGATTGGGAGCCCTGCCCTGGAAACATCATCCCCAGCTTCAAGATTCGCGCTCCCGGCCCACCAGACGCGCTGATTATAGGTTGAGCGCGGCGTCACAAGGCGGGAGTCGCCGCCGGGGTCCGGGGAGTCGCTCTGATATCATGTGGGCGCTCTCCAGGTCGCGCCTCGCGCCGGGGCAGGAGAACTGAATGCGCCAGGCTTTCCGCCGCGAATCCGGATTCACGCTGATCGAGATCATGGTCGTGCTCGTGATCATCGCGATCCTGGGTGCGCTGATTGCGCCGCAGATTCTCGGGCAGGTGGACACCGCACGGATAAAAGCCACCAAGCTGGACCTCCGCTCGCTGGGCACGGCGCTCGATATGTACCAGATGGACAACTTCCGTTACCCGACGACGGATCAGGGCCTCGAGGCGCTAGTCAAGAAGCCGGATGACCCCTCCGTGCGCAACTGGCGGCCGCAGGGTTACCTGCGGTCAAAGACGGTGCCGAAGGATCAATGGGGCAATGACTATGTCTACCTGCAGCCGGGAACCAGGGGCGGGGCCTATGACCTCTACACGCTGGGCGCCGATGGCCAGCCTGGTGGCGAAGAAACAGATGCTGACCTCGGCAACTGGAACATCGACTGACGGCCTGAGCGGATCGTGACCATCGCAGCCATCCGCCTGCAACGCGACCAGCGCGGATTCACGCTGATCGAGATTCTGGTCGTCGTCGTCATCATTGCCATTCTTGCGGCTGTCGCGACTCTATCGGTCGGCGTGCTCGGCGACGATCGCGAGCTTGCGCTCGAGACCGAACGCCTGACCGACACGATTGCGCTGCTGCAGGAACAGGCCCAGCTCGAAGGACGCGACTATGGCCTGCGGATCGAAAGCGCCGGCTATGAATTCCAGCGCTTCGACGGCTTCGAGCAACGCTGGACGGATGTCGAGGGAGACCCCTGGCTGCTGCCACACGAATTACCGCCCGGCCTTGCATTCGAGCTCGAGATCGAGGGCAGGCTCGTCCTGCTGCGCAAGCCCGCTCGTGCCGACGCAAGAATCCCGCAATTGATGTCCTATGGCAGCGGCGACGTGACCCCCTATCGTTTGTCGATCGCGCGTCCCGACACCGGGCGGCGTGTCACGCTGGTCGGCGCCGCCGACGGCATGATCGAGATCGAGCGCCATGAACCCGAGTAGCAGGCTGCGGGGCTTCACGCTGATCGAGGTCGTCGTCGCGCTCGCGATCGTTGCACTCGGCATGTTCGCCGTTTTCAAGTCGATCGGCGATACCACCAGCAACATCGGCTATCTGCGCGACCGCAGCATGGCTGCGTGGATTGCTGATAACCGGATTACGGAGATGCGCCTTTCGGGCGAGTATCCTTCGGTGGACAAGACCGAAGGCGATGTTGATTACGCCGGCCGGCGCTGGCACTGGATCGCAATCGTATCGCAGACGCCGGTCGACGGCCTACGCCGCATCGACATGAAGGTACGCCGCGATGGCGATGCGGAGGACGCCTCGCTCGTCAGCCTCGCAGGCTTCGTCGGATCCACCGCGACCGCAACCGGGCCGTCGCCGACTCCGTGGAATTCCGGTGCCCCGGTGGACGATCCGGGCGACGAGCAAGACCCGTGATGCGCAATCGCAACCGGGGATTCACGTTGCTCGAGATCCTGGTCGCCGTGGCAATACTCGCGATCATGAGCGTGATGGCGTATCGGGGGGTCAGCGAGGCGCGCGTTTCCGTGGAGAATGCCGGCGGCCACATGGACCGCCTGCGCGAAGTGCAGCGCGCGATGTATCTGCTGACCGGTGATTTCCGCACGCTTGTACCACGGCCGATACGCGAGCCGATCGGCGACGGCTTTCGCGCCGCACTCCGGCGTGACCCGAATGCCGTGACCCTGGTCGAGCTCTCGCACGGGGGCTGGCCGAATGGCGCGGGCACACCGCGCGGCACGGTGCAGCGTGTCAGCTACCGCCTGGAAGAGCGCACGCTGATCCGTGAATACTGGAATGTCACCGACCCGACCCTCGCCAACGTCCCGGTCGCGCGCCGGCTGCTCAACCAGGTTGAGCGCATCGAGATCCGCTACATGAATGCGGGCCGCGAATGGGTTACGCAGTGGCCACCGCTCGGCAGCCCGGGCGACACCGGACTCCGGTCGCGCCCGATGGCCGTCGAGATCACGATCGTGCTGACAGACTATGGCGAGCTGAATCGCCTGATCGAGGTGGCCGGATGAGGCAGCGTGGCGTTGCGCTGATCATGGCGATCGTGATGGTTGCGATCGCGACAGTGCTCGCCGTGCGCATCGGCACGCGCGCGTCACTCGATCTGCGGCGCACGGCGGGGCTGATCGCGCTGGACCAGGCCTGGCACGTGGCGCTCGGCGCCGAAGCCTGGGCCGTGGAAGTGCTGCGCAAGGATCGCGAGGACTCACAGACCGATCACCTGGGCGAGCGCTGGGCACAGCCGATCCCGCCGCTTCCGGTGGACGGCGGCACGGTGCGCGGGGCCCTCGAGGACATGCAGGGGCGGTTCAACCTGAACAACCTGCTCGCGGATGATGGAACGGTCAATGAGGCCGCCGTCGCGCGCTTCGAGCGGCTGCTCGAGAAGGCCGGCGCTGACCGGCGCTGGGCCCGCATCGCGGCGGACTGGCTCGATTCCGACACCGTGCCCGGATTTCCCGATGGCGCGGAGGACGGTAGCTACCTTTCGCAGAATCCGCCCTATCGCTCGGCCAATGGCCCGGTGACGACCATCACCGAGCTGATGGCGCTGCCCGGCATGACACTCGAGGAGTACCTGCGTATCCGGCCCTACCTGGCCGCATTACCGCTTGGCTCGAAAGTCAATATCTGCACGGCCTCGGCGCCGGTGCTGGCAGCCCTGGTCGAGGGAGGCACAGATTTCGGCGATGCCGATTCCTTGCTAGCCAATCGCCGGAACGGCTGTTTTCCGACCATGGAGGACCTGCAGGCGACCTTGAGCACCGAGGCATTCCACGCCCTGCAGCCCACAATTTCCGAATCTTCGAACTGGTTCCGTGTCGTGACGGCGGTCAGTATTGGCACCTCCGAACTCACGCTGTACAGTCTGATCGAGCGAAACAGCGCCGGCGGCAGCCGGACCGTGCTGCGTTCAACAGGCACCGAGTGAGGCAATGAGTCAATTTCTGGTACTGCGGCTGGCGGATCAGGTCTCCTGGATCATCACCGACGCGGATGGTGGGCGCATCGGCCCGGTGTCCACCGGCACGCTTGCGGATGCAGTGCCGCTCGCCGCAGAGCGCCCGCTGGTCGTCATCGCACCGGGCGCGAGCGTGACATTCGCGCAGCCCGAATTGCCGGTGAAGGGCGGCGCGCGTCTGGCGCAGGTCGTGCCCTATGCGATGGAAGAATTGCTGGCCGGCGAAGTCGAACAATTTCACTTTGCCGTGGGCCGCACCGACACCGAGGGTCGGACACTGGTCGCAGCGGTGCGGCGCGATGAGTTGCGCGGTTGGATGGACGCACTCAAGTCGGCCGGGCTCGATCCGCAAGCGCTGGTACCCGAACCGCTTTGCGTACCAGACAATCCTGGCAAGACGGTTGCCGTCATCGACGGCCGCCAGCTGCTGGTGCGCGCGCCCGGCGTACTGCCGGTGGCGCTCGACGCCGAGCCTTTGACCGAGGCATTCACACTGGCGGGTCTCGAGGGTGAGGACCGCCACGTGCAGCTCTATGTCTCTGAGGCGGACTGGCAGCATTCGCGCGACATGATCGAGGCGCTGCGCGAAGTGACCGGCAGCCTCGACCTGCAGCTTTTGCCCGACGGCACGCTGCCGTTGATGGCAGCAGGTAGTGTGCGAAGTGACGCGCTGTCATTGTTGCAGGGTGAATTCGCCCGGCGCACCGGCTGGCGTGCGGAATGGCAACGCTGGCGCATCGCTGCGTTTCTCGCGCTCTCCGCGCTTGCCCTTCACGTCGGCGTGCGCGGCTATGACCTGATCCGCCTGCGCGCCGAGGAGCAGCATCTCGATGCCGCGATCGAACAGGCCGTGCGCATCGCGATGCCCGATGTCGAGCGCATCGTGGATGCCCGCGCCCAGATCGAGCAGCGGCTCGCCGGCGGCGGTGCCGCCGATCCCCAAGGCCTGCTGGCACGCCTCGCGGCAGTCGGCGGCGCAATGAGCGGTGCCACCGGCCCAACGCTCGAGTCGCTCGGCTGGCGCGACGGCTCGCTGCAACTGCACATGATCGCGGCGGACACCGATACGCTCGCGCGCTTTGCGCAGGCGTTGACCGCTCGCGGCCTTACGGCCGACGTCGAGTCCACGACGCCGGGCGAGAATGGCGTTTCGGCCCAGATCAATGTCACGACAGGGCCCGCGTCATGAACCTGCGCGCATGGCATTCCTCGCTTGCGGAACGCGAACAGCGCATGGTGACCTGGGGCGTCGCCGCGGTAGCCGTATTGGTGTTGGCAGGCCTGGTCTGGAAGCTTGGTAGCGCGGCCGCGGCGGCCGAAGTGCGGGTCGATGGCAAGCGGGAGCAGCTTGCGTGGATCGAGGCAGTCACTCCACGCCTGCAGGCGATGCCTGCGGCACGAGCGGGAGAGTCGCTGGCGATAGCGGTGGACCGTGCCGCGCGCGAGTCAGGTCTCGGCGACGCATTGGATGGCATCGAGCCCGCCGGACCCGGATCGCTGCGCGTGCGCTTCAAGAACGCTTCCTTCGACGCGTTGGCGCTTTGCCTCGCACGACTGCAGCAGGAGCGTGGTGCGGTCACCGAAACCGCGAGTGTCAATGCGAGCGGCGAGCCGGGCCGCGTTGACGCGACGCTGGTACTGCGCGGTCATTAAGGAACCTTTGATGACACGCAATGGCCTGCTGGTCGCGGCGGGCATCGCCGCCTTTCTGGTCTTCGTGATCGCACGGGTGCCTGCCGCAGTGCTGACACGCTGGCTGCCGCCAGGCGTCGCCGTCGCCGGCCTTGATGGCACGATCTGGTCGGGCCGTGCCTCCAGCGTCAGCCTGCAGGGCCGCGTATTGGGCTCCGCAAGCTGGTCCTGCCACCCGTGGCCACTGCTGGTCTTCGAATGGTCCTGCCGCGTGATGTTGCAGCCGTCCGGTGGCCAGGTGTCGGTCTCGCTATCCGGCGACTTCGATGCCGATGAGATCGAGGCCCGTGACCTGACCGGCAACCTGCCGATCGCATTTCTCGAGGGCATCGTCAGGCCTGCGGGCTGGACCGGCCGGCTGGACCTCGAGGTCGCAAGGGCGCGTATCGCCAACGGCATGCCGCAGGATGCGGAAGGCAAGCTCTTCGTGCGAGGCCTCAAGGGGCCGGGCCCGGATGGTGCGTTGCTCGGCGATTTCGAACTGACGATTGGCGAAGGCGCGGTCGGTACTGGCACGTTGACCGGCAGGCTGAGCGATCTTGGCGGGCCCTTGCGCGTGCGCGGCACCATCCAGCTGAAGCGCGATCGCAGCTATTTCGTGAGCGGCGAAGTCGCGCCGGGTCCGGGCGCCGGCCCTGCCATTTTTGACACCCTCGCCTTCCTCGGACCGCCCGATATCTCGGGGCGCCGACCCTTCACCGTCGAAGGAACGCTTTAGGTACCCGCATTCGCATTGGGTGCCGGATCGCAGGTTTGCAATTCTCTTTCGAAAAACTGCAACCTGCGACCCGACACCAACTAGTTTTCCAGTTCGCGCCAGGCGTCGAGGAGCGGGAAGTAGAGGCCGACTTTTTGCGGGCGGCCGTCAAAGCGTTTCATCACGAGGGCGTAGCGCCGCAGCTGTTCGGTGTAGCGCGCAAGCTCATTGTCGAGGAATGCATCGAGGTCACCGCCTTCGTGCGAACTCGTCTTCCAGTCGACGATCCAGCGCAGGCCCGTGGAGTCCACGAAGCTCCGATCGATCCTGAGTCCCTGCACGACGCCGTCGATCACGGCGGTCAGGGCGAGTTCGCTTGACGCCTCACTGAGCGCCGGGTCGAGCAGCCGCGCTGCCGTCGCGCTCCCGGCGACCCGGGTCATCGCCCGCTCCACGCGCGAAAGCGCTTCCGGCACATGCAGGTCGTCAATGCCGAGTTCGCACAATTCCCGTTCCCAGACCACGGGTCGCAGTGGCCACTGGCCTGGTTTCAGTCCGTCGCGTGCCATGCGCTGAAGTTCGATGTGCACGACCTGTCCGACTGCCTGCGCGATCGTGCCAGCCCAGTCGAACTCGGGCCGGATCGAGCCTTCTGGCTGGCCGGCAATCCGGAGACTCTTCGTTCGCGGTGGATCACTCGGTGCCGGCGCCACAAAATCCGTTGGCAGGCGCAGCAACGGTGGCGCGGTCAGCCGACGGCGGCGGCTGTCGGCCTGCGTTGCGTCTCCGCTCAGCGCGGTGCTGGCCGCCATTTCCCGTTCGAAGTCCTTGCGCAGCACCGGCCAGAAGAATCCGAGCAGGCTGCCGGCACCCGGCTTGCGCAACTGCGGCTCGTCATTCTTCCACTTGAGCTTCATCGATCCGATCAGGTGCAGTTGCCGCTTCGCACGGGTCGCAGCGACGTAAGCGACGCGCCCCATTTCGAGCGCCTCGCGTTGGTCCGCCAGGTGCCGCATCCATTGCTCGAGCGGATCCGCGTCGCCGCCGTGCTCGCCGGACTCCGCCCGGCTCGCCAGCACGATGCCGCGGCGGCCCGGACCGGTTGCAACCTGTGCCCAGTACAAGAGCGGCCGCTCCCTGCCACGCACGCCGCGCTGCAGGTCGGGAACGATCACGACATCGAATTCGAGGCCCTTGGCACGGTGGATCGTCATGACCTGCACCCGCGCGGAATCGCTGCCGACCGGTGACGCCATGACGCCTTCGACCGCCGCATCGATCGCTGACCCTTCCGGACTGCCGCCGGCTTCCAGTTCCAGGCGGTCGATTGCGGCGAATAACAATTCGGCATTGGCAAGATCCGACGGATCGCCGACGGTCGCCGGACCCGCGATTGCGAGCCAGGCGGATTTCAGCCAGCAGCCCAGCGAGCGCTGGCCGCGGCCGGCCATTGCGGCGTCGAGACGTGGTTGCAGCTGTGCCAATCGAATCGCACCGTCCCGGGAAAGCCCGGCCAGTACGACCGGGTCCGCGATCCGTAGCGGCAGCAGCGCGCGGCTGTCATCACCGACCAGGACCAGCAGGTCTGCGAGCGCGAATCCGCACCAGGGCGCCCGCAGCACGGCGAGCCAGGAGGTTCGATCCCCGGGGTGCAACAGCGCCTTCGCCAACGCGACCAGGTCGCGTATTGCGGGACGATCGAGCAGCGATTCGAGTTCGACGCCGCGGTATTCGATGTGGGCGTCGCGCAGCGCCGCGAGCAGGGGCGGCAGTGATGCACGTCCGCGTACCAGAATCGCGATGGTCGGTTGCGCGGTGCCCGGCTCTGCGCACAGTGCCCCTGCAGCGATTCCAGCCACCCGGGCGGCCATCGTGCCTTCATCTGCGTCCAGCAGTGGATGCACGACCACGCCATCCGTCGCTGCGTCCGCATTGACAGCCGTCGCCGGTGAATACCGCACGGCGCCGCGCTCGAAATCGTCCGCAACGGGCATCAGCGCCGCAAATGTCTCGTTGACCCAGTGGACGATCGCCGCGCTGGAACGGAAATTCTGGCCGAGCCGCTCGGACGCGAGCTGCACGCCGCCAATGCCCTGACGCTGCGCCTGCAGGAACAGCGTGACATCGGCCTCGCGGAACGCGTAGATCGACTGCATCGGATCGCCGACGCAGAACAGGCTGCGTCCGTCGCCCGGCTGCCAGCCCGCGACCAGCAGCTCGAGCAGCCGTTCCTGCGACGGCGACGTGTCCTGATACTCGTCCACCAACAGGTGGCGGATGCGGTAGTCGAGCGCGAGCGCGAGTTCGGTGGGCGACGACTCATCGCCAAGCGCATCGCGCGCCGCCGCGGCAACCGCAGGGTGATCGAGGTTGTCGCGCTCGGAAAAGAGCGCGAGCAACTCGGCAGCGGCGTGCGGCAACACGGCCGAAAGAGCGTCGATCCGTTCCCACTGCCGGTTGGTCAGTGCAGGCGGAGGCAGGCCCCGTAGCTCTGCCAGTGCCGCGGCAAAGTCATTCCGCTCCGCAAACGCGGCGAGCAATTCCTTCATGTGTTTCTTGCGGGCGGCCCAGCCGGCGCCTTCGCTCGCAGCCAGAAATCCCTGCTTGCGATCAACCGTCTTGCGCAGTTCGACACTCGGCGGCGCTTTCAGCAGCAGGTCGGCGAGCGCGCGCCATTGATAGACCGCAGCAACCGCCGGTGGCGGCAATCCATCGAGACCTGCCAGTGCCGCGAGCGGCCCATCCCCGGGGCCCGCCGCGGCCACCTCGCGAATCAATCCAAACAGGGGTTGCATGCCCGCCGCAGCAATAATTTCATTGGCACGAACAAGCTCGGTCTCGATGGCCGACTCGAGCAGGCGATCGATCGAGGTGCGGAGCGTCGCGCCTTCGCCCGGCGCCAGCAACTTGGGCAGCCACAATTCGCGCGCGCCCAGCATGCCTTCGATCAGGCGCGCCAGCAGTTGCGGCTCGTGATTCAAGGCACGCGCCAGTCGTTCGAGGCGCGGCGCGACCGGTCCATCGGCATCCAGCTGTGCGACGGTGCGGCGGGCCGCCTCGGAATACAGTGGCCGCGCATTGTCGATCAGCGCCGCCGAGGTGCCGATGCGTGCCGCGAGCGGCAAGCGCCGTGCAAGCCAGTGATTGAGACCGTCGATGGTCTGCACGTGCAGGCGCGCCGGATTGTGTTCCAGACCCCAGTTGCATTCGCGACTGCGCACCAGTGCGGCGCTCGCATGCCGGTGAATTTCCAGTTCGTGCGGCTTGGCCGTCGCCGGCGGCGGTTCCGCGGCACCCGCCAGTGCCACCAATATGCGGTGCCGCATTTCCGCGGCTGCCTTGCGCGTGAACGTGATCGCGACGATCTGCTCCGGGCAATCCACGGCCGCGAGCAGACGCAGATAGCGCAGCGTCAGCAGCGTGGTCTTGCCAGAGCCTGCCGGCGCCTGGACGATGAACGAGCGTTGCGGATCGACGGCGCGACGGCGCAATTCGAGGTCCACGCGGACCGCGTCAGTCGTCATCGCTGCCCTCCTCCGCACCTGGCTCGTCAGGCATGGCGGGTGCGACGCGGCACAGCGCATCCAGATGGCAATGGCGGCAGGTATCGGCCCCGAGTTTGGGATCAACGATGGCATGCCCCGCGGCGTGATCGCGTGCCAAGCGGTCGAGCCAGGCGTACCAGCGTTCCTTGATCACTGGCCATTCGAATCCGCTTTCGCGATCCTCCGTCAACTCAAAATCACGGGCTGGCTGCAAGCCCGTGACCAGGCCCTCGTCGCGGCAGACACCCACGAAGTCCGCGCGATCGGAGCCGAGTTCTGCGATCGCGATGCCGGCCGGGTGCTCCGGATGCAGCACGGCGTACAGCGGCAACTGCGGCGCCTCCATGCGCGCGCCGCGCCATTGCGCCTTCTGGACTGCGCCGCTCTTGTAATCGATGACGACCCGCTCGTCGCCGATGCGATCCACGCGATCCACGCGCAGGCGCAGGTCGAGCCCGCCAATGCGGCCATTCAGCGCCCGCTCCGTCTCGACCACCGTGAAGGCCGGGCGCGCGCGTTCAAGCGCAAGCAGGTGGCCGATGGCGCGCCGCTGCCAGTCGCGTTCGAGCGCGAGCGACCGTTGGCCGCATTCCGCAGGCAGCACTTCCGACATCGATTGATCGATCGCGGTGGTGACTTTTTGGTCGCAGTCCACCGTATCGAGTCGCAGCAGCGCCTGCTGCGATTGCAGTTCCGCCCAGAACCGCTGCAACGCGCGATGCAGAACGATGCCGCGCAGGCGCCGGTCGATGCCGGTGTGCGGCTCTTCGAGCGGCTCGGCGCGCAGCCGCAGTTGCGCGAATGCCCGAAACGGGCAATGCGACTGCAATTCCAGCACCCGCGCGCCGCCGTAGGCAGCGCCATCCGCGAGCGGCGGCACGGCATCGCCCGGCAACGGTTCGAGAATCGCAGCCGCGAACACAAGATGCTCGCGCGTTGCCCGTGTTGCGGGCTGATCCAATGACGGCACGTCCGCGGGTATGAGTCGCGTACCGTCGACCTCAGTGTCGTGCTCCCGGCGCGGCCAGGACAGCACCAGTTCACCGGCGCGCGCGCGCCAGCGGCCAATGATCGCACGCGCTTCATCGACGCAGTCCTCGGCGGTCACACAGGGCATGGCGCGGCGGCGCTGGATCTCGATCGGCAGCAGGGGATCGACTGTGACGGGTCTCGGCCATACGGCTGCCGTGAGCCCGGCGACCCACAGACTGTCGAAGTTCACGCCCGGGTCTTCATACGCATCGAGCACAAACACCGACGGCTCGCCGCTCTCCGCCTGGAATGGCGCCGCCGCGAGGCGGCGCAGTTCATCGAGCGCGGCCGCGCCGCCGAAATCGGGCGCGACGACGGCAAGCGCCGCGAGTTCACGCAGCAATTCGCGGAAATGTTTCGCCGCCTGGAACTCGTCGCTGTCCAGCACGACTTCACCGGGCCATCCCCAGGCCGCCAGGCAGGCGCCAAAACTCTCCGCCCATGCTGCGGCGCCACGACGCGAGGGACCGGCGAGCCGTGCAGTTGCGGTTGCGAGCAGCGCGGCAAATTGACCGGCTTCGGCCGAGGCGGCGCGGTCGCCGAGCGCGTGAACGGAAGCGCGCGGCAATCCCTGCGCGCTGCGCAATTCCACGTCGAGCCGGATCCTCGCGTCCTGTTCCGGCCGGGCACCGGCCAGATGCGGGCTTCGGAGCAAGTGGCTCGCAAGAGTCCAGTCGAACTGGCCTAGCGAGCAGGCAAGTGCCGCTAGCGCGGCCTCGACGACCGGCTGCGCCGACAGCGGATAACCGCCGGCGAGATCGAACAGGCGCTCGCGTCGCGCGCTGCCGGGCAGCTCGAGTTCCGGCTGCAGCCTGGCCTCGAGCGCGCGCTGGATCGCCCCGCGGTTCGTGGCGAGATCTGGCACGATCAGCGCATGCAGGCCATCCGGTTGCTCTTCGAGCCGCAGGCGCGCCCAGTCGAGCATCGCGGTACGCTCGGATTCAGGATCGGGCGCCGCATGGCACCAGGCTGCATGGCTGTCGATCGCAGGCTCGGATTCGGTGACCGACCAGCCTTTCGCCCGCAGAGCCGCAAGCAACGCCGCTTGCGACGGCGTCAGGCGGCGAAATCCGGCCAGCATCAACGGAGATCCCGGCGCTGGCACGGCATCGGCCTCCACCAGGAGACGCGCCAGATCCGAGGGATCGCAGGCGCCGCGTTCGCGCAATTCCTGCTCGGCCCCGCGCGCCCAGGTGGCGAACGCCTGTTGATCGCGGGTCAGCGGGAAGCGCGTGATGTCATCGAGGTCGCCGCCATACGCGCGCAGGCGCAACCAGCTGGCCCGCGCCCGCGCGCCAAGCTCCGCCGGATCCAGCAGGCCCGGCGCATCCGCGGCCGCCTGACGCCGCCAGAGCCAATGCAAGGCGACCGCCGGCAACGGCTGGCGCAGGTCCTGATTGGCGGCTCCGGCTTCGCGCCAGTGCTGCGCAAGCCAGGCATCGAGCGGCAACACCTGCGCCGACGGCCAGACCACGCGGCCGGCCGCGATTTGTGCACGGTCGTGCAAACGGCGCAGGATGCGCGCCTGTCGCAGGTTCTGGGTCAGCAACATCACGCCCATGAGCCTACCCCAGGGCGTAGCTCAGCGGACGAGCCAGCCCATGCGCGGATTCAGCCTGCGGCTGGCGGCAGGCCGGCCGGCCATTCCGGGGCGCGGTGGCAGGCGACCAGACGCCCACCGCGCATCGGCTGCAGCGGCGGCCGCTGGGTGTGGCAGTGTGCGATGACGTGGGGGCAGCGCGCAGCGAATGCGCAGCCTGCCCTACCGCTGCCCTGGACATCTGCAGGCGGAACCGCCGCCAATCGTCGGCGTGCCGTGGGCGCAATACGGGGCACCGCATCGAGCAACATCCTCGTGTAGGGATGCAGCGGCGCAGGCACCAGCACCGCGCGCGCTGCAATTTCCACGATGCGCCCGAGATACATGACCATCACGCGCTCGCAGAGGCCCGCGACCACGGCCAGGTTGTGACTGATGAACAGGCTCGCGAGCCCGCGCTCGCGCCGGATGCGCGCCAGCAGATTCACGATCTGGCCCTGCACGGATACGTCCAGCGCGCTGACCGGTTCGTCGCAAATGACCAGCTGTGGATTCAAAATCAAAGCACGTGCGATGACCGCGCGCTGCAATTGGCCGCCGCTCGCCTGGTGCGGATATCTATGCGATAGCTCAGGGGGAAGGCCGACCTCGTCGAGCAACGCAGTGGCGCGCGCAGCCCGCTGTGACCCGGATAATTCCGGCTCCAGCGAGCGCAGCGGCTCGGCGACACTCTCGACGATTGTCATGCGCGGGTCGAGGCAGGCATGCGGATCCTGGAATACGAGCTGGAGTCCGCGTCGCAGTCCGCGAAAATCCTTCTTGCTGAGCTTGTCGACGCGGCGGCCCTGCCAATGCACCTCGCCAGCGGCCAACGGCACGAGCCGGAGGATCGCTCGTCCGAGCGTGGACTTGCCGCAACCCGATTCACCAACCAGGCCCAGCATCTCCCCGGACTCAAGTGTGAAGCTGACGTCGTCGACTGCCGCCAGCTCGCGTCGCGGCCTGCCGGTCAACGCGTATCTGACGGTCACGCCGCGCAGGTCCAGCAATACACTCATCGCTCCGCCTCATTCAGCGGAAAGTGGCAGGCGACGCCTGCCGCTCCCTGCGTGATGAATGGCGGGTCCTCGCCGCGGCAGCGCGCCTGCCGATGCTCGCAGCGCGGCTCGAAGCGGCAGCCCGGCAGGATCGTGCCCGGGCGCGGTGGCGTGCCGGCGATGGTCCGCAATTCTGAGCCAGGGGGGTCATCGAGACTCGGCACGGCGGCAAGGAGCCCCGCGCTGTACGGGTGGCGGGGACCCGCGAGGAAGCGTAATGCCACAGCAGACTCCACGATTCGCCCCGCATACATGACCGCGATGCGCTCCGCGAGACTTGATACCACGCCGAGGTCATGTGTCACGAGCAGCATCGCCATGCCCAGTTCACGGCACAGGTCGGCGAGCAAGGCGATGATCCCGGCCTGCACGGTCACGTCGAGCGCGGTGGTCGGCTCGTCTGCGAACAGGAGCTGAGGACGCGGCATCAGCGCGGCCGCGATCGCGACGCGCTGGCGCATGCCACCTGAAAGCTCGTGTGGGTACTCGGTGAGATGCCGTCGCGCCTCCGGCAGCCGTACGCGCTCGAGCATGCGCTCCGCGTCGGCCATTGTTGCGCCGCCTGCCTCGGCGAGCTGTTCACCGATGCGCCGGTGGGGCGTCAGGCTGCCCGACGCATCCTGAAACACAAAGCCGATTCCGCTGCCGCGGATCCGCGCCGCCGGATCGCCCGCTCCCAGCAATTCCTTGCCGTCGAAGCGCACCGAACCGCTGGCGCGGCCATTGGCGGCCAGCAGGCCGGTGCAGGCCAGCAACAACTGGCTCTTGCCAGATCCCGATTCGCCCACGATCGCGACGCAACTGCGGCGTTCGACCGAAAGGTCAACATGATCGACCGCGCGAATCGCGCCTGGTCCGTCGAAATCGACCGTCAGTCTGTTGATCTCGAGCAGCGCCATCAGTGATCCCGCGGATCGAGGGCGTCGCGCAATCCGTCGCCCAGGAAGTTGAAGCAGAACACGAGCAGCACGAGGCAAGCAGCAGGCACGGCGAGAATCCACGTCGCCGTCTCCATTTCCACCGCACCGTCGGCGATCAGGTTACCGAGACTCGCGAGCGGCTCCTGGATGCCGATGCCAAGGAAACTCAGGAAGCTCTCGACCAGGATCACCTGCGGCACGGTCAGGGTCGCAAAGACGATCACGGGCCCCAGCAGATTCGGAATGATGTGCCGGGTGACTATGCGCGCGGTCCCCGCGCCACCGACGATCGCCGCCTCCACGAATTCGCGCTCGCGCAATGCCAGCGCCTGGCCGCGCACGATGCGCGCCATGGT
>CAYYQQ010000047.1:19888-22022 GCA_964473595.1 uncultured Steroidobacteraceae bacterium | reverse complement strand
TCGCTCATGAGATCCGCGACCCGCGGATCGAGCGGCGCAGTCGCCGCGTAATCGAGATAGATCGGCGCTCCGTCCGCCACGGTCGTCATTCCTCCGGAATCGGGCTGCGCCGTTCAATCGCAGCCAGCAAGCCGCGCAGGATGCGCACTTCCTTTTCATCAGGCACCGCGCGCGCCAGCAAGCGCTCGAGTCGCGGGCGCAGTTGCGCGGCATTTCCCGGATGCATGAATCCGATCCGCTCGAGTACCGCATCCAGATGCCGGTACAACGCTGCCATGTCCTCGGTGCCGGCTGGCTGCGAAACCGGCTCGGGCGGAACTGCTGAACTGCGCTTTGCCATCATGATCTCATAGCAGACGATCTGCACCGCCTGGGCGAGATTCAGCGATTCATACACCGGGTCGGCCGGTATCTGGATCAACGCATGGCAGCGCGCGAGCTCGTCATTGGCGAGACCATTGCGTTCACCGCCAAATAGCACTGCAGCGGGGCGGGTATTGCTGGCCGCCAGCAACTCGGCGGCGGCCACGCGCGCGTCGAGCATCCGCCAGTTCGCATTGCGCCGCCGCGCGCTGGTGCCGAATACGAGCCCGCAACCTGCGATTGCGGCGTCGATGGATGGCAGGACGCTGGCCTCTGCGAGCAGGTCCGCCGCCCCGGAAGCACGCGCGGTCGCCTCCGGATCCGGATACGACTGTGGACGCACGAGCGCGAGCGACGACAGCCCCATGTTCTTCATCGCGCGCGCCGACGCGCCGATGTTGCCCGGGTGGCTGGTGTCGACAAGAACGATGCGGATCGCTTCAGTCATCGCGGCTCACGAAGGAATGCTGGTATTCTACCGGTGCCGCGCGATGGCGCCGAGGGCCTCGCTGCGGCGGCTCTTCAAGCTGCTGCGGGAGCGGGTCATGCATCCCCTGGTCAATATCGCTGTCGGCGCCGCGCGGCGCGCCGGTGAGCTGATCGTGCGAAACCTCGATCGCGTCGGCGGGATCACGGTCAGCGAAAAGAGCCGCAACGACTTCGTCACCGAAATCGATCGCGCGGCCGAGCAGCTGGTGATCGAGACGATCCACAAGGCCTATCCGGATCACGGCATCCTTGCCGAGGAAAGCGGCCGCCAGGGCGGCGACGAATATGTCTGGATCATCGACCCGCTGGACGGCACGACCAATTTCCTGCACGGCTTCCCGCAATTTGCCGTGTCGATTGCCTGCCAGCACCGTGGCCGCGTCGAGGCGGGCGTGATCTTTGATCCGCTGCGCAGCGAGCTTTTCACGGCCTCGCGCGGCGCGGGCGCACAGCTCGAAAACCGCAGGCTGCGCGTGTCCGGGCAACGCTCGATCGACGGTTCGCTGATCGGCACCGGATTCCCCTATCGCGCCAACATGCGCTGGCTGAAACCTTATCTCGCGATGCTCGAGCAGGTCATGCAGCGCGCGGCCGGCGTGCGCAGGCCCGGATCCGCCGCGCTCGATCTCGCTTATGTCGCGGCGGGTCGATTGGACGGTTTCTGGGAATTGGGACTCGCGCCCTGGGACACGGCCGCGGGCAATCTGATGATTACCGAAGCCGGTGGCCGCATCGGCACACTGGCCGGCAATCCGTACCTCGACGGCGGCAACCTGATCGCCGGGAATCCACGCATCTTCACGGAACTCGTCGAGTCCTTCGCGCCGTTCCTCAGCGACGACCTGCGCGAATGACAGGGCCGGGCAGTCTCGCAATCGCCCCGGTCGTGGGTTAGAGTCCGCAACGATCTTGCAGGGGGGAATACCAGCATGAATCTGTTCCGCACCAAGCCGGTTACGGCAGCCGCACAGGTCGTAGCGGGTGAAATCACGCTGAAGCGGGTGCTGACCGCGCGCCACCTGGTGATGCTCGGCATCGGCGCGGTCATCGGTGCCGGCATCTTCGTGATGACGGGCCAGGCCGCGGCCAATCATGCGGGTCCCGCGATCATATTGAGTTTCGTGATGGCCGGAATCGCCTGCGGCTTCGCCGGCCTTTGTTACGCCGAGTTTGCGGCGATGATGCCGGTTTCGGGCAGCGCCTACTCCTACTCCTATGCGACGCTCGGCGAATTCGTCGCCTGGTTCATCGGCTGGAACCTGGTGCTCGAGTACACATTTGC
>CAYYQQ010000047.1:0-19788 GCA_964473595.1 uncultured Steroidobacteraceae bacterium | reverse complement strand
CCGCAGCGCGACATGCCGATCGGCATCCTGGGCTCACTCGCCATCTGTACGGTGCTGTACATCGCGATGGCCGCGGTGCTGACCGGCATGGTCCCCTATACGCAACTCGGAACGCCGAAACCGGTCGCGACCGCGCTTGAAAGCTACCCGAGTCTGCTGTGGCTCAAGACACTGGTCGAGGTCGGCGCGCTCGCGGGCCTCAGTTCCGTGATCCTGGTGATGATGGTCGGCCAGCCGCGCATCTTCTACACGATGTCGCGCGATGGGCTAATCCCGAAGCTGTTCGGCCGTGTCCACCCCGAATTCCGCACGCCGCACGTCGGCACGGTGATCGTCGGCGTAACGGCACTGATCCTCGCGGGCCTGCTGCCGATCAACGTGCTGGGCGATCTCGTGTCGATGGGCACGCTGCTGGCCTTCGCGACGGTCTGCATCGGCGTGCTGGTGCTGCGTCGTACGCGGCCCGACCTGCCACGCGCCTTTCGCGTGCCGGCGGCGCCGGTCGTCTGCATCCTGGGCGCCGCAGCCTGCCTGTGGCTGTTCGGCCGGGCATTCATGGACAACTGGCAATGGATGGGCGGCTGGATCCTGATCGGCTTCGCGATCTACTTCGGCTACAGCCGCCACCACAGCGCATTGAATCGCAGCGCCTGAGCGCCTAGTCGTCTCCCGGAATTCCCCGCTCGCGCAACGCGACCGGCGCGCCGTGGCTCTTGCGGCGCATCCGGATATTGACCATCTCGACGCAAACCGAGAACGCCATCGCGAAATAGAGATAACCCTTCGGCACCTGCATGTCGAAGGATTCTCCGACCAGCGCGACTCCGATCAGGATCAGGAATGCCAGTGCCAGGATCTTGATCGTCGGGTGGCGCTCGATGAACTCGTGTATCGGGCCTGCCAGGAACATCATCACGAGCACGGCGAGCACGATCGCCGCGACCATGATCGAGATGTGGTTGGCGAGACCGACCGCCGTCAACACGGAATCCAGCGAGAAGATGATGTCGACGATGCCGATCTGGATGATCACGTACATGAACTTCGCATGCAGCTTGAGCTTGGGTGACCCCGGATCCGCCGGGCCCTCGAGCGCGTTGTGGATCTCGCTGACGCTCTTGGCCATCAGGAACAGTCCACCGGCGAACAGGATCAGATCGCGGCCCGAGATCTCCTCGGCCAGGACCGTGATCGAGAACAGCGGCGCCGTCAGTTTCGTCAGCCAGGTAATCGAGAACAGCAGGCCGATCCGCGTCAGCATGGCAAAGGCGAGCCCCAGCTTGCGCCCGCGGGCCTGCAGTTCCTTTGGCAGCCGCGACACCAGGATGGACAGGAAAATGATGTTGTCGACGCCGAGAACGATCTCAAGCAGCGTCAAGGTCAGGAACGATACCCAGACGGCCGGATCACTCAGGAACTCAAGCACGCCGGCGTCCTCCGATCGGGCTCACGGCAACGCGTCCACTTCCCCGCGCTTTTCAGGCGGCATCAGGTCGCGCTGCGACAGGCCCAGATCGAGCGCCAGCGCGCCGGCGACGTAGATTGAAGAGTAGGTGCCAACAACGATGCCGATCAGCAAGGCGAGACTGAATGGCCGCAATGCCTCGCCCCCAAACAGGACCAGGGCCACCACGACCAGCGCGGTCGAGCCGGAAGTCAGCAATGTCCGCGACAGCGTCTCATTGATCGCCGTGTCCATGACTTCTGTCGGCGTTGCCTTGCGCATCTGCACGAGGCGCTCACGCACGCGATCGAATACGACCACGGTGTCATTCAGTGAGTAGCCGATTACCGCGAGAATCGCCGCCATGACGGACAAGTCAAAGGTAATTCCGGTAACTGCAAACAGGCCGACCACAACGATCGGGTCATGCAGCACGGCAATGATTGCGCCAACCGAGAATTTCCACTGGAAACGGACGATCACGTAAATCGCGATGAACAGCAGGGACATCAACAGCGCCGTCGCACCCTTTTCCGCCAATTCCCTGCCGGCTCGCGGACCCACCGACTCGGTGCGGCGGATTTCCACGCCGGCATCCACGGCCGCAAGTGCCGCACGCACCTGCTCGTTCACCAGCCGCGCGGCGGCTTCTTCGACGGGTGGCAGACGCACCAGCACGTCCTGAGCCGTGCCAAAACTCTGGACCTCCGCGTCCTCGAGACCGCCATCAGACAGCGAATCCCGCAGTTGCTCGAGATCCGGCGCCTGCGGGAAGTGCGCCTCGACGACGACGCCCCCCGTGAAATCGATCCCGAAATTGAGCCCGCGCGTGAAGACCATGACGAACGAACCGACGATCATCAGCGCTGACACGGTGTACCAGTAACGGCGCCTTCCGAGGAACTTGATGCGTGGTGTACGCTTGAAGAATTCCATCGCCGGTTCCTCAGATTGAGAGGCGCTCAACGCGGCGGCGGCGGCCATAGATCAGGTGCAGCATCGCACGGCTGCCGACCAATGCCGTGAACATCGACGTCAGGATGCCGAGGTTCAGCACAACGGCAAAACCCTTGATGGGTCCAGTGCCGAATGCAAACAACATGATGCCCGCGATCAGTGTCGTCACGTTGGAATCCACGATCGCGGAAAATGCACGTTCAAATCCGGCGTTGATCGATGCCAGCGGCGAATTGCCGTTACGGAGCTCTTCGCGAATGCGTTCATAAATCAGGATATTGGCATCCACTGCCATGCCGACCGTCAGCACGATGCCGGCAATGCCAGGCAATGTCAGCGCCGCCTTGAACAGTGACAGGAGCGCAGTGATCAGTATCACGTTGGCAATCAGCACCGCGCTCGCCACAATGCCGAAAACGCGGTAATACACCAGCATGAATGCGAACAACGCCCCCATGCCGATCAGCAGCGCCTTGAAGCCGCGCTCGATGTTGTCGCGCCCGAGACTCGGCCCGATCAGGCGTTGCTCGACGATGTAGATCGGTGCCGCCAGCGCGCCGGCGCGCAGCATTTTCGCAAGCTCGGTGCCTTCCGCGGCCGACAGTCCGGTGATCTGGAAGTTGTTCGAAAACACGCCGCGAATCGTCGCGACGCTGATGACCTCTTCCTTGGAACGGTCGATGACCACCTTCTGACCATCACGTTCAACCTGCTCACGCTCCTTCTCGATGAACACGACGGCCATCGGTCGGCCCAGATTCTCGCGCGTCGTGCGCAGCATCTCATCGCCGCCACGGCTGTCCAGCTTGACGCTGACGGCCGGCTCGCCCTGTGACGGCGCGAACGAGGCGTCGATCAACTGCTCGCCGGTCGCAATGACTTCCCGCTGCAGAAGTACCGGGCTGCCGCTGCGCTCCTTGTACAGCTTTGAGCCGAGTGGTGCCCGACCACTGCGCTGCGCTTCCAGCGGGCTGTTGGCGGTGTCTACAAGACGAAATTCGAGGGTCGCGACCTTGCCGAGCAGGCGCACGACTTCGGACGCATCCTGGATGCCTGGCAGCTGCACGGCAATGCGGTTGATGCCCTGGCGCTGGATCACCGGTTCGGCGACACCCAGCGCATTGACGCGATTGTTGAGCGCGGTAATGTTCTGCTGGATCGAAAAGTCCTGGCGCTGCTTGATCTGGGCCGGCGTCAGTTGGGCCACCAGCAATCCAGCTTCGGCGCCCTGCTCGATCGAAAGCGTGGAATCGTAGTCGCGCAGCGCGCGCAGTGCCGCTTCAGCCTGTGCCGGATCGCGAAGTCGGACTTGCGTGACCACCCCGGTAACGCTCACGTCTTCATACTGCACCTTCGCGTCGCGCAGCGCCTTGCGGAAATCCCGCTCCAGGCGCTGCAGTAATTGCTGCACCGCACCCTCGACATCGACCTCATAGACGATGTAGATGCCGCCACGCAGGTCGAGGCCCAGGCTCATGGGCTCGAGGCCCAGCCGGTTGATCCATTCCGGTGCGCGCGATGCGAATGTCGTCGCGATCGCGAACTGGCCCTCGTAGCGGCTCTGAATCAGGTCGCGGGCAGCAAGCTGGTTGGAAACGCTGCTGAAGCGGATCCACAAACGGCCATTGTCGTCGACAAATGATTCGTCAAACGGGATCTGTGCGCCGTTCAGCACACCCTCGAATTCGGTGACCGAGGCGGCATCGAACAACGCGCGATCGCGCCGCGAAAGCTGCAACGCTTCCGACTCGCCATAAAGATTCGGCAGCGCCAGCAGACCGGCCACCAGCAGGACGGCCGACAGCGCAGCACCCTTCCACCAGGAATGGCTTGGCTTCACGGCAGCCGTCGCGGGCGCTCAGGCGCCCTTGAAGGTGCCTTTCGGCATCAGCTGCGTGACCTGGTGTCTCTGCACCCGGATGGTGACTTTCGGCGCGACTTCGAGTGTCACGAAGCTCTCGTCGATCTCGCTTATGCGACCGAGGATTCCGCCATTAGTCACAACTTCGTCGCCGGCCGAGAGCTTTGCGACCATCTCGCGGTGTTCCTTGGCGCGCTTGGTCTGCGGCCGGATCAGCAGGAAATAGAACACGACGAAGATCAGTACCAGCGGCAGGATGTTGACCCATGCGCTGGTGGACGACCCTCCGGCGGCCTGGGCCCAGGCGGGCGATATGAAAAAGTCCATCGATCATCCTCTGCGACAACGGGCCGGCGGCGCCGGCCCCGAATTGGGCGCGTGATTATGCCACAGAGCCGGGCTGTGGCCGGCGCGCAGCGTAGAACACGGCGCGGAAAGCGGCCAGGCGGCCGTCTGCGATCGCTGCACGAAGCCCGGCCATGAGATTCAGGTAGTAATGCAGGTTGTGCAATGTGGCGAGCCGCGGGCCGAGCATCTCCCCGCAACGATCGAGATGCCTCAGATAGGCGCGGCTGTAATGACGGCAGGTATAGCAGGCGCAGTCCGGGTCGATGGGTTGCGTGTCTTCGGCATAGCGGGCATTGCGAATGTTCATGACACCACCCGGCACGAACAGGTGCCCGTTTCGCGCGTGGCGCGTCGGCATCACGCAGTCGAAGAGGTCCACACCGAGCGCGACTGCTTCGACGAGGTCCTCGGGCCGGCCGACACCCATCAGGTAGCGCGGCCGCTCTGGCGGCATCTGCGGCAGCAGTTGTTCGAGCACCCGCTGCCGCTCGCCGGTGGGCTCACCGACCGAAAGACCGCCGATCGCGAGTCCGTCGAAACCGATGTGCAGGAGTCCGGCGAGCGATTCGCTGCGCAGTGCATCGTGGACGCCGCCTTGCACGATCCCAAACAGCACGCCGGTTGCCTCTACGGCGTCCCAGGCGCGCCGACTGCGCGCCGACCAGCGCAGCGACAGTTCCATGGACTCGCGCGCCTGGCGCTCAGTCGCCGGATACGGCGTGCACTCGTCGAAAACCATGGCAATGTCAGAGCCAAGCGCGTGCTGCACTTCCATCGAACGCTCGGGATCGAGGAACACCGGGTCTCCATTGACCGGAGACTGGAAGCTGACGCCCTGCTCCGAAACCTTTCGCATCTTCGCCAGGCTGAATACCTGGAAACCGCCCGAGTCAGTCAGTATCGGCCGCTGCCAGTGCATGAACCCGTGCAGGCCACCGTGAGCGCGCACGACCTCAGCACCCGGGCGCAGCATCAGGTGAAAAGTGTTGGCGAGCACGATCTGCGCGCCACAGGCGACGAGTTCCTCGGCCGTGACGCCCTTGACGGTCCCATAGGTACCGACCGGCATGAAGGCCGGTGTCTCGACCAACCCGCGCGCGAAGCCGAGTTGGCCGCAGCGCGCGCCTCCGTCCCGCGCCAGCACGTCGAATTTCAAGACCGCGCCTCGCGTAAATCAAGCACGGCGGGATCTGGCGTCACGAACATTGCATCACCATAACTGAAGAACCGGTAGCGCCCGGCGATCGCATGATGATACGCGGCGAGTACGCGTTCCCGCCCCGCGAAGGCGGTGACCAGGATCAGCAGCGTCGATTCCGGCAAGTGGAAATTGGTCAGCAGCGCATCGACCACGCGGAAGCGATGACCGGGCCTGATGAAAATATTCGTCTCGCCCGCACCCACGGTGAGCGCGCCACCGGCCGCCGCCGCCTCCAGACTGCGAACCACTGTAGTGCCGACCGCTACCACGCGCCCACCCTGCCTGCGCGTCGCGCTGACCGCAGCCACGGTTTCCTGCGAAATCCGGAAACGCTCGGCGTGCATGCGATGCTCATCGATCTCATCCACTCGCAGCGGCTGGAACGTGCCTGCGCCGACGTGCAGCGTGAGTCGCGCAATGGCAATGCCTGCTGCTTCCAGGCCCGCCATGGTTAGCCGGTCGAAATGCAGTCCCGCAGTCGGCGCCGCGACCGCACCAGGCTCTGCGGCATACACGGTCTGGTAACGCTCGCGATCGGCCGCAATGGCCTCGCGCTCGACATAGGGCGGCAGCGGGATACTGCCGTGCCGCTCGAAGTAATCGAGGGCCGGGCGATCCAGCTCGAATTCGTAGAGGTCTTCGCGGCGCCCGATTACGACAGCGCGCGCGCCATCCGGGAACAGGATCTCACTTCCAGGCCGGAAGCCCTTGCTGGCGCGCGCCTGCGCCAGGATTCGGCGTTCATCGAGGATGCGCTCCAGCAGAATCTCGCAGGAGCCGCCACTCGCCTTGCGCCCACGCAGGCGCGCCGGCAGGACACGCGTGTCGTTCTGCACCAGCAGGTCGCCGGGACGCAACAGTGTCACCAGGTCCCTAAACATCAGGTCCTGCAACGCACCACTTCCGCCATCAAGAGCCAGCAGGCGGCTCGCCGCACGCTCCGGCAGAGGATGCTGGGCGATCAGTACCCTGGGAAGCGGATAAGCAAAGTCTGCGCGGCGCATGCGCCGCGCAGACTAGCACGGCGTTTGCCAGATTCAGCTCGCGCTCGGGGGTTCCACCGGCAGCCGGGGTGGCGCAACTCTCATGTGCAGTCCGCGCTCCACTGTATCTTCCGGCACCGAGGCTTTCAGTGTCTGCGCCTTGCGATCGCGCAGGACGCGAATCTCGACCGATTCACCCGGCTGATAGGAACGCAGGATGCGCATCGCATGCGCCCCGCTCTGCGGCTCGCGCCCGCCGATCGCGACGATCACATCGCCATCCTGCAGCCCGAGCGTCGCGTCGGTCGGTGCGCGTGCCACCAGCACACCTTTGTCGGTGCCGAAATAGCGGCCCAGTGCAGGTGTAACCTCCACCAGTTCCGCATCGCTCCAGCCCTCCAGCAGCCACTGGTGCCCACGCGCCATCCCCATGGCGTGCATCGAGGGCATTGCCGGAATCGCCTGGATCGTACCGAATTCGACATCCCCCATTGGCGGCCCGGCAAAGAACACTTGATCCATCGGGCGCGCCACGACCGTGATTTTCACGGGCTTCGCCCCGCGCCGCAGGTCGAGTGCAACTTTCTGGCCGGGCTCGACGTCCTGCATGGCGCCGACGAGGTCGCGGCCGGTGGCCACCGGCTTGGCATCGATCGCGACGATGACATCCCCCGCCTGAACGCCAGCCTCCGCCGCGGCTCCACCCGGGCTGACCCCGTTGACCTTCACACCGCCACCGGCTTCGGTGGCGCCGAGATTAACGCCGAGCATGGCGCGGCGCGGCGATGGCAGGAGAAATTCGAATTCACGCATCGCCTGCGGCCCACCGGCTTCGGCGGATAGTTCCGCAACTTCGCGGGCCGCGGCCTCGAGCCGCTGCTGGGCATCCTCGAGGCGCTTTTCAAGCGTGGCTTCATCGCTTGCCTGAGCGAGCGCGGGTGCTGCCACGCAACCCAGTGCCGCTGTCGCCACAACCGCCAGAATTATCCTGTTCATCCTGACCTCCAGGTCATCAGAGTGGGCTGGCCACATCCGCGTAGCGGACCTGCACCAGCGAATTCATCAATTCGACGCGCTCGCGCCAGAGCCGTTCGGCATGCTCCGGCGCATTCGGCTCGAGTGTGATGCGGCTCAGCCGGTCATCGACGAATGCCAGCCGGTCTTCGAGCTGCGAAACGGTGAATGCCGTGCTGCCGCGTATGACACGCATTTCCGGAAGCGACGAGAGCAGCGCTTCGAGCCGGGCGTTTTCCGCACGCACGGCGTCGCCCGCACCGATTGCGGGATCGGCAGCCAGCGAATTCCCGTACCTCAGTTCACCCTGAGTCGATTGCAGCTGCCAGGCGAGACCGGCCACGGCGGAGAGCACGCAGGCTGCGATCGCGATCGGCCAGCGCCGGGATTCCCCGGCCTCCTCGCGCAGCCCGCGCGCGGCCTGGATTGCCTCCCAGCCATCCGGGGGCGGCTCGAATTCCGGCAGAGCCGCCAACCGGGCGCTCCATTCACTCAGGCCGGTGTGCATGGTGTGCCCTCCTCGATGATCTCCGCGCCTGCAAGCAGATCGCGCAGGCGGGCGTGGGCGCGCGCAAGCTGGGTCTTCGAGAAACTGGGGGTGCGACCCAGTGCTGTCCCGATTTCAGCATGTGTATAGCCCTCGACATCGTGCAGCCAGACCACGGCGCGCGTGAGTGCTGGCACGCGCATGAGGGCTCGCTCAAGACCGGGATCGGCAGCGGCCGCGGTTTCCGGGCTCCCCGACCTAAGGCTCTCCAGACGGCCCGGATCCGCGTCCAGCCATTCGAGGCTACGATGCCAGGGCGAACGCAGGTACATCAAGGCCCGGTTGACGGCGATCGAACGGATCCAGGCCGCAAGCGGGCAGCGGCCCTCGAATGTGCCGATGTGCTCGAGCACGTCCACAAACGTCTCCTGCAGTAATTCCTCCGCGATCGCCGGCCGCCGCACCAGGCGGCGCAACAGCGTGTAAAGCGGCGCTGCAGTCGCCTGATAGACGGCCTCGAGCGCCTGATTGTCGCCCTGACGGGCAGCGAGGCTGACCGATTCGGGAATGGATATGTCCGCAATCTTGGGCATCAGGGGTTTAGATGCCCCAGGGGCGGAAAAGGTCGCAAACTGGTGCCGAGGGCGAGAATCGAACTCGCATGACCTTGCGGTCGGCAGATTTTGAGTCTGCTGTGTCTACCAATTCCACCACCCCGGCGGTGCGGGGGCGAGTATAAATCGGGCCATGAACTTCTGCTCCAGCTGCGGGGCGCGCGTCGCGCTTCGCATTCCCGATGGCGACCACCTGCAACGCCAGGTCTGCACGGCCTGCGGCACCATTCACTACGAAAACCCGAAGCTGGTGGCAGGCTGCGTGCCGGAGCACGAGGGGCGGATCCTGCTGTGCCGGCGCGCCATCGAACCACGCCGCGGATTCTGGACGATCCCCGCGGGCTTCATGGAAAACGAGGAAACCCTGCAGCAGGCGGCAGCGCGGGAGTGCTGGGAAGAGGCGCTTGCACGGGTCGATATCGGGAGTCTCTGCGCGATCGTGCACGTCCTGCACGCGCATCAGGTGCACGTGATGTTCCGGGCCATGCTGGCGGAACCGTCCTACGGCGTCGGCGTGGAGAGTCTCGAGGTGATGCTTTGCGCCGAGGCGGAAATCCCCTGGCCGGAGATTGCATTCCCGAGTGTCGCATTCGCGCTCCGCAAGTACCTCGAGGACCGCGCCGCGGGCTCGCAGGGCCTTTACTTCACGACCATCGACCAGCGTCTTGGTGGCCGTTGAGGCTGACTGCCGTGCCAGTCTGCCTGTGGCACAATGCGCGCCGCCGCGAAACCCGCCTGGAGTCACCGGGATGACATTTGTCGTCACCGAAAGCTGCATCAAGTGCAAGTACATGGACTGCGTGGAAGTCTGTCCGGTGGACTGCTTCCACGAAGGGCCGAACTTCCTGGTCATCGACCCGGAAGAATGCATCGATTGCACGCTCTGTGAGCCCGAATGTCCGGTCGAGGCAATCTATTCCGAAGAAGAGCTGCCGGCGGGGCAGGAGCAGTTTCTCGCCATCAATGCCGAGCTGACAAAGGGATGGCCGGTAATCACGCAACGCGGTGAGCCGCCGGCCGATGCGGACGCATGGAAGGACGTCGCAGAGAAGTTGCCGCTGCTAGAGCGCTAGGTTCGCTGGATCAGTCGGACGCCGCGGCCACGGCGGGCGCGGACAGGTGTTCACTGAGCTGGGCCGCAGGCATGTAGCCAGCCAGATATTCGCCCTTGTCGGTGATTATTCCTGGCGTCCCGCGAATCCCAAGCGCGTTACCCAGCGCATATTGCTCGGCGATCGGCGCCTTGCAATCCGGCGCCTTGATGTCTTCGCCGCGCTTCGCGCGGGTCAGCGCATCGCGACGATCGGCGCTGCACCAGACCGCTTCCGCCTTGTGCCAGGAATCCGTGTCCGGGCCGCTGCGCGGGAACATCAGGTAGCGGACCGCGATGCCCAGCCGGTTCAACTCAGCCATTTCCTGGTGCATGCGACGGCAATAGGGGCAATCGATGTCCGTGAATACCGTGAGCGTGTGCCGAATAGGACCCTTCGGCGCGAACACGATGGCGTCGGCGTCGGAGACCTTCGACAACAGATCCAGCCGCCCCTGTGTGCGGCGGCTCTCGGTCAGGTTGACTTTGGTCTCCATGTCGAAGATGTCGCCGTCAACGTAGTAGCGGCCATCCAGCGACACGTAGCCGACCTCGGTGCCGGAACGGATTTCGTAGAGGCCGGGAATCGGAGCGGGCCGGACGTCTTCCAGCTTGACGTCCAGGCGGCGCGCGATCTCGGCGCGCACGTCGGTTTTGGGTGTGGTCTGCGTCATCGCGCCCGGCGCCACCAGCAGCAGGACGAGCGCAGCGACAGACGGAAGGATTCGGACTGGATTATTCACGTGGCTCTCGACAGGCGGTTGCATGCGGTTTGGACCGCGGCACGGGGGCACGGTTCAGCGCCTGCGATTCTATCAGCCTCGCGGGTGGTGCTGCGAGTGCAGTTCCTTCATGCGCTCGCGCGCCACGTGAGTATAGATCTGGGTCGTGGAAAGGTCGCTGTGACCCAGCAGCATCTGCACGACCCGCAGGTCGGCGCCGTGATTCAAAAGGTGGGTCGCAAAAGCATGGCGCAGCGTGTGCGGCGACAGTTCCTTTTCGATGCCGGCCTTCTTCGCGTAACGCTTGATGATGTGCCAAAAGGCCTGGCGGGTCATGCAGTCACCGCGCCGGGTCGGAAACAGGTGATCGGTCTGGCGGTCGAGCAGGATCTCGCCACGTGCGCCGCGCACGAAATCTCCGAGCCAGCGCACGGCCTCCTCGCCGAGCGGGATGAGCCGTTCGCGATTGCCCTTGCCAACGATACGTATTACGCCCTGATTCTGGTTGACCTGGCCGTGCCTGAGGCTTACGAGTTCGGAAACGCGCAGGCCGGTCGCGTAAAGCACTTCGAGCATCGCGCGGTCGCGGGAGCCGAGCGGATCACTGGTCAGCGGAGCAGCCAGAAGTGCGTCCACCTGGGCTTCGGTCAGCGACTTCGGCAACGAGCGGCCGATCTTTGGCATTGCGATCTGGGCCGTGGGATCTTCCTTGACGACACCCTCGCGGACCAGGTAACGGAAAAAGCGGCGGAAGCTCGACAACTGGCGCGCCGTGGAGCGCGGCCGCGCGCCCGTCTCGACACGCCAGGCGATGAATGCGAGCAAATCATTGCGCATCGTGCGCGTAAGCGCCGTGCCGCGCTGACGCAACCAGCGCGACAGCGCCGTGAGGTCAGCGCGGTAGGCGGCGAGCGTGTTGGGCGACAGCCCACGCTCCATCCAGACTGCGTCGAGGAATCGGACGATCATCGGCTCGACGGAGTCGCCCGCCGTGTCAGCCGCCGCGAGTGTCGCGGCGCGTATCGATGTCGAGGACTTCATGGCTGCGCTCATTGACTTGCCCTGCTCTCGTTCGCGGACGGCGCCGCCGCCGGCTAGTGATGGCAGGCGGCGGGCCTGTGCGACAGAATGAGGGCACAGTATGGTTTGCCTCCGATGCGGTCGAACGTGACCGGTCTCACATACGACAATGACCATTAACATAACCGGAACCAGTTCACAGTACCCCCGGTGGCCGGCCGGCGGGAAACGATGACCACCAATCCGCTGCGTCTGGTCTGGGGCGTCTACGCCTGGCTGCTGGTGGTCCTGATGCTGTTGATCGCGGCCTTGCCCGTGCTCGCCTTGCCGAGGCTTTCGCAGCGCCGCGGCGCGGCCGGCTTCATTTGCCGTGCGTATTTCCTGCTCTGTGGCCTGCCCGTCCACCGGATCGGCATGGACCGCCTGCCGGCGGGCCCCTGTGTCGTGGTCGCGAATCACGCGAGCTACCTCGATGGGCCCCTGCTGTTCGCGGTCCTGCCACCGCGCTTCGGTTTCGTGATCAAGAAGGAGGCGTCGCGCATCCCGTTGGCGGGCACACTGATGCGGCGGCTCGGTCATCACTTTGTCGACCGCAGCAACCGCCACGAGGGCGCCAACGATGCCCGGCGCATCCTGCGCGCCGTCACCCAGGGCCAGTCGGTCGCATTCTTCCCGGAAGGGACCTTCAGCGTGCAGACGGGTGTTGCGCGCTTTCACACCGGGGCTTTCGCGACCGCTGCACGGGCCGGCGTGCCGGTCGCGCCGGTTGCCATCCGTGGCACCCGGCGCGCGCTGCGTGCGAAAACCTTCGTGCCACGCTGGTCGCGAATCGAGGTTGAGGCGCTTGCGCCGCTCGAAGGTAGTGGCGGCGTTGGCGACACCGCGGCGCAGTTGCGCGACGCATCGCGCGCGCGGATCGCAGCCTCGCTTGACGAACCGCTCCTCTAAAGGGGACGCAACCCTTTATGCGAGCAGATAAAGGGTTGCGTCCCCTTTACATGCTTTACATGTTGCGGCGGTACTGGCCCCCGACGGCATAGAGTGCGCGTGAGATGCGGCCGAGCGAGGCCGACTTCACGGTCTCCATGAGCTCTCCGAACACGTTCCCAGCCGTGGCCGCCGAAGCCTGCAATCGATCGAGCGCCGCGCCCTGCGCAGTCGCATGGACGTCGTTGAACGCGCGCACCGCGAAGACCTGTGCCTGCTTTTCATCCTCGGTCGAGCGGATCAGTTCGGCATGCCGGTTCTGGTCGGGATTCGCATGCTCCGGCAGGAACGTGTTCACGCCCACGATCGGCAGGCTGCCGTCGTGCTTCTTGTGCTCGTAGTAGAGCGATTCTTCCTGGATTTTACCACGCTGGTACATGGTCTCCATCGCACCCAGCACGCCGCCACGCTCCGAGATGCTCTCGAATTCCCGGTAGACGGCCTCCTCTACCACTTCGGTCAGCCGCTCGAGCGCGAATGATCCCTGCCAGGGATTCTGGTTCTGGTTGAGGCCCAGCTCGCGCGCGATGATCAGCTGGATCGCGACCGCGCGGCGCACGCTTTCCTCGGTCGGCGTCGTGATCGCCTCGTCATAGGCATTGGTGTGCAGGCTGTTGCAGCTGTCAAAGAGCGCATACATCGCCTGCAGCGTCGTGCGAATGTCATTGAACTGGATCTCGCGCGCGTGCAGCGAGCGGCCCGAAGTCTGCACGTGGTACTTCAGCATCTGGCTGCGCGGTCCCGCGCCATAACGATCGCGCATCGCTCGCGCCCAGATGCGGCGCGCGACACGCCCGATCACGGCGTATTCCGGGTCCATGCCATTGCTGAAGAAGAACGACAGATTCGGCGCGAAATCGTCGATTCGCATGCCGCGCGACAGGTAGTACTCGACGATCGTAAAGCCGTTCGCCAGCGTGAATGCGAGCTGCGAGACCGGGTTCGCGCCGGCTTCCGCAATGTGATAGCCGGAGATCGACACCGAATAGAAATTGCGCACCCGGTTGTCGATGAAAAACTGCTGCATGTCGCCCATCATCCGGAGCGCAAACTCGGTCGAGAATATGCAGGTGTTCTGGGCCTGGTCCTCTTTCAGGATGTCCGCCTGTACCGTCCCGCGCACACCTGCGAGCGCGTCCGCACGGATTTTCTGGTAGGTCTCGCGATCGACAAGCTGCTCGCCGCTGACACCCAGGAGCCCGAGGCCACTGCCGTCGTGACCGGGCGGCAGTTCACCGCGATAAAGCGGCCGCTCCCGGCCTTCGAACAGCTTTGCGATCTTCGCTTCGGCGTCGGGCCAGCGGCCGCTCTCGCGCAGCTGCCGCTCAACCTGCTGGTCCACGGCCGTATTCATGAACATCGCGAGGATCATCGGCGCCGGGCCATTGATCGTCATCGAGACGGAAGTCGACGGCGCGCAGAGGTCAAAGCCCGAGTACAGACGCTTCATGTCGTCGAGCGTCGCGATCGAGACACCCGAGTTGCCGATGCGGCCGTAGATGTCCGGGCGCTCGTCGGGGTCCTCGCCGTACAGCGTGGTCGAGTCGAAAGCCGTCGAGAGCCGCGCGCCCTTGTGCCCGGCAGCGACGTAATGGAAGCGCCGGTTGGTGCGCTCCGGCATGCCTTCGCCGGCGAACATGCGGGTCGGATCCTCATCCTCGCGGCGGTACGGATAAATGCCACCCGTGTACGGATAGGAACCAGGCAGGTTTTCGGTGAGGAGATACGCCAGCAGATCGCCCCAGTCGCGGTAACGTGGTGTCGCAATCTTCGGCAGCTTCAGGTGCGCTAGCGACTCGGTGTAATTCGCGCCGCGGACTTCGCGGTCGCGGACCTGGTAGCCGTATTCGTCCGCGGTCGCGGCCGCGTCACGCTCAGGCCAGGCCTTCAGGAGCGCGATGCCCTCCGCACCGACGACGTCGAGCGCCGCGTTGTATTCGCGCCGCAATTTCTGTATTGCGCCGTCAGCGTCGCGCAGCCCCGCCTCCGCAAAACGGTCGAGTGCGCCCGGAAGCAAAGAATCGCCGGCTGCGGCCAACGCACGATGCAGACCATGGGCGCGGCTCGCCGCTTCCGCGGCAGCCAATGCGGCCTGATGCGCCTTGCGTCCGCCCGCTGCGATTTCAGCGAGATACCGCACGCGCTCACCCGGAATGATCGCCTGGCGATGCGGCGGGCCGATCGGCGCGAGCCCCTGGGGCTGCCACGGCCGCAGACGGCCCCATTGCTCGTGGAGCTTTGCGCACAGCGCCGCAAACAGCGTGTTGACGCCCGCGTCATTGAACTGGCTTGCAATGGTCGGGTAGACCGGCAGCTGCTCGGGCGGCGTCTTGAACAACTTGCGATTGCGCGCGACCTGCTTGCGCACGTCGCGCAAGGCATCTTCGGCGCCGCGTTTTTCGAACTTGTTGAGCGCGATGAAATCGGCGAAGTCCAGCATGTCGATCTTCTCGAGCTGGCTCGCCGCACCGTAATCGCTCGTCATCACGTACATGGAGAGATCCACCAGATCCACGATTTCCGTGTCGCTCTGGCCGATACCCGCAGTCTCGACGACGATCAGGTCAAATCCGGCGGCCTTCAGCAGTTGCACGGTATCGGCGAGCACCGCGCTCGTCGCCAGATGCTGGCGGCGGGTCGCGAGCGAGCGCATGAAGAGCTGTTCGTTCGCGAGCGCGTTCATGCGGATCCGGTCGCCAAGGAGCGCGCCGCCGGAGCGGCGGCGGGTCGGGTCCATTGCGACGACGGCGACTTTGCGGTCCGGGAAGAAGCGCACGATCCGATTCAGGATCTCGTCCGTCAGCGAGGACTTGCCGGCACCGCCCGTGCCGGTGATGCCGAGCACCGGCGGGCGGTTCAGCGTCTTGGCGGCGAGACTGCGGATTCTCGTCACCAGTGCCTCGTCGCCTCCCTGCTCCAGCGCGGAAATGGCGCGCGCGAGTCCCACCGGATCGTCCGCCGAGACGGAGCTGCCGTCGAAAGCCGGCCGGGCTGCGCTCTGCACCCGCCGGAACACGTCGCTGATCATCCCGTCGAGGCCCAGGCGCAGACCGTCGTCGGGCGTATAGATCTTCTGGATGCCATAGGCCTCGAGTTCCTCGATCTCATGCGCCGCGATCGTGCCGCCACCGCCCACCACGACCTTGATGTGACCTGCGCCCCGCTCGCGCAGCATGTCCACCATGTAGCGGAAATACTCGTTGTGACCGCCCTGGTAGCTGCTGACGGCGACACCGTCGGCATCCTCTTGAATGGCCGCGCGAACGATGTCGGCGACACTGCGATTGTGGCCGAGGTGAATCACCTCGGCGCCATGGGCCTGCAGGATCCGGCGGATGATGTTGATGGCTGCGTCATGGCCGTCGAACAGCGAGGCCGCACTGACGAAGCGCAACGGTCCGCGCGCCGGGTCGGCGTCCCTGTCGATGCGTTCGGCCGGACTGCTCATCGCGGACCTCCAGCGGACCGGACCGACAGTGTAGCGGCAGCATGGCGGCGGCCGGCTGACCTCGCTAAGCCGCAAGACAATTTTCTTTTTGCAGGGCAAAATAGACGGATGCAGTAAGGACTCCGTGACATCGGCTCGCGGCAGGGCGCGGAACCAACCCCACAAATACCAGCAGGATCAATAACATGACTCAGAATTCGGTCGTCATCCTGGCCGCGCGGCGCACACCGATCGGCTCGATGCTGGGGACATTCGCCACGGTCACGGCCCCCACCCTCGGTGCCACCGCCCTGCGCGCCGCCATCGCAGCTGCCGGCGCCGATCCGGCCGCCATCGATGAAGTCGTGATGGGCTGCGTGCTGCCGGCAGGCCAGGGCCAGGCGCCGGCACGCCAGGCGGCGATTGCCGCCGGTGTGCCGATCTCGGTCCCGGCCACCACGGTCAACAAGATGTGCGGATCCGGCATGAAAGCCGTGATGCTCGCTTCCGACCAGATCGCGGCCGGCGGCGCCGCGTTGGTGCTGGCGGGCGGCATGGAGTCCATGACCAGCGCGCCCTATCTGCTGCCGAAGGCTCGCGCGGGCTATCGCATGGGTCATGGCGAGATCCTCGACCACATGTTCTACGACGGCCTGCAGAGTCCCTGGGACGGCAAGCTGATGGGCTGTTTCGCCGATGCGACCGCCGCGAAATACGGCTTCACGCGTGCGGACCAGGATGCATTCGCCGCGGAATCGGTGCGCCGCGCGCTCACGGCCGTCGAATCCGGGGCATTCGAGGCTGAAATCGCACCGGTCACGGTCGCCGATCGCAAGGGTGAGCGCATCGTCGCGCGCGACGAAACACCATTCGCCGTCTCGATCGACAAGATCCCGAATCTCAAGCCTGCCTTCGCGAAGGACGGCACCGTCACGGCGGCGAGTTCGTCGTCCATTGCCGACGGCGCGGCCGCGCTCTTGCTCGCGAGCCCGCAGGCGGCCGCAGGCGCGGGCCTCAAGCCCATCGCGCGCATCGTCGCGCATGCAAGCTTCGCGCATGCGCCCGAGTGGTTCACGACCGCACCCGCGGGCGCCATCGCCAGGGTCCTGAAGCAGGCCGGCTGGCGCGCGGATGATGTCGACCTCTTTGAGGTCAACGAAGCCTTTGCGGTCGTGACCATGGCTGCCATGAAGGACATCGGCATCCCGCACCAGCGCGTCAACGTGAATGGCGGCGCCTGCGCGCTCGGCCATCCGATCGGGGCCACGGGCGCGCGCATCATGACGACGCTGTTGCATGCCTTGATCCAGCGCGGCAAAAAACGCGGCGTCGCCGCGCTCTGCATTGGCGGCGGCGAAGCCACGGCCATTGCAGTCGAGCTCGCCTAATCGCGGCTCAGCGGACCTCAAGGTCCTGGCCGACTTCCGTGGACAGCGGAATGCCGGCAACCTCGTAGCCGCGGCGGAAGTCGCGGACATGACGCGTCATCCAGGCCGCGGCCGCTTCCGCATTTTTCTCCGCGACGGCATTCACGATGTGTTTTTGCGCCGATTCGATGCGCCCGCGCGCCTGTGGCACGCGGTCGATGATCACGGCCAGGCTCGGCTTCAGCAGTCGCAGCAACGGCTCGTTCAGCAGCATGAAGACCGGGTTGTCGCTGGCTTCCCCCAGCGCATTGAAAAAATCCGCAACGTCTTCGACCGCGAGATCACGATTACCGCGCCGACCGGCGAAGCGCTGGGCACAAGCCGCGAGACGTGCAAGCGCCGCAGGCGTCCGGCGTAACGCCGCCGCCTGTGCGATGCCCGGCTGCACGGCCTGCAAAGCCTCCCAGACGTCCACGACACGGGTTTCATGCAGGGTGAGGGCCTGTGACAGGCCACCGCCCACCGACTCGCGCGTCGGCCGGGTGACATAGAGCCGCTTGCCGCCAGCGCGCCGCCCCAGCAAGCCGCTGCTCTCGAGCTTGCGGAGCGCTTCGCGCACGGTCGAACGGTTGACCTCGAACTGGCGCGCCAGCTCGGTTTCAGTCGGGAGCGCCTGGCCTTCCTTCAGGTCACGGCGCAGGATCCGGTCCCGGATCAGCTCGGAGACACGCAGGTAGGCGGGTGCATAACCAAGCGGTTCGAACAAGGGTCACATATCTCCGTCTCAAACTTGCCTGTCGGATTGTCGGACAATAATATGCGCCTGACAAGGGGGGCATCGGCCGCCCGGGAGGAGCCATGTTCCAGGTGGACTTCGACTTTCAGCTCGGCGAGCGGGCCGACGACCTGCGCCGGGCGGTGCGCGAATTCGCCTTGCGCCGCATCGCGCCGCGGGCTGACGAGATCGACCGCAGCAATCTGTTCCCGCGCGATCTGTGGCCTGAACTAGGCGCCATGGGACTCCTCGGCATGACCGTGCCAGAGGAATTCGGAGGCCTCGGTTTCGGCTATCTCGAGCATGTCATCGCCATGGAGGAGATCAGCCGCGTCTCCGCTTCAATCGGCCTGTCCTATGGCGCGCATTCGAATCTATGCGTCAACCAGCTGCGCCGTTGGGGCAACGACGCGCAGAAGCGCCGCTATCTTCCGAAGCTGATCAGCGGCGAACACGTCGGTGCGCTCGGGATGAGCGAGCCCGGGTCCGGCTCCGATGTCATTTCAATGCGCACGCGGGCCGATCGCCGTGGTGACGGCTTCGTGCTGAATGGCAGCAAGATGTGGATCACAAATGGCCCCGAGGCCGACACGGCCGTTGTCTATGCGACCGTTGAGCCCGGCAGCGGCGCGCCAGGCATCACGGCTTTCATCGTCGAACGCGGCATGAAGGGCTACAGGAGCGCGCAGAAACTCGACAAGTTCGGCATGCGCGGCTCGGACACCAGCGAACTCGTGTTCGACGACTGTCATTTGCCGCTGGAAAACCTGCTGGGCGGAATCGGTCAGGGCGCCGCGATCCTGATGTCCGGACTCGATTACGAACGCCTCGTGCTGACCGGCGGGCCGCTCGGCCTGATGCGGGCGGCGCTCGATCTCATCGTGCCTTACCTGCACAACCGCGAGCAGTTCGGCCGACCGATCGGCAGCTTCCAGCTGATGCAGGCCAAGCTCGCCGACCTTTACACCGCCTGCAATTCGGCGCGTGCCTACGCCTATGCAGTTGCCCGCGCCTGCGATGCCGGGCGCACCACACGCTATGACGCCGCCGCCTGTCTGCTGTACGCATCCGAGCGCGCGACACACGCAGGCCTCGAAGCCATCCAGGTGCTGGGCGGCAATGGTTATATCAACGAGTATCCTGCGGGCCGTATCCTGCGCGATGCAAAGCTCTACGAGATCGGCGCCGGCACCAACGAGATCCGCCGCATGCTGATCGGCCGTGAACTGTTCAAGGCGACCAGCCCATGACCCGGATCGCATCCCGCATCGACCCCAAGAGCCCCGAATTCAGCGACAACGCGGTGCATATGAAGGCGCTGGTCGCCGAATTGCGGCAGCGCCTGTCAGTGGCCGGCGCCGGCGGCGGCGAGGAAGCGCGCGCGAAGCATCTTGCGCGCGGCAAGCTGCTGCCGCGCGATCGCATCGAGGCGCTGCTGGATCCAGGCAGCCCGTTTCTCGAAATCGCGCCGCTCGCGGCCGGCGGCATGTA
>CAYYQQ010000046.1:4416-22347 GCA_964473595.1 uncultured Steroidobacteraceae bacterium | reverse complement strand
TCGGCGGCATCATGGAGCACGTCGAGCAGGCCGGTGTGCATTCCGGCGACTCCAGCTGTTCGCTGCCGCCGGTCAGCCTTTCACCGGAGTTGCAGGATGAGCTGCGCGCCCAGACACGCAAGATGGCGCATGCACTCAATGTCATCGGCCTGATGAACGTACAGTTCGCGATCCAGAATGGGGTCGTTTACGTGCTCGAGGTCAATCCGCGCGCATCGCGCACGGTTCCCTTCGTGTCCAAGGCGACCGGCGTGCCGCTTGCGAAAATCGCCGCGCGCGTGATGGTGGGCCGCAAGCTCGCGGAGCTTGGCGCGCTGCAGGAGTGCGTGCCTCCGTACTACTCGGTCAAGGAAGCCGTATTTCCGTTCAGCAAGTTCCCCGAGTCCGATCCGATCCTGGGCCCCGAGATGAGGTCGACCGGCGAGGTGATGGGCACTGGCCGGACATTCGGCGAGGCGTATGCAAAGGCGCAGGCAGCGAGCGGCGTCCGTCTCCCGATCCGGGGTATCTGCCTGCTCTCGGTACGTGATCGCGACAAGGAAGGCGCCGTCGCAATTGCACGGCGACTGCACGATCGTGGATTCGAGCTCCTGGCGACCCTGGGTACGGCGAAGGCGCTGGAGGCGGCCGGCATTCCCTGCCGCAGGGCGCTGAAGGTGCGCGAGGGGCGGCCACACATCGTCGACATGATCAAGAACGACGAGATTGACCTGATCGTCAATACGACCGAAGGCAAACGCGCAATCCGCGAATCGCGATCGATCCGCCGTGAGGCGGAATTTCGCAATGTGACCTACTACACGACCATCGCTGCGGCGAATGCGACCTGCGAGGCCCTTGACCACCTCGAAGACCTCGAAGTCAACCGGCTGCAGGATCTGCACAGCGAACTGGGTGCTGGATGAGATCGCCGATCACTCTGCGGGGTGCGGAGTTGCTGCGAGCCGAATTGCGCAAGCTCAAGACCGGAGACCGGCCGACGGTCATCCGCGCGATCGCGGATGCGCGCGCGCACGGCGACCTGTCCGAAAATGCGGAGTATCACGCCGCGCGCGAGCAGCAGGGCTTTATCGAGGGCCGCATCAAGGAAATCGAATGGCGGCTCGCGCACGCCCAGGTGATCGACCCGACGGCGTTGCCGGACAGCGGCAAGGTCGTATTTGGTGCCACCGTCGGTCTTGCGCCGCTCGACGGTGGCGCGGAAGTGAGCTACCAGATCGTCGGTGACGACGAGGCGGACATCCGACGCGGGCTCATCTCCATCAACTCGCCGATTGCGCGTGCGCTGATTGGCAAGAAACCCGGCGATGAAGTTGAAGTGGCGGCGCCGGGCGGTGCGCACAGTTTCGAAATCCTGGCCGTGCGCCTCGAGTGATTCAAGAATCAGGAAGAAGTATCTTATTTAACTTATTGTTTTTCTTATAAAATAATCCTACATTCCCGATCTGGTGGACCAGCTCGGAGCCGGTGTCCGCTGCCAGAGTGCCAAGTACCAGATTGCGATTTTCGCGATCGCCGACACGAGCCCGGACCTTGACCAGTTCATGATCATGCAGGGTTTGCCTGAGTTCGCTGATGACGCCTTCGGTCAGGCCGCGCTGGCCGACCAGCACCAGCGGGTGCAGGGCGTGCCCCAGGCGACGCAGGTGTTTTTTCTGGCGATCCGTGAGTGCCATAAGTTGATTATAGGAACGCAAGCCGGAATTCGCTCATGAGCCGGCGCAGCAAGTCGAGCAGCCGGTGGCTGCGCGAACATTTCGACGATCCCTATGTGCAGCGTGCGCGACAGGAGGGCTGGCGCTCGCGCGCCGCCTTCAAGCTCCAGGAGCTCGATAGCGCCGAACGGCTCATTTCCCCGGGCGCGACGATCGTCGATCTCGGAGCTGCGCCGGGCGGCTGGAGCCAGTACGCGGCGCGCGCGCTCGCCGGGCGCGGCACCGTGATCGCCGTTGACCTGCTGGCGATGGACGAGCTGCCGGGCGTGACCTTCCTGCAGGGCGATTTCCGTGAACAACCGGTGCTCGACGCGCTGCTCGAAATGCTCTCCGGCCGGCGCGTGGACCTTGTGATGTCCGATATGGCCCCCAACATGAGTGGCGTGGATGTCGTCGACCAGGCGCGTGCCGCAGATCTGGAGGCGCTCGCGCTTGATTTTTCTCGCAAGGTGCTGGGCCCGGACGGCACGCTGGTGATGAAGCTGTTCCAGGGCGCCGGATTCCAGGAGTTGCTGGCCGAGGCCCGCCGCCATTTCGGCCAGGCGCGTGTCCGCAAGCCCAAAGCCTCGCGGCAGCGCAGTTCCGAGGCCTACTTGGTAGCGAGGAAACCCGGGGCGTAGTAAGGTCGAACTATCCCTGTTAGGCCGCAGTCCAATCGGCAATTCGGACCCCGGCGAATCGATGCCAGGAGTGGCAGCTTGAACGATCTGACCCGCAATATCGTCCTCTGGATCGTCATCGCGATCGTGCTGGTCGCGGTGTTCTCCAATTTCGGGCAGCGCGCGAGCGCACCCGAGCCTCTCAAGTACTCGCAGTTCCTCGCGGAGGTCGAAACCGGCGCGATCCGGTCCGCGACATTCCAGGGCGACACGATTTCCGGCGCACGCGCCAATGGCGAAAATTACGTCACCTACAACCCTGAAACCGACAACTCGGTGCTGATCGGCCTGCTGCACAAGAAGAGCGTGGCCTTCGATGCGGCACCGCCCGAGCGCCAGTCCTTCCTGCTGCAGCTCTTCCTGTCTTCATTCCCCATCCTGCTGCTGATCGGCGTCTGGATTTACTTCATGCGCCAGATGCAGGGCGGCGCAGGCGGGCGCGGTGCCATGTCATTCGGCAAGAGCCGGGCGCGGCTCCTTTCCGAGGACCAGGTCAGCGTGACATTCGCGGATGTCGCGGGTGTCGACGAAGCCAAGGAGGAGGTTGTCGAGATCGTCGAATTCCTGAAGGATCCCGCCAAGTTCCAGAAGCTGGGCGGCAAGATCCCAAAGGGCGTGCTGATGGTCGGCTTGCCCGGAACCGGCAAGACTTTGCTCGCGCGCGCGATCGCGGGCGAGGCCAAGGTGCCGTTCTTCACGATCTCCGGATCGGATTTCGTCGAGATGTTCGTCGGTGTCGGCGCTTCGCGCGTGCGCGACATGTTCGAGCAGGCCAAGAAGCACGCCCCTTGCATCGTGTTCATCGACGAGATCGACGCGGTCGGGCGTCATCGTGGTGCCGGTCTCGGCGGCGGCCATGACGAGCGCGAACAGACGCTGAACCAGCTGCTGGTCGAGATGGACGGCTTCGAGGGTAATGAGGGCGTCATCGTTATCGCGGCAACCAATCGCCCGGACGTACTCGATCCCGCATTGCTGCGCCCGGGCCGCTTCGACCGCCAGGTCGTGGTGCCGCTGCCGGACGTTCGCGGACGCGAGCAGATCCTGAAAGTGCACATGCGCAAGGTGCCGATTTCGGAAGACGTCAGGCCGTCGATCATCGCGCGTGGCACGCCGGGATTCTCGGGTGCGGACCTGATGAACCTGGTCAACGAGGCGGCGCTGTTCGCGGCGCGCGCCAACAAGCGCCAGGTCACGATGGACGAGTTCGAGCGCGCCAAGGACAAGATCATGATGGGCGCTGAGCGCCGCTCGATGGTCATGAGCGAGCGGGAGAAGCTCAACACGGCTTACCACGAGGCCGGCCATGCCATCGTCGGCATGAGCCTGCCGGAACACGACCCGGTCTATAAGGTAACGATCATCCCGCGCGGCCGGGCGCTGGGCGTCACGATGTTCCTGCCCGAGGAGGACCGCTATAGCTACAGCAAGCGCCGTCTCGAAAACCAGATTGCGAGCCTGTTCGGCGGGCGCATCGCCGAGGAGCTGCGCTTCGGCCCGGAAGCAGTGACGACGGGCGCGTCCAACGACATCGAACGGGCGACCAATCTCGCGCGCAACATGGTGACCAAGTGGGGGCTGTCGGAGAAGCTCGGTCCGCTGTCGTACATGGAGGAGGCCGGGGAGGTTTTCCTGGGTCACTCGGTCACGCAGCACAAGCAGATTTCGGACGAGACGGCCCATGTCATCGATGAGGAAATCCGCCATGTCATCGACATGGCCTACGCCCATGCCCGCAAGATCCTGGTCGAGAACCGCGACAAGCTCGACATCATGGCCGCGGCGCTGATCAAGTACGAAACAATCGGCGAAGACCAGATCAAGGACATCATCGCGGGTCGCGAGCCCAGGCCGCCGCAGGACTGGGAAGACACCGCAGCGCCTTCCAGCGGACGCGACACGGTCCAGCCGGAGCCGGTCATCGGCCCGCCGGCCAGCCAGACCTGAAGCCAGCTGGCGGAGCTGACCGGAACCGAAGTGCGTGCCGCACTTGCCGTTTACCGTCGCTGCCGCCAACATCCCGCCCCGATGCGCCTGCAGTGCGGCCGCCACACTTTGGACCTGGACATTCCCGTCGTCATGGGCGTGCTCAACGTGTCGCCTGACTCCTTTTCCGACGGCGGGCGATTCGCCGAGCTACCGGCCGCCCTGGCACAGGCGGAACGGCTGGCGGGCGAGGGTGCGGCAATCATCGACGTTGGCGGCGAGTCGACACGGCCAGGCGCAGCGCCCGTGGATGTTGACGAAGAACTGCGGCGCGTGATTCCGGTGATCGAGCACCTTGTCGAACGGCTGGCATTGCCGGTCTCCGTGGACACCAGCAAGCCCGAAGTGATGCGTGCTGCGATTGCAGCAGGTGCGTCGATGATCAATGACGTCACGGCGTTGCGCGCGCCGGGCGCGGTCGAAGCCGTGGCGGAATCGGATGTCGCGGTCTGCCTGATGCACATGCAGGGCGAGCCCCGGACGATGCAGAACGAGCCTCATTACACGGATGTGCTGGTGGAAGTGCGGGATTTCCTGCGCGGCCGCGTAGCCTGTTGCATTGAGGCCGGTATATCGGTGTCCCGGCTCGTCATCGATCCTGGTTTCGGATTTGGCAAGACCCAGGAGCATAATCTCGAATTGCTGCGTCGCTTGCGGGAGCTCGTGGCGGACGGGCATCCGGTGCTGGCGGGGCTTTCGCGCAAGAGCATGATCGGCAAGTTGACGGGTCGCGTGGACGGCGAGCGCCTGGGCGGGAGCTTGGCACTTGCGACATTGGCGATACTTTCCGGCGCGCGAATCGTGCGCGCGCATGATGTTGCACCGACCGTCGACGCCATCCGGATCATCGCCGCGATGGGCGGCCGGCACGGAGGCCCGTGATGGCCAGGCGATACTTTGGAACTGACGGTGTCCGCGGGCGCGTCGGCACCCATCCGATGACGGCGGAATTCGCGCTGCGGCTCGCAGGTGCCGCCGCGCGCGTGATTTCGCCAAATGGCGGCCGGGTGCTGGTCGGCAAGGACACGCGGCTCTCGGGCTACATGTTCGAGTCGGCCCTGGAGGCCGGATTCGTCGCAGCCGGTGTCGATGTGCTGTTGGCCGGCCCGCTCCCGACCCCCGGTATTGCTTACTTGGTCCAGCGCCTGAAATGCGATTTCGGTGCCGTCATCAGCGCCTCACACAATCTCTTCGACGACAACGGCATCAAGTTTTTCGATCGCTCCGGCGCCAAGCTGGCGGACGAACTTGAGGAAGCGATTGAGTCGCATCTCGACGCGCCCGCGCTCACGCTGGAGTCCGGGGCGCTCGGCCGCGCGACTCGGGTGGACAGCGAAAGGAGCCTGTACCAGGCCTTTTGCGTGTCGACACTGCCGGCCGAAACCACGCTCAGCGGCATGAAGCTGGTCATCGACTGCGCCAATGGCGCGGGCTACAAGGTTGCCCCGCATGTTCTGTCGGACCTCGGCGCCGAGATCGTGCCGATCGGCTGCTCACCAAACGGGCGCAACATCAATGATGGATGTGGCTCAACGAGTCCGGGCCTTCTGAAGCTCACGGTATCCGGTGTGCGCGCGGACGCAGGCATCGCGCTCGACGGCGACGGTGACCGGGTTGTCATGGTGGATCACCTGGGCCGCAGCCTGGACGGCGACCAGCTGCTTTACGTGCTGGCGCGGGCGCGGCTGGCGTCCGGGGACCTGAAGGGACCCGTGGTCGGAACCGTGATGACGAATCTGGGGCTCGAGGTTGCGCTGGCGGAACTGGGCGTCCCGTTCCTGCGAGCCGCGGTCGGCGACCGCAACGTGCTGCAGCTACTGCGAACCCATGGCGGAAGCCTCGGTGGCGAGACATCGGGCCACTTGCTGTGCCTCGACAAGACCACGACCGGCGACGGCCTGATTGTGGCGCTGCAAGTGCTTGCCGTCATGAAGGCGACCGGCAAGACACTTGCGGAACTTGCGGCCGGCATGCAGAAGTTTCCACAGCAATTGATCAACGTTCAGGTCGCGCGCCGCTTCGACGCAGCCGCCGACAAGACGGTCACGGCAGCAATCGCCATGGTCGAGCAGGCGCTGGGCAAGCGCGGCCGTGTCGTACTGCGCGCGTCAGGTACCGAACCGGTCATTCGAGTGATGGTCGAGGGTGAGGATGCCCTGGCGGTTGGCCGGCACGCTGCGACGCTTGCGGACGTGGTGCGCACGGCGGCTTCGGGGACCTGACATGCGACGACCATTGGTGGCCGGTAACTGGAAGATGCACGGCAGCCGAGCCGAGGCTGGCAGCCTGATCGGCGAGTTAATCTCGATGGATGTTGGCGGCGGAGCGGCCGATGTCGTGGTCTGTCCGCCATTCGTCTACCTGACTGAAGTGGCCCAGCGCCTGCGCGGCAACGCGATCATGCTGGGTGCGCAGGATGTCTGCACCGAGGACTCCGGTGCCCATACCGGCGAAGTGTCGGCTGCGATGCTCGCGGATGTCGGCTGCCGATTTGTCATCGTCGGCCATTCCGAGCGGCGCGCCCTGTACGGGGAAGATGATGCACTCGTCGCACGGAAGTTCGTCGCTGCCCTGCGTCACGGCCTGGTGCCGATCCTGTGCGTCGGGGAATCCCTCGAGGAACGCGAGCGTGGCGCAATGCATCAGGTCGTCACGCGTCAGCTCGAATCCGTGCTGGGCCTCGCCGGTGTCGCCGGTTTCGGCGCGGCGGTCGTGGCCTACGAGCCGGTCTGGGCAATCGGCACGGGCCGGACGGCGACACCGGAGCAGGCGCAGGAAGTCCACGCCCTGATCCGGGGCCAAATTGCGGAAAAGGATGCTAGAATTGGAAGTTCCATTCGGGTTCTCTACGGGGGCAGCGTCAAGGCGTCAAACGCCGCGGAACTGTTCGCGAAACCGGATGTGGATGGCGGCCTGATCGGCGGTGCGTCGCTGAAGGCGGACGAATTCGGGAGCATCTGCACTGCGGTCAGAAATTATCAGCCGCGAACCCAATTGTAGGCAACCATGCTTCAACAACTGATCTCAGTACTGCACGGCATACTCTGCGTCGGCATCATCGGGCTCGTGCTGCTGCAGCGGGGCAAGGGTGCCGATGCTGGTGCGGGTTTCGGCGCGGGAGCTTCCGGGACCGTGTTCGGTGCGCGCGGCTCGGCGACCTTCTTCTCGAAGCTGACCGCCGTGCTGGCGACGCTGTTCTTCATGAGCAGCCTGTCGCTCGCCTGGTTTGCGACGAGGCCACATGCGCAACAGCCTGACAGCCTGGTCGACAAGTTGCTGACCGAGCCTGCCACATCAGCGCCAGCCCCCGCGCCTGCGGGCGTGGATGGCGATACCGTGCCGCAGCTGACGGATCCTGCGCCTGCACCTGCAGCGCCGGCCGGCGAGTGATCGCGACGATTTTCTGGTTTCTGTTGCCGACGTGGCGGAATTGGTAGACGCGCTAGCTTGAGGGGTTAGTGGGGAAACCCGTGTCGGTTCGAGTCCGACCGCCGGCACCATTTGAGTTCCCAGGATGCATGCGCAGGGGTCCCACGGGGCCTTGCGGACAGTTACAATGCCGACTGTTCTTGCGGGCACTGTCGTAAGTCCGTAGCGGTCGGAAAATTGCTGCAGAATTACCTGCCGATATTGATCTTCCTGGCCGTGGCCAGCGCCTTCGGGTTGCTGCTGCTCATTCTCGGCTTCGTGCTCGGCCCACGCCGCCCGGACCCGGAAAAACTCTCGCCTTACGAGTGTGGATTCGAGGCCTTTGAGGATTCACGCACCAAGTTCGACGTGCGCTACTACCTGGTCGCCATCCTGTTCATCATCTTCGACCTCGAAATCGCATTCCTCTTTCCGTGGGCCGTATCGCTCGATGCAATCGGCGGCTTCGGCCTGCTGTCCATGGGCGTATTCCTGGCCATCCTGGTGGTCGGCTTCGCCTACGAATGGAAGAAAGGGGCCCTGGAATGGGACTGAACGTCGAAGCGCCGGTGATCCAGGGTAGGGGATTTGTCACCACGACGGTCGACAACCTGATGAACTGGGCGCGAACCGGATCGCTGTGGCCGATGACTTTCGGGCTCGCCTGCTGCGCGGTCGAGATGATGCATGCCGGCGCCTCGCGCTATGACCTCGACCGGTTCGGGGTCGTATTCCGTGGCAGTCCACGCCAGTCCGACGTGATGATCGTCGCCGGCACGCTGGTCAACAAGATGGCCCCGGCCATGCGCAGGGTCTATGACCAGATGGCCGAGCCGCGCTGGGTTATCTCGATGGGATCCTGCGCCAATGGCGGTGGCTACTATCATTATTCCTATGCCGTCGTGCGTGGCTGCGACCGCATCGTGCCGGTCGACGTTTACGTGCCCGGCTGTCCGCCAACCGCCGAGGCCCTGATCTACGGGATCCTCCAGCTGCAGGACAAGATCCGCCGCACCAGTACCATCGCGCGCGGCTGAGCATGAGCAGACTCGCAACAACAGCACAGGCCATCGAATCCCGGATCGGCGCGCGAGCCAGGCGTGTTGAGTCGCTCGCCAGCGAGCTTGCAATCGAGGTCGCGCCGGAACAGCTCGTCTCGGTTTGCCGAGACTTGCGTGACCTTCCGGAACTGGGGTTCGAGCAGCTGACGGACCTGTCCGGAATCGATTACCTGGACCATGGCCGTTCGGAATGGACCACCGAAGACGCAACGTCCACCGGTTTCAGCCGCGGCGTCGAGCGCGAGGCAGCGCGCCCGGTGGAGGGGCAGCCGCGATTTGCGGTCACCTACCACCTGCTCTCAGTCGCGCACAACATGCGGCTGCGGGTTCGATGCCATTGCCGTCCCGGCGAGCCGCCGATGCTCGATTCCGTGATCGAGATCTGGGCGTCGGCAAGTTGGTACGAGCGTGAGGCTTTCGACCTGTTCGGTATCCTGTTTCGCGGCCACCCGGACCTGCGCCGGATACTGACCGACTACGGCTTCATCGGCCACCCGTTCCGCAAGGATTTTCCGATGATCGGTAATGTCGAAGTGCGCTACGACCCGGCCAAGGGCCGCGTCGTCTACGAGCCCGTCAGCATCGAGCCGCGAACCACGGTGCCGAAGGTGATCCGCAAGGACCGCGAACACGGCGCGCCGGGGCCGAAAGTCGATGGCTGAAATCCAGAATTTCACGCTGAATTTCGGACCGCAGCACCCGGCGGCCCACGGCGTGCTGCGCCTCATCCTGGAGATGGACGGCGAGGTGATCCAGAAGGCCGATCCGCATATCGGCCTGCTGCACCGCGGAACCGAGAAGCTCGCCGAATCCAGGCCGTTCAACCAGTCGATCGGCTACATGGACCGGCTCGATTACATGTCGATGATGTGCAACGAGCACGCCTACGTGCGCGCGATCGAGAACCTGCTCGGCATCCGCGTGCCTGCGCGCGCCGAGTACATTCGCGTGATGTTCGACGAGATCACGCGGATCCTGAATCACCTGCTGTGGATCGGTTCGCACGCGATCGACATCGGCGCGATGACGGTCTTCCTGTATGCGTTCCGCGAGCGCGAGGACCTGATGGACTGCTACGAGGCGGTCTCTGGCACGCGCATGCACGCGACCTACTACCGGCCGGGCGGGGTCTACCGCGACCTGCCCGACACCATGCCCCGGTATCAGGCATCGCGCTCGCGCAGCAAGAAAGACGCGGCGCGACGCAACGAAGCGCGCTCCGGCACCATGCTCGACTTCATCCAGGATTTCACGGAGCGCTTTCCGAAATGCGTCGATGAATACGAGACGCTGCTGACCGACAACCGCATCTGGAAGCAGCGCACCGTCAATATCGGGGTCGTCACGCCCGAGCGCGCGTTGCAGCTCGGGTTCACGGGTCCGATGCTGCGCGGCTCCGGGGTCGAGTGGGACCTGCGCAAGAAGCAACCCTATGCCGCGTATGACAAGGTCGAGTTCGACATACCGGTCGGTGTCAATGGCGACTGCTATGACCGTTACCTTTGCCGGATCGAGGAATTCAGGCAGTCGAACCGGATCGTCCGCCAATGCGTCGACTGGCTGCGCGCCAATCCTGGCCCCGTAATGCTCGACGACCACAAGGTCACGCCGCCGCGCCGCAGCGAGATGAAGGGCGACATGGAATCGCTGATTCATCACTTCAAGCTCTTCACCGAGGGCTATTGCGTGCCCGAAGGCGAGACCTATGCGGCGGTCGAGGCGCCAAAGGGCGAGTTCGGGATCTGGCTGGTCTCGGACGGTGCCAACAAGCCCTACCGGGTCAAGTGCCGCGCACCGGGCTTTGCGCACCTTTCAGCCATGGATGAAATGGTCCGTGGCCACATGCTGGCAGACGTCGTGGCGATCATCGGGACCATGGACATCGTATTCGGGGAGATCGACCGTTGATACTGACCGAGCACACGCGAGACGAGATCGACCACTGGCTCGCGAAGTTTCCGGCAGAGCGCCGCCGGTCCGCGGTCATCGCAGCGCTGCGTGCGGCGCAGCACCAGAATCATGGCTATCTGACGACCGAACTGATGGACGCGGTTGCAGCCCATGTCGGGCTGCCACCGATCCAGGTCTATGAGGTTGCCAGCTTCTATTCGATGTTCGAGACCAAGCCGGCCGGCCGCATCCATGTTTCGATCTGCACGAATATCAGCTGCATGTTGTGCGGCGCCGACCGGATTGTCGCGGCGGTTGAACGCCACCTTGGGATCCGCACCGGCGAAAGCACAGCTGACGGCAAGATCTACCTGAAACGTGAAGAGGAATGCCTGGCAGCCTGCAACAACGCACCGATGATGATGGTCGACCATGATTATCACGAGAACCTGACGCCGGAATCGGCGATCAAGGTGCTCGACGGCCTGGAGTGAGCCGATGCCGCGCGCGATGAATCAGGTCGTCTTCGAGCCATTGCAACATGCCCACAGCTGGACACTCGAGGTTTACCGCAAGTGCGGTGGCTACGAGGCATGGGAGAGGATCGTGCGCGACCAGACACCGCGCGAGGCGATCATCGAGGAAGTCAAAGCCTCCGGGCTGCGCGGCCGCGGTGGCGCGGGGTTTCCCACCGGCGTCAAGTGGAGCTTCATGCCGCGCAACGCGCCGGGGCAAAAGTACGTGATCTGCAATTCGGACGAAAGCGAGCCGGGCACCTGTCACGATCGCGACATCCTGCGCTACAACCCGCACTCGATCATCGAAGGCATGGCGATCGGCGGCTACGCGATGGGTGCGACTGTCGGCTACAACTACATTCGCGGCGAATTCCTCGCCGAGCCCTGGCCGCGATTCGAGGCCGCGCTGAAGGAAGCCTACCGCGATGGGCTGCTTGGGCGCGATATCAAGGGCTCGGGCATCGACTTCGACCTGCACGGCGTCGCCGGCGCCGGCGCCTATATCTGCGGCGAGGAAACGGCGCTGCTGGAGTCACTCGAAGGCAAGCCCGGCAAGCCGCGCTTCAAGCCGCCGTTTCCCGCGAGCTTCGGGCTCTACGGCCGGCCGACCACCATCAACAACACCCAGAGTTTCGCGGCGGTGCCCGCGATCATGCGCAAGGGTGCGAAGTGGTTCGCCGAGCTCGGCGTGCCGAATTCGGGCGGCACGGCGATCTTCTCGGTTTCGGGGCATGTCAGCCGCCCGGGCAACTACGAACTTGCCATGGGCATCCCGTTCCGCGAGCTGCTGGACATCTGCGGTGGCATGCGCGGTGGCCGCCGGCTCAAGGCCGTGATTCCGGGCGGCTCGTCCGTGCCGGTGTTGCCTGCCGCCTTGATCATGGACTGCACGATGGATTTCGATTCGCTGCGCAAGGCCGGCTCCGCGGTCGGCTCGGCGGGGGTCATCGTGATGGACGAGACCACCTGCATGGTGCGGGTGCTGGAGCGAATCTCGCGCTTCTACATGTCCGAATCCTGCGGCCAGTGCACGCCGTGTCGCGAAGGCACTGGCTGGATGACCCGCATGTTGCGCCGCATCCTGGCCGGCGAGGGGCGTCTCGCGGACCTGGATCTGCTGGTGCAGGTCGCGAACCAGATCGAGGGCCACACGATTTGCGCGCTCGGCGATGCGGCGGCCTGGCCGGTGCAAAGCTTCCTGCGCCATTTCCGTCATGAGTTCGAATACATGATCGAGCACGGCGGCCAGAGCATCGTCAACGCGCAAGCAAAGGCCGTCGCGTGAGCGAAGACCTGGTCAATATCGAGGTCGACGGCCGGCCCTTGCAGGCGCGCAAGGGACAAATGGTCATGCAGGTGACCGACGTGGCCGGAATCTACGTGCCGCGGTTCTGCTATCACGAGAAACTATCGATCGCGGCCAACTGCCGCATGTGCCTGGTCGAGATCGAGAAGGCACCAAAGCCGATGCCGGCCTGTGCGACGCCGGTTGCTGAGGGCATGAAGGTTTTCACGCGCTCGCCGCGCGCCATTGCCGCGCAGAAAGCGACGATGGAATTCCTGCTGATCAATCACCCGCTCGATTGCCCGATCTGCGACCAGGGCGGCGAATGCGAGCTGCAGGACCTCGCGCTCGGCTTCGGCAGTGCTTCATCACGCTTCGATGAGCGCAAGCGTGTCGTCAAGGACAAGAATCTCGGTCCATTGATCTCGACCGACATGACACGCTGCATTCACTGCACACGCTGCGTGCGCTTCACGGCCGAGATCGCGGGTCTTCAGGAACTGGGCACCATCGGTCGCGGCGAGGACATGGAGATCGGCACCTGGATCGAGCGCGGTGTCGATCATGAGCTTTCCGGCAATGTGATCGACCTGTGCCCGGTCGGTGCCCTGAATTCAAAGCCGTTCCGGCACCGCGCAAGGTCCTGGGAGATGACCGAACACGCGCTGGTGTCACCGCACGATGCCGCAGGCACGAATCTTTACGGTCATGTGCTGCGTGGCCGGCTGATGCGCGTCGTGCCGCGGCACAATGACGACATCAATGAGACCTGGATCGCCGATCGCGACCGGTTCTCGTGCGAAGGGATCTATTCCACCGACCGCCTGCAAGCGCCAATGATGCGTGTCGAAGGCCGCTGGCGGGAGGTGTCCTGGGACCTTGCACTCGCGGCGACCGCCAATGCCCTCAAGGCGGCTGCCCATCGCGGTGCCGGAAGCGTCGGTTTTCTCGGCTCCCCGGGTTCCACGACCGAGGAATTGTTCCTGCTCGCGCGGCTCGCGCGGGGCATCGGCTCGCACAATGTCGACACCAGGCTGCGGCAGCAGGATTTCGCGGACCAGGAACACGACCCGGCTTACCCAGGCCTTGGTCTCGCACTGCGTGAGCTCGAGACGCTCGGCGCACTGCTGCTGGCCGGTTGCAATTTACGCCGGGAGGCGCCGCTCATCGCCCACCGGGTGCGCAAGGCGGCGCTCGCTGGCGCGCGAGTGAGCCTGCTCACGACCACTCCCCAGGAATGCCATTTTCCGGTGACTCGCCAGATTGTCGCAGGGGCGGCTGATCTTCTCGGCGAGTTTGCGGGGCTGCTGCAGGCCGCGGTCACCCGCAGTGGCCGCCCGGCACCTGAATCCATCGCGGGGCTCGTGGCGCGCGGCGCTGCTTCGGATGCGCAGCGCGAGATCGTCGAATCACTGGCCACTGGGCGCGCTGCCATTCTGCTGGGTGGTGTCGCAATGCGTCACACGCGTTACGCGGATCTGCGCGCCGCTGCTGCAGCACTCGCAGGGCTGATCGGCGCGACGCTCGGTTACCTGCCGGATGGCGGCAATGCTGCCGGCGCCGCGCTGGCAGGCGCGTTGCCGCACCGGCTGCCGGGTGGCCGGCCGGATCCGAAGCAAGGCATGAACGTGCGCCAGATGATCGAATCGCCGCTGACCGCCTGCCTCTTGTTCGGCGGCATCGAGCCGGAGCACGACCTGGGAGCAGGCGATGCGGCGGGGCGCCTGGCAGGCTGCCCGCAACTCATCGCGGTCACGCCGTTTGCGAGCGCCTCGTTGCTGAAGAGCGCGCAGATCCTGCTGCCGATGGGCACATTTGCGGAGACCTCCGGCACCTACGTCAATGTCGAAGGACGCTGGCAGGAGTTTCGCGGCTGCGCGCGTCCGGTCGGGGAGGCGCGACCCGGCTGGAAGATCCTGCGGGTGCTGGGCAACCTTCTCGATCTCGACGGCTTCGGTTACGAAAGCTCGGCCGAAGTCCTGGAAGAGCTCCGGCGCCAGATCGGCGAAGTTGCCTTTGATGGCCGCTTCATCAGCCGGCGCGCGATCAATGTCGGCCGCGGCGGCACGACAAGCGAGCTTCCGATCTATGCGGTCGACGCCATCGTGCGTCGCGCGACGCCACTACAAATGACGCTGGCCGGGCAGGCTGCGGCGGCCGCGGGCTGATGATCATGGAGAAGCCCTTCGCAATGTGGAGCGCCATACCGCTGGACCTGCAGGCGGTGATCGTCGTGACGCTGCAGGTCGTCGCTGTGATGATGACGGTCATCATCGCGGTGGCATTGCTGACGCTGGCGGAGCGCAAGGTGATCGGCTACATGCAGCTGCGCCTGGGCCCGAATCGCGTCACGTTCCTCAATCTGAGGCTGCTGCGCGGTTGGGCGCAGCCGTTCGCGGACGTCGTCAAGCTGCTGCTCAAGGAGATCATCGTACCGGCCGCTTCATCGCGCCTGCTGTTCCTGCTGGCGCCACTGATAGTACTGGTCCCGGCGCTCGCGGCCTGGGCCGTCATTCCGTTCTCGCCGGAGTTCATGCTGGCCGACGTCAATGCCGGGCTGCTCTACGTGCTGGCGCTGACTTCGCTTGGCGTGTACGGAGTGATCCTGGCTGGCTGGGCGAGCAACTCAAAGTACGCTTTCCTCGGCGCGATGCGCTCGGCCGCGCAAATGGTCGCTTACGAGATCGCAATGGGCTTTGCGCTGGTCGGCGTGCTGATGGCAGCGGGAAGCCTCAATCTCGGCGAGATCGTGCGGACGCAGCAGGGCGGATTCGGCAGCTGGTACTGCTTCTGGCTGTTCCCGCTGTTCATCGTTTACTTCGTGTCAGGCCTTGCGGAAACCAATCGAGCTCCATTCGATGTCGCCGAGGGCGAGTCGGAAATTGTCGCGGGCTTCCACGTCGAGTACTCGGGTGCCGCATTCGCCTTGCTGTTCGCGCTGCCCGAGTACGCGAACATGATCCTGGTCTCGGCGCTGTGCTCGGTGTTCTTCTTCGGCGGCTGGCTGTCTCCTTTTGGCGGCTACGTTCCGGACGAATGGCTTGTCGCGCAGCCCAGCTTCTTCTGGCTGTTCCTGAAGACCTGTATCTTCCTGTTTGTGTTTCTCTGGGTACGCGCCACCTTTCCGCGCTACCGTTACGACCAGATCATGCGACTCGGGTGGAAGGTGCTGATTCCGGTGACACTGGTCTGGATCGGTGTCGAATCCGTGCTCGCATGGTTGCATGTCGGGCCATGGGCGAACTGAGGTGTCCATGAATCGCATCCGTTCAGTTCTGCGGACGCTTTTCCTGACCGAGTTGCTGGTCGGACTGTCGGTGACCCTGCGCAACCTGTTCCGGCGCAAGATCACGCTCAATTACCCGGAGGAGAAGACGCCGCAGTCGCCGCGATTCCGCGGGCTGCATGCGCTGCGGCGCTACCTGAACGGGCAGGAACGCTGCATCGCCTGCAAGTTGTGCGAGGCGGTCTGTCCGGCGCTCGCGATCACGATCGAATCCGATGTCGCCGCCGATGGCACGCGGCGCACGACGCGTTTCGACATCGACCTTTTCAAGTGCATCTATTGCGGCTTTTGCGAGGAGGCCTGCCCGGTCGACGCGATTGTCGAGACGCGGATCCACGAGTACCACATGGAGAACCGCGGCGAGAACATCATGACTAAGGACAAGCTGCTCGCGATCGGCGATCGCTACGAGGCGACAATCGCGGCTGACAGAGCTGCGGATTCGAAGTACCGGTGAGCTGAGATGCTGGTTACCATCCTGTTCTACGCATTCTCGGCCGTGCTGATCGGCGCGGCGCTCGGGGTGATCCTGGCGCGCAATCCGGTCCACTCCGTGCTGTTCCTGGTGCTGTGCTTCTTCAATGCGGCCGTGCTGTGGCTGCTGATCGAGGCCGAGTTCCTGGCCATCGTGCTGGTGCTCGTCTATGTCGGCGCGGTCATGGTGCTGTTCCTGTTCGTCGTGATGATGCTCGACATCAATCTCGAGCAACTCCGTGAAGGCTTCGCCCGCAATGCACCGCTCAGCGCCCTGATTGCGCTGATCGTGATCGTCGAGCTGTACTACGCGTTGTGGGTCCGGCGCCTCGGCATCGAAGTGACCGGCGGCACGGCGCCGCTGCCGGAGAATTACAGCAACACCGCACAGATCGGCGCAGTGCTCTACACGGAGTACGTATACCCGTTCCAGCCCGCCGCCGTCGTTCTGCTGATCGCGATCATCGCCGCCATCACGCTGACCATGCGCAAGCGCCCGGGCCAGAAGGTTCAGGACATCTCGCGCCAGGTTTCGGTGCGTCCCAGGGACCGGGTCCGGATCGTCAAAATGCCCACGGAGCGTGAGCCGTGATCACGCTGACGCATTACCTGATGCTGGCCGGAATCCTGTTTGCGATCGCCGTCGCGGGCATCTTCCTGAATCGCAAGAATGTCATCCTGCTGCTGATGTGCATCGAGCTCATGCTGCTCGCCGTCAACTTCAACTTCGTCGCGTTCTCGCGCTTCCTTGGGCTGCTTGACGGGCAGGTGTTCGTGTTCTTCATCCTGACGGTCGCAGCGGCAGAAGCGGCTATCGGGCTCGCCATTCTGGTCGTGCTGTTCCGACAGCGCCAGAGCATCAACGTCGAGGAACTTGACGTGATGAAGGGTTGAGGCTGTCCATGAACGAACTTTGCCTGCTGATCGTCCTCGCACCGCTGGGCGCCGCGGTCATTGTTGGCCTGGCCGGCCGCTACATCGGGCGCGCCGGGTCCCATTGGCTTTGTATCGGCGCCGTCGCGGTCTCGTTTGCGGCCTCGAGCTGGATCTTGAAGCAGATGGTGGATGGCGCACCCGTATTCAACGAGGCCGTCTATACCTGGGCGGTCAGCGACGGAATCCGGATGGAAGTTGGTTTCCTCATCGACAACCTGACTGCCCTGATGATGACAGTGGTGACCTTCGTTTCGCTGACCGTGCATGTCTACACGGTCGGCTACATGCGCGACGATCCGGGCTACCAGCGGTTTTTCGCGTACATCTCGCTGTTCACGTTCTCAATGCTGATGCTGGTGATGTCGAACAATTTCCTGCAGCTGTTTTTTGGCTGGGAAGCGGTCGGCCTGGTGTCCTACCTGCTGATCGGATTCTGGTTCAAACGCCCGAGCGCGATTTTCGCGAGCCTGAAAGCCTTCGTCGTCAACCGCATCGGCGATTTCGGTTTCATCATGGGAATTGCGGGAATTGTCTATTACACGGGCAGCCTGAATTACCTGGAGGTATTCGCGCGCATGCCGGACACGCTCGGACTGGACATGTTCCTGACGCCAGGCGAGCCAACCAAGCCAGTCACGGTGATCTGCGTCTCGCTGTTCCTGGGCGCCATGGGCAAGTCCGCACAGGTGCCATTGCATGTCTGGCTGCCCGAC
>CAYYQQ010000046.1:0-4406 GCA_964473595.1 uncultured Steroidobacteraceae bacterium | reverse complement strand
GGGGTCCTCCCAGTGGTCACTGCTGTCGGTGATCTCGGTCTGCCTGTTCTGTGGCGCGATGGGCAAGAGCGCGCAGGTGCCGCTGCATGTCTGGCTGCCCGACTCGATGGAAGGCCCCACCCCGATTTCAGCACTGATCCATGCAGCGACCATGGTCACGGCCGGCATTTTCATGGTGGCGCGCATGTCGCCATTATTCGAACTGTCCAGGGACGCGCTGCATTTCGTGCTGATAATCGGTGCAACGACGGCGCTGTTCATGGGCTTCCTGGGCGTCGTCAACAATGACATCAAGCGTGTGATCGCCTATTCGACGCTGTCGCAGCTCGGCTACATGACCGTAGCGCTGGGCGCGGGCGCCTATGGAGCAGGCATCTTTCACCTGATGACGCATGCCTTCTTCAAGGCGTTGCTGTTCCTGGCGGCGGGATCCGTGATCATCGCCATGCACCACGAGCAGGACATGCGCCGCATGGGCGGGCTGCGACGCTACCTGCCAATCACCTACTGGACCTGCCTGATCGGTGCGCTGGCGCTGATCGGGTTCCCCGGGCTGTCCGGGTTCTTCTCGAAGGACATCATCATCGAGGCCGTCAAGCACTCCAACATCGAGGGGGCCGGTTACGCCTACTGGTGCGTGCTGCTCGGCGTTTTCGTGACCGCGCTCTACAGCTTCCGCCTCATATTCATGACATTCCACGGCCGCGAGCGCATGGACGAGCATACGCGCGAGCACCTGCACGAGAGCCCATGGGTCGTGACGCTGCCGCTCATCGCGCTCGCGATCCCCTCGGTCTTCATCGGCTGGTTGACGGTCGATCCTGTCGTATTCGGAGATTTCTTCGCCGGAACGATCTCGCAGGGGGCCCACATTCCGGCGTCGATCATCGGCGAGGAGTTTCATGGCCCCGCCGAATTTCTTGCCCATGCCTTTGCTTCGCCGGCGCTCTATTTCGCGTTCGCGGGCATCGTCACCGCATGGTTCCTGTACCTCAAGCGTCCGGATCTTCCGGAAGCGATCAGCAAGCGCTATTCACGGCTTTACCGCTTGCTGGTCAACAACTATTACTTCGACTGGTTCAACGAAAACGTGGTGGCCGTGGGGGTGCGAAGTTTCGGGACCGGCCTCTGGAGGCGCGGTGACGAGGTGGCAATCGACGGCGTGCTGGTGAATGGCACGGCGCGTGCAATCGGGGCCATCGCTGCGGTCGTTCGCCAAGTGCAGACCGGCTATCTGTACCACTATGCATTCGCAATGATCATCGGCCTGGCGCTGCTGCTCGGCTGGCTGTTGCTGAAATCGTGAGTATGTTCGCGACAGACTACCTGCTGAGTTGGTTGATCTGGCTGCCGATTGCGGGCGGTGCGGTCGTACTGCTGCTCGGCGACGGCCGCATCGCCGTAGCCCGCTGGGTCGCGTTGGTGGCCTCGGTCGTGACACTCGCGCTGTGCGTGCCGCTGTGGCAGCAGTTCGACACCACGACGGCGGCGCTGCAGTTTATCGAGGACGCGGCGTGGATTCCGCCGCTGAATGCCTGGTATCACCTCGGCATCGACGGCATCGCACTGCCGCTGATCGTGTTGACCGCATTCATGACGCCGCTCGTCATCATCGCCGCCTGGACTACGATCGAGAAGCGACCGAGCCAGTATTTCGCCGCCTTCCTGATCATGGAGGGCCTGATGATCGGCGTGTTCTCAGCCGCCGATGCACTGCTGTTCTATGTGTTCTGGGAAGCGATGCTGATACCAATGTTCCTGATCATCGGCATCTGGGGCGGCGCGCGACGCGTCTACGCGACCATCAAGTTCTTCCTGTTCACGTTCCTGGGCTCGGTGCTGATGCTGGTGGCCTTGATCTATCTGTATCTGCAGGGTGGCAGCTACGAAATTGCGGCGATGCACCGCCTGCCGCTGGGTATGACTGAACAGCTGTTGATCTTCCTGGCCTTCTTTGCGGCATTCGCGGTCAAGATCCCGATGTGGCCCGTGCATACCTGGCTTCCGGATGCCCACGTCGAGGCTCCGACCGGCGGTTCCGTCATACTGGCCGCGATCATGCTGAAGATGGGTGGCTATGGCTTCCTGCGCTTAAGCCTGCCGATTGCACCGGACGCGAGCCGCGAGCTCGACTGGCTGGTGATCACGCTGTCGCTGATCGCGATCGCCTATATCGGCTTAGTCGCGCTGGTGCAGCGCGACATGAAGAAGCTGATCGCCTATTCGTCGATTGCCCATATGGGTTTCGTCACACTCGGAACATTCATCGCCTACGACATCCTGTCGCAGACCGGCTCCATTTCAGGCGCGGAGATGGGCCTGGACGGCGCAATGGTCCAGATGATCTCGCACGGGCTGGTCTCGGGTGCTTTGTTCCTTTGCGTCGGCGTCCTGTACGACCGCCTTCACACGCGCGAAATCAGCGCCTATGGCGGTGTCGTCAACACGATGCCGGTGTTCGCTTTCTTCGCGGTGCTGTTTGCGATGGCGAACGCCGGGCTGCCGGGCACCTCGGGCTTCGTCGGCGAGTTCCTCGTGATCATCGCGAGCTTCAAGGCGAATTTCTGGTTTGCATTTGTGGCTGCGCTGACCTTGATCCTGGGTGCCGCCTACACGCTGTGGCTGGTCAAGCGAGTGATCTGGGGCGAGGTTGGCAACGACGGCGTGGCCTCGCTGAAAGATCTCAACGCGCGCGAGTTCCTGGTACTGGCGGTGCTTGCGGCCGCCGTGTTGCTGGTCGGCGTGTGGCCGGCACCACTGCTGGATGTCATGCGGCCGACACTGGATTGGCTGGTGCAGCAGATGATGGTCAGCAAACTATGAGACGCGCGTGGTGGATGGCATGACAACCGTACTGACATTCGCCGAGCTTAGGCCCGCTCTGGCTGAGATTTTCATTGCGGCCGCCGCCTGCGTGATCCTGCTGGTGGACGCCTTCCTGCCTGAGAGCCGGCGCGGCTGGTCATGTCTGTTATCAATAGCGGCGCTTGCCGGGGCCGCCTGGGTGACATCGCTGATCGCGGTGCCCGAGTCGTCCGTCGCGCTGTATGGCCATTTCGTCGCCGATCCGATGGGAACGGTGCTGAAACTCTTTACCTACGGCGCCGCGGCGGTCGCACTCCTGTATTCGCGCGATTACATGGCCAGGCGCGGCCTGATGCGTGGCGAGTACTTCGTGCTGGCGCTGTTCGCCGTCCTCGGCATCCAGGTCATCGTGTCGGCAGGCAGCCTGCTGACGCTTTACCTGGGCATCGAGATCATGTCGCTGTCGCTGTACGCGATGATCGCATTCGATCGCGACAATGGCGTCGCCGCCGAGGCGGCGATGAAGTACTTCGTGCTCGGCGCGATCGCCTCCGGCACGCTGCTGTACGGAATCTCGATCCTTTACGGCGTGACCGGGACAATCCGGCTGGACGGCCTGGCCGCAGCGGTGCGGGGGACTGACGCATCCGGCATCGGCCTGTTGCTGGGACTCGCATTCATCGTGGTCGGTGTCGCCTTCAAGTTCGGTGCCGTGCCGTTCCACATGTGGGTGCCTGACGTCTATCACGGGTCGCCGACCGCGGTCACGCTATTCGTCGGTTCGGCGCCGAAGATCGCATCATTCGCGCTCGCGATGCGCTTGCTGGCGGAAGGCCTGGGCGGCGCCGTGGACGCCTGGCAGGACATGCTGATCGTGCTCGCGGTACTTTCGATGGTGATCGGCAATGTCGTCGCGATTGCGCAGACCAACATTAAACGCATGCTCGCCTACTCGACGATTTCGCATGTCGGATTCATCCTGCTCGGCGTGCTCGCGGGCAATGCTGTCGGCTACCGGGCCGCGATGTTTTACACGCTGACCTACGTGATCCTGGCGACCGGCGCGTTTGGCGTGGTGCTCTTGATGTCCCGCAAGGGATTCGAGGCCGAGTGGCTCGACGACTACAAGGGCCTGAATCAGAAGAGCCCCTGGTTCGCATTCGTCATGCTGCTGCTGATGTTCGGCATGGCCGGTGTGCCGCCGACGGTCGGTTTCTGGGCCAAGGTGCAGGTCATCTCGGCGGTGCTCAACATTGGCTTAACCTGGCTCGCCGCGCTCGCCGTGTTGCTGTCCGTAATCGGCGCTTATTACTACCTGCGCATCGTCAAGTTGATGTATTTCGACGAGCCGTCCGGGCGCGAGGCGCTGGATGCTGGCGGGGCATTCCGGTTTGTATTGAGCCTCAACGGCCTGGCGGTGCTGGCTTTGGGCCTGTTCCCGAGCCTGCTGATCGGGCTGTGCATGCAGGTGCTGCCCTAGCAGTTTGTAAACTGACCGACCCACATCTATAATGCGCGCCCCTGTTGCGGGGTGGAGCAGTCTGGCAGCTCGTCGGGCTCATAACCCGAAGGTCGCAGGTTCAAATCCTGCCCCCGCTACC
>CAYYQQ010000045.1:0-22433 GCA_964473595.1 uncultured Steroidobacteraceae bacterium | reverse complement strand
CCGATACCTACTGGCCGGAGATCCAGCGCATCTGCCGTGAATACGGAATCCTGCTGATCGCGGATGAGGTGATCTGCGGTTTCGGCCGCACCGGCCGTTGGTTCGGCTGCGAGCTTTTCGGCTTCGAGCCGGATTTCATGACCATCGCCAAGGGCCTGACATCGGGCTATCAACCGTTGGGCGGGGTCATGGTTTCGGACCGGGTCGCGGACGTCCTGATCGAAAAAGGCGGCGATTTCAACCATGGATTCACCTGGTCAGGGCATCCGGTCGCCTGCGCAGTCGCGATCGAAAATCTCGCGATCATGCGTCGCGAGCGCCTGGTCGAGCGCGTGCACGAGGACATCGGTCCCTACCTGCAGAAGCGCTGGCGGGAGCTGGCCGACCATCCGCTGGTAGGCGAAGTCCGGGGGGTCGGGCTGATCGGGGCGCTGGAACTCGTCGCACATAAAGGCAGCAAGACCCTGTTTCGTAACAGGGGAGACGCCGGGCTGATCTGCCGGGATCATTGCTTTGCCAATGGCCTGGTCATGCGGGCGACACGGGACACCATGATCATTGCCCCACCCCTGGTCATCGAGAAAGCACAAGTGGACGAGCTGATCGAGAAGGCCCGCCGATGCCTCGATTTGACCGCTACGGACATCGGCGTCGGCTGAAGGCGACGCATCGGGAGCGAAGCGCGCTCAACTGCTATATTAGGGCTACAAGCACCGGGCACCTGTGCCCGGCCGAGAATGACCAAAGGGGTCCGGGCAACACCCGGCGATGGAGGCAATCATGCGCAGTGAAATCCGTTTCGGGCTGCTCGTCGCGGCCGTCGTCTGGCTCGCCGCCTGTGGCGGCAAGAAAGAAGAAGCCGCCGAAGCGCCAAAGCCCGAAGACAAGGTCCTGTATGTCTATAACTGGTCGGACTACATCGGCGAGAAAACTATCGCGGAATTCGAGGCGAAGACCGGCATCAAGGTCACCTACGACGTATTCGATTCAAACGAGGTGCTGGAGACCAAGCTGCTGGCCGGCAAGACCGGCTACGACGTCGTCGTTCCTTCCGCGAATTTCCTGGAGCGGCAGATCAAGGCCGGCGTATTCCTGAAGCTCGACAAGTCGCAGCTGCCAAATCTCGTGAACATGGATCCGGACATCATGCAGCGCGTCGCATTGCACGATGCTGGCAACGAGCACTCCATTAACTACCTGTGGGGCACGACTGGCATCGGCTACAACCCGGACCTTGTCAAGAAGGCGCTGGGCACCGATACGATCGACAGCTGGAGCGCCGTCTTCGACCCGGCCAATGCCAAGAAGCTTGCAAAATGCGGCATTTCGATGCTCGATGCGCCGAGTGAAGTCATGGATTCCGCACTGATCTACCTGGGCCGCGATCCGAACAGCGAAAAGGCTGAGGACCTGGCGGCGGCGGAAGAAGTGCTGATGAAGATCCGCCCATACGTGCGCTACTTCCATTCGTCGCAGTACATCAACGACCTCGCGACCGGCGAGATCTGTGTGTCGCTCGGCTGGAGTGGTGACGCGCTGATGGCCCGTACCCGGGGTGGAGAAGCAACGAAGCCCGTCAACGTTGCCTATTCGATCCCGAAGGAAGGCGCGATCATGTGGTTCGACATGCTGGCGATCCCTGCCGACGCGCCACATCCTAACAACGCGCTTGCATTCCTTAACTTCATCATGGAACCGCAGCAGGCGGCGGGCATCAGCAACTACGTTTCCTATGCTAATGGCAATTCAGCCTCGCTGCCCTTCGTTGACGACGGCATCAAGAACGATCCATCGGTCTATCCGACCGAAGAGGTCAAGAAGAACCTGCACCCGCACCTGGCGGAGTCGCAGGAATTCAGCCGTGATCTGAACCGCGCCTGGACCAAGGTCCGCACCGGACAGTGAGCTAGGCACTGCAAGGCCCCGGCGAAATTGATCGCCGGGGCATCGTCGAGGGGGACGATGCCGAAGGCAAGCATGCGCTGTGAATTCCGCTGCGGGCTGCTGGTCGCGGCCGTCGTCCTGCTGACTGCCTGCGGCAGCAAGAAAGAAGCGGGCGCCGAAGCGGCGCCAAAGCCCGAAGAAAAGCTCCTATTCGTTTACAACTGGTCGGACTACATCGGCGAGACCACGATTGCGGACTTCGAGGCCAAGACGGGCATCAAGGTCACCTACGACGTATTCGATTCAAACGAAGTTCTCGAAACCAAGCTGCTTTCAGGCAACACGGGCTACGACATCGTCGTTCCATCCAGCACTTTCCTTCAGCGGCAGATCCAGGCCGGCGTGTTCCGCAAGCTCGACAAGCGGAAACTGCCGAATCTAGCCAACATGAACCTGGAAATCATGAAGTTGGTCGCCGAGCAGGATCCCGGCAATGAGCATTCCATCGTCTACATGTGGGGTACGACGGGGATCGGCTACAACCGGGAACTCGTCAAGAAAGCGCTCGGCACGGACACGATCGACGGCTGGGAAGCGGTGTTCGACCCGGCGATCGCCCAGAAGCTTGCGAAGTGCGGCATCACGATGCTCGATTCGGCGACCGACGTCGTTGAATCCGCGCTGATTTACCTCGGCCGCGATCCGAACAGCGAAGATCGCGCGGATCTCGCGGCGGCGGAGGAACTGCTTACGAAGGTGCGCCCGTACGCGCGCTACTTCCATTCGTCGCAGTACATCAACGATCTCGCGACCGGCGAGATCTGCGTGTCGCTCGGCTGGAGCGGCGACATAATTCAGGCGCGCGATCGCGCGGCGGAGGCCGAGGCGCTCCTCGATATCGCCTACGCGATTCCCAAGCAGGGCGCCATGTTGTGGTTCGACATGATGGCGATTCCGGCGGATGCGCCGAACCCGGACAATGCACACGCGTTTCTCAACTTCCTCATGGAACCGGAAGTGATCGCGGGCGTCAGCAACCATGTCGCGTTCGCGAACGCCAACGCCGCGGCACTGCAGTTCGTCGATTACGAAGTGAAGAACGATCCCTCGATATATCCGACCTCAGAAGTGATGAAGAATCTGCATCCGGATATCGTCGAATCTCAGGAATTCAGCCGCGACCTGAATCGCGCCTGGACACGGATACGCACCGGGCAATAGGCAAGGGCCTTTTCGAAGAGGGGAATGTGGGCATGGCCAACGCGCGCCAGGATCATCGCAGCGAGCCTTGGAAGGACCCGGGCGCCACGCCCTACGTCCGGATCGACAAAATCACCAAGAAATTTGGCGACTTCGTTGCGGTTGACGACGTCACTCTCAACATTTATCGCGGCGAGATCTTCTGCCTGCTGGGCGGCTCGGGCTGCGGCAAGACGACGCTGCTTCGGATGATGGCAGGTTTCGAGGCGCCAACTTCGGGCTCGATCTCGCTCGACGGCGTGGACATCACTGCAATGCCGCCTTACGAGCGGCCGGTCAACATGATGTTCCAGTCTTACGCATTGTTCCCGCACATGACGGTCCAGAAAAACGTCGCATTCGGGCTGCACCAGGACAAGCTGCCAAAAAGCGAGATCGACGCGCGCGTCGCTGAAATGCTGAAGCTGGTGCGCATGGAACAATTTGCCTCGCGCGCGCCGCACCAGCTCTCAGGCGGCCAGCGCCAGCGTGTCGCGCTCGCCCGCTCGCTGGTCAAGCGCCCCAAGCTCCTGTTGCTCGATGAGCCATTGGCTGCGCTCGACAAGAAGCTGCGCGAGCACACGCAGTTTGAGTTGATCAACATCCAGGAAACGCTCGGCGTTACGTTCGTTGTCGTGACGCATGACCAGGAAGAGGCGATGACACTGGCGTCGCGGATCGGCGTGATGAATCACGGCGAGATCGTCCAGGTCGGCACACCGACCGATATTTACGAATACCCGGGCTCGCGCTTCGTGGCCGACTTCATCGGATCGGTCAACATGTTCGAAGGGCGATTAATCGAGGATGAGCCCGATTATGTTCGGGTCGAATCCGCGGATCTCGGCGGCGTATTTCACGTCAGCCACGGTGTCAGCGCGGCCCCGAATGCCACGGTCTGGGTTGCATTGCGACCGGAGAAGATCCACATATTGCGCGATCGGCCGGACGGTGAGGGTGACAACCGGGTCGCCGGCGTGGTCACCGAGATCGCCTATCTGGGCGATCAGTCTATTTATCTCGTGCGCCTTGCCGGCGGTCGTCTGGTGCGGGTCACGCAGCCGAATATCCTGCGGCAATCCGGCGGCGGTCGCATCAGCTGGGACGAGCAAGTATGGCTCTCCTGGGATTCCTCGAGTCCGGTGGTGGTCACGCAGTGAGCCGCAATGCGAGGGAAGTCGGGGACAGTTCGCCGTTTGTGCTGGCAGAACTGATGGCGTGGATCAAGGCGCTTGGGCCCTACCGCTGGGCCAGCAACAGGCTCCGGGACCGGGGTATGACCGGGCGCACGGCTGTGATCAGCGTGCCCTACTTGTGGCTCCTGCTGTTCTTCCTCGTGCCGTTCCTGATCGTGTTCAAGATCTCGGTTTCCGATATGCGCCTCGGCATGCCGCCCTACGAGCCGTTCGTGACCTGGGCCTCTGCGCATGTCATGGATCTCAAGGTCAACTTTGGCAACTACGCGTTTCTCTGGGAAGACGCCCTCTACCGGAACGCCTACGCGAATTCGATCGTGACCGCGGGGTTCTCGACGATCCTGTGTCTGCTGATCGGCTACCCGATGGCCTATGGCATTGCGCGTTCGAAGCCCTCCTGGCGCAACCTGCTGCTGCTGCTGGTGATGCTGCCGTTCTGGACCTCGTTCCTGCTGCGCGTTTATGCGTGGATCGGAATTCTCAAGAACAACGGGCTCATCAACAACCTGTTGATGTCCATGGGGGTCATCGACGAGCCGATTGTGATGCTGCAGACCAATTTCGCCGTTTATCTCGGCATCGTCTATTCCTACCTGCCATTCATGGTGCTGCCGTTGTACACGGCCATCGAGAAGCTGGACCTGACGCTGCTGGAGGCTGCTGCCGATCTCGGCTGCCGGCCGACCAAGGCGTTCTTCAAGATCACGATTCCGCTGACCAAGGGCGGCATCGTTGCGGGCAGCATGCTGGTGTTCATTCCGGCGGTCGGTGAGTTCGTGATCCCGGCGCTCCTGGGTGGGCCGGGCTCGCTGATGATCGGCCGGGTGCTTTGGGAGGAGTTCTTCAATAACCGCTCATGGCCGATCGCAAGCGCGGTCGCGATCGCGATGCTGATACTGCTGGTGTTCCCGATCTGGATCCTGCAGCGCGTGCAGGGCCGCGAAATGGGAGCACATCGATGAACCAGCGGCGCTCGTTCTTCGTGCTGACGATGATGGTCTTCGGCTTCGCGTTCCTGTACATCCCGATCCTGTCGCTGATCTTCTATTCGTTCAATGAATCGCGCCTGGTCACGGTGTGGGGCGGTTTTTCGACGAAGTGGTACGTCGCCTTGCTGCACAACGAGCCAATCAAGCAGGCGGCATGGCTCTCGTTCCGCATCGCGACCATGAACGCCACCGGGGCGACGATACTCGGCACCCTCGCAGGGCTTGCGCTCGCGCGATTCGGGCGCTTCCGCAGCCGTTCGCTGCTGGCCGGCCTGACGACCGCGCCGCTCGTGATGCCCGAGGTGATCACCGGGCTGTCGATGTTGCTCTTGTTCGTGGCGATGGAGCAGATATTCCATTGGCCGGACGGGCGCGGCATCACGACCATCACGATCGCGCACATCACGTTTTCCATGGCCTATGTCACGGTCGTCGTGCAGTCCCGGCTCGCTACGCTCGACGAATCGCTCGAGGAAGCGGCGCTGGATCTGGGCGCGCGACCAGCCAAGGTTTTCTTCTTGATCACGCTTCCGATCATCATGCCCGCGATCCTGGCCGGATGGTTGCTGGCATTCACGCTGTCCTGGGATGACCTGGTAATCACGAGTTTCGTCAATGGCCCGGGTTCCAGCACGCTGCCCGTGCTGATCTTCTCGAAGGTGCGGCTGGGCGTCAGTCCGGACATCAACGCGCTCGCGACCGTGCTCGTGCTGATCGTCACGGTGGGTATCGTCACCGCGGGTCTCCTGATGGCGCGCCAGCAGAAGCGGCGCGAACTGGATGTGCAGCAGGCGATCGCCGGCAATCAATGATTTCCCTGCCGGACAGCAAGCTGCCCGGCGTCGGCACCACGATCTTCACGGTCATGTCGCAGCTTGCGGCCGAAGCGGGCGCGATCAACCTCGGCCAGGGGTTCCCGGACTTCCAGCCACCCGCACGCCTCTGCGGGCTGATCGCGGAGCACCTGGCTGCGGGGCACAACCAATACGCGCCGATGCCCGGATTGCCTGCGCTCTGCGAGGCCATCGCCCGTCAGGCGCAGCGCCGGCATGGTCTATCGATCGACGTAGCGAACGAGGTTACGGTCACGGCCGGCGGCACCGAGGCATTGTTCGCCGCGATCCACGCAGTTGTGCGCCCGGGCGATGAAGTCGTGATGCTCGACCCGGCCTACGATTCCTACGGGCCGGCGGCCGAACTGGCGGGCGCGCGCCTGCGGCGCGTGCCGTTGCGGATGCCTGATTTCGGCATTGACTACGAAAGGCTCGCTGCGGCGATCGGACCGCGCACGCGCCTGCTGATTGTCAACACGCCGCACAACCCGACCGGCGCGGTGCTCGCCGCAAGCGACTGGGAACGCATCGCGGATCTCATCGAGCCCACTGGCGCGATGGTGCTGTCCGACGAGGTCTACGAATGCCTGGTTTTTGACGGCAGCCGGCATACCAGCGTGCTATCGAACAAACGCCTGCGCGGCCGGTGCTTCGCTGTCTTCTCATTCGGCAAGGTCTACAACGCCACCGGCTGGAAAATCGGCTATTGCGTGGCGGCGCCCACACTCACCGCGGAATTGCGCAAGGTGCACCAATTCCTGACATTTTCGGTGTCGACACCCGTCCAGCACGCGATAGCGGATTTCATTCGCGAGGAACCGGCATTCCATGACGGGCTGGCAGCGTTCTACCAGGCGCGTCGCGACCGGTTCGCGGGGATGCTGGCAGGCTCCCGATTCAGGCTCATGACGACCGCCGGCACCTATTTCCAGCTCGCGGACTACGGCGGGATCTCACAGATGCCGGATGTCGAGTTCTGCATGGAACTGACACGGAATCACGGCGTCGCCGCCATACCATTGTCGCCATTTTGCGCGCAACCGATGCCGGCGCGACTCGTCCGCTTCTGCTTCGCCAAGGACGACGCGACGCTGGAGCAGGCTGCATCGCGACTCACAAAAGTTTGAATTCACGATAGAATTACGACCATGAAACCCATCATTGAAGTTGCGCAATCACTCGGCATCAAGCCTTCCGAGCTTGAGCCCTACGGTCATTACAAGGCCAAGCTGGCCCTCGCTGCATTCAAGGACCGCCCGCCGCGCGGCAAGCTGGTACTTGTCTCGGCGATCACGCCGACCCCTGCGGGAGAGGGCAAGACCACGACATCCATCGGCCTGGTGCAGGGCCTGGCAAAGATCGGCGTGAAGAGCGCAGCTGCGCTCCGTGAGCCGAGCCTCGGTCCCGTCTTTGGTATGAAGGGCGGCGGGGCGGGCGGTGGCGCCTCGGAAGTCGTGCCGATGATGGACATCAATATGCACTTCAACGGCGACTTCCACGCCGTCTCCAGTGCGCACAACCTGCTCGCTGCGCTGGTGGATAACCGCCTCCACAATGGCAGCGCCGGGGGGCTGGATGCGCGGCGCGTGAACTGGAAGCGGGTCATGGACATGAATGATCGGGCGCTGCGTGACATCATCGTCGGGCTCGGTGGCCGGAGTGAGGGCGTTCCGCGCGAAACGGGGTTCGACATTACCGCCGCGAGCGAAGTGATGGCCGTGCTGTGCCTCGCAGACGGCATTCCAGACCTGAAGGCGCGGCTCAGCCGGATCGTCGTGGGCTATGGCAAAGACGGCACGCCCGTGACCGCGCGGGATATCAATGCGGTGGGCGCGATGGCTGCGCTCCTGTCCCAGGCGATCAAGCCGAACCTGGTGCAGACGACGGAAGGAGTTCCGGCGTTCGTCCACGGTGGTCCGTTTGCGAATATCGCGCATGGCACCAACAGCATCACCGCCACGAAGGCGGCCCTTTCGTATGCCGATATCGTGGTCACCGAAGCGGGTTTTGCCTTCGAACTCGGTGCGGAGAAATTCTTCGACATCAACTGCCGCTACGGCGGCTTTGCGCCGGCCTGCACGGTGCTGGTCGCGACCATCCGCGCGCTGAAGATGCACGGTGGCAAGCCGCTCGCAGAGACCAGCAAGCCCGACGTGGCAGCCATGATCCTCGGTCTCTCGAACATGGAAAAGCACATCGAGAACATCCGCAAGTTCGGCCAGCGCTGCATCATCGCGATCAATCACTTCCCGACCGATACGGATGAGGAAGTCGCGGCGCTGAAGAAGCACTGCAAGACACTCGGCGTGGAGGCCGTGCTGGCGAAGCCGTTCAGCGAGGGCGGTAAGGGCTGCACAGAGCTTGCCGGCGTCGTACGCGACCTGGTGGCGGTGAGCGAGCCGAAATTCACGCCGCTCTATGACTGGAATTCCCCGATCGAGCAGAAGATCGCGACGGTCGCCCGCGATATGTATGGCGCCCACGCCGTGGACTACACGGCCAGGGCGCGTCGCGACCTCAACCACCTCGAGAAAGCTGGTTTTGGCAAGCTGCCCGTGTGTATCGCCAAGACCCAACAGTCACTGTCAGACAACCCGGCTTTGCTCGGTCGTCCCAAGGACTTCCTGGTGACGGTGCGGGAAATTCAACTCGCGGCGGGTGCGGGCTTCGTGATTCCGATCACCGGCGAGATCATGCGTATGCCCGGTCTCCCGAAGGAGTCGATGGCGTACAAGTTCGACCTGAGCGACGAGGGTGAGGTCATCTTCAACCGCTGAGCGAACCCGGGTCGATATTGTTCTGGGCGCAGGCGGCGGTCACGGTATTCTTCAGCAGGCAGGCGATCGTCATCGGACCGACGCCGCCGGGCACCGGCGTAATGGCGCCCGCGACGCGGACGGCCGCGTCGAAGTCCACGTCGCCCGCCAGTTTCTCGCGCGGCCCGTCGGGCGACGGCACGCTGATCCGGTTGATGCCCACGTCGATCACGGTTGCCCCTGGCCGGATCCAGTCGCCCTTGATCAACCCGGGCTTGCCGATCGCCGCGATCAGGATGTCGGCGCGGCGGCATTCCTCCGCGAGGTCACGGGTACGCGAATGGGCGACGGTCACCGTGCAATGCTCGCGCAGCAATAACTGCATCATGGGCTTGCCGACAAGATTCGAACGGCCGACGACCAGGGCGCGCTGGCCGCTCAATTCGCCCACATATTCCTTGAGCAGCAGCAGGCAGCCGAGTGGCGTGCAAGGCACCATCCCCGAGCCGCGGGCGGCCAACAGGCCCGTGTTGATCATGCTGAAACCATCGACGTCCTTGTGAGGCGCCAGCGCATCGATGATTGCCAGCTCGTCGATCTGCCGCGGGAGGGGAAGCTGGACCAGGATGCCGTGCACCGCCGCGTCGGCGTTGAGCCGCGCGACATTGTCGAGCAATTCGGCCTGGGTCGTGGACGCCGGCAGTCGCGTCTCGAATGAGCGCATGCCTGCTTCGCGCGTCTGTTTTCCCTTGTTGCGGACATAGACCTCGCTCGCAGGATCCTCGCCCACGAGAATCACAGCAAGCCCCGGCGTGACGCCGTGGCGCGCGGCGAGAACCGCAACCTGCCGCGCAACTTCGGCCCTGACCCTTGCCGCCGTTGCCCGCCCGTCGATGATCCGGGCCTGGTGCGGGCTGTCCGGAACCGTGGTGGACCTGGGTTCTCGCATCGATCTGGCCTCATGCCATACTGGTGGCCGCGAGGGTACCTGAAACCCCCGTTCCAGTGCGACATCGCGAGCCTTAATGAACGTCAAGCACGTCGGCGAGCCCGTTCGACGAATACAGATTGATGCGATGCGCGACGGCGAGCTTCGCTCGCACCCGGACCTCGTGGTCGTCGAGGAACCGCTTGAAATCCGCCTCGGCAGGGCAGGGGAGCCGGGGCCGGGACGCGCAATATCCATCACGATGCGTACGCCGGGACACGACGTGGAGCTCGCCGTCGGCTTCCTGCATGGCGAGGGGCTCGTCCGCTCCGGCGACGACATCGAATCGGCACGCCTGTGCGGCCCGACCGGCAATGTCGTGCGCGTGGAGCTCAAGGCCGGTGTTCCGATGGAGCTTGCGCGACTGGAGCGGAATTTCTATACGAGTTCCAGTTGCGGGGTCTGCGGCAAGGCATCGCTCGAGGCCGTCAACGAGATGCTGCCAATCCGGTCGGTCGCGAGCGCGATCAAGGTTTCGGCAGACTTGCTGGGGTCGCTCGTCATACGTGCCCACGGCGCACAGGAAGTTTTCCGCGACACCGGCGGGCTGCATGCATCGAGCCTGTTCGACGGGAGTGGAGCCCTGCTTGCGACCTACGAGGATGTCGGCCGGCACAATGCGCTCGACAAGCTCATCGGCGCCAGGCTCCTCGAAGGCACCCTGCCGCTTTCGGAATGCGTGCTGCTTTTGAGCGGGCGAGCAAGCTTCGAATTGCTGCAGAAGGCAGCGGCGGCTGGCGTGCCGGTGGTGGCCGCGGTGGGCGCGCCTTCGAGCCTCGCGATCGACCTTGCGGAGCGCACGGGCATCCTGCTCATTGGATTTCTGCGCGACGCTTCGTTCAATGTGTATACGCATCGGGAAAGACTCCAATGACTGCTGCTGCAGCACCGAAACCGATCAGCCAGGCGCAGAAGGATGAAGTCCTTGCGATTGTTGTGCGCCACAAGGACCAGCCGGGCCCGCTGATCGAGATCCTGCACGACGTGCAACGGTCGCTGGGTTACGTGCCGGCAGAGGCTGTGCCGCTGATTGCCGGGGCGCTCAACCTGTCGCGAGCCGAAGTTCACGGTGTGGTGAGCTTCTATCACTACTTCCACAGCGCCCCTCACGGCCGGCGCGTGCTGCGACTCTGCCGCGCCGAGGCCTGCCAGTCGATGAAGGGCCGCGCACTCGAGCAGCACGCCATGAAACGCCTCGGCGTCGGATTCGGCGAGACGACCGCCGATGGCGCAGTGACACTCGAGGCCGTCTACTGCCTGGGGCTCTGCGCCTGCTCGCCCGCGGCGATGATCGATGAAGATGTCCATGGCCGCGTGACGCCGGAGCGTCTGGACGAATTACTGAAGCGCGCGGGCGCAGGGGCAAAGCCGTGACCGTCACGGTGTGGGTTTCGCGGGATGCCGGCGCGCTCGCGCTCGGCGCCGAGGCAACTGCGCAGGCTCTGCTCGCGGCGGCGCGCAAGGCGGGCGGCGACATCAAGCTGCGCCGCAATGGGTCGCGGGGCCTTTACTGGCTGGAGCCGCTGGTCGAGGTGGAATGCGCTGCTGGCCGGATTGCCTATGGGCCCGTGTCCGAGCGCGATGTGCCGGGCCTGATCGAGAAAGGCCTGCTGCGGGGTGAAGCGCATCCGCTGCGGCTCGGCCCGATCGAAGCGCATCAATGGTTCGCGTCCCAGCAGCGCCTCACCTTTGCGCGGGTCGGACGGATAGACCCGCTCGACCTGAACGACTACCTCGCGCACGACGGATTCCGCGGACTCCGGCGCGCGCTCGAGATCGGATCACTGGCGACTGTCAATGAAGTGGTCGAATCAGGTCTTCGTGGTCGTGGTGGCGCGGCTTTCCCGACCGGCATCAAATGGCAGACCGTGCTCAAGCAGCCGGAGGGCCAGCGGTACATCGCCTGCAATGCAGATGAGGGCGACTCGGGAACATTCTCGGATCGCATGCTGATGGAGGGCGATCCGTTCTCGGTCATCGAGGGCATGATCATCGCCGGGGTCGCGGTCGGGGCGACGCGCGGATACATCTATCTTCGCGTCGAGTATCCACACGCATTTCAGGTCATGAATGCCGCCATCACTGCGGCGCGCCAAGCTGGTTTTCTCGGGTCCAATGTCTGCGGCAGCAAGCACGCCTTCGACATCGAGCTGCGCCTCGGTGCTGGCGCATACATCTGTGGCGAAGAGACATCGATGCTGGAAAGCATCGAGGGGCGCCGCGGCGAGATCCGCGTGCGCCCGCCATTGCCCGCGGAGAAAGGCCTGTTCGGGGCGCCCACCGTGGTCAATAACGTCGTGACACTTGCCACGGTACCCGTGGTGCTCGCGGCAGGTGCGGCCGCCTACCGCGACTTTGGCCAGGCGAAGTCGCGCGGAACCCTGCCGCTGCAACTGGCCGGCAACGTGCTCCGTGGAGGGTTGGTCGAGTGCGCCTTCGGCCTGACCGTGCGTGAGTTGTTGTACGACTACGGTGGCGGGTCCGCGAGCGGCCGGCCGATCCGCGCGGTCCAGATCGGCGGGCCGCTCGGGGCCTACCTGCCGGAATCGCAGTTCGACACGCCGCTAGAATACGAGGCGCTTTCAGCGATCGGCGCCATGCTCGGGCACGGCGGTGTCGTCGCATTCGACGACACGGTCAACATGCTGGAGATGGCGAAGTACGCGATGGAATTCTGCGCAATCGAGTCCTGCGGCAAGTGCACGCCCTGCCGGATCGGATCGGTGCGGGGCGCCGAGGCGCTCGGGAACATCGCCCATGGGATTAATCCGGAGGGCAATCTTGCGCTGGTGGAGGAACTCTGCGATACGATGTTGCAGGCGTCTTTGTGCGGCCTCGGGGGTATGGCACCCTATCCGGTGTTGAGCGCGATGAAGCATTTCGGAGAGGACTTCAGGCAACGAACTGCTGGAAGCTGACATGTACTCCATTGACCATAAGGATCTTGGCACGCCGGCCCCCGCATCGACCGGGTCGGTGACGCTCGATATCGACGGCAGTACCGTCACGGTCCCGGCGGGGACATCAGTCATGCGGGCGGCTGCGCTTGCAGGCGCTCACATCCCGAAGCTTTGCGCCACTGATACCCTCAAGGCCTTCGGCTCCTGCCGCCTGTGCCTGGTCGAGATCGAGGGCCGCAAAGGATTTCCGGCCTCCTGTACGACCGAAGTGGCGGCCGGCATGAAGGTGCGCACGCAGTCGCCACGAATCCAGAAGTTACGGCGTGGCGTGGTCGAACTTTATGTATCCGACCACCCGCTCGATTGCGATACCTGTCCTGCCAATGGGCATTGCGAGCTGCAGGATGCAGCCGCGGAACTCGGCGTCGAGGGTTCGCGCTATGCGAATGGCGGGGCGACGCAGCGCGGTGTGAAGCAGGACGCCAGCAATCCCTATTTCGTGTTCAATCCGGATCTGTGCATCGTGTGCTCCCGCTGCGTGCGCGCCTGCGATGAAACGCAGGGCACGTTTGCATTGACGATCGAGGGCCGCGGATTCGGATCGCGCGTGTCGGCGAGCCAGCACCAGCCGTTCCTGGAGTCCGAATGCGTCTCCTGCGGTGCCTGCGTCGAGGCCTGCCCGACCGCCGCCTTGACGGAGAAGCTGCCAATCGCTCTCGGAACGCCCACGAAGGCGGTGACCACGACATGCGGCTATTGCGGGGTCGGTTGCTCGCTGAAGGCCGAGGTCAAGGACGAGACGGTTGTCCGGATGGTGCCGAATCGCGCCGGCACCGCAAACAAGGGCCATGCCTGCGTGAAGGGGCGCTTCGCATTCGGTTATGCGACCCACGCCGACCGCGTCCGTCACCCGATGATCCGCAAGTGCATCACGGATCCCTGGCGCGAAGTGAGCTGGGACGAGGCGATCGGTTATGCGGCGACGGAGTTCAGGCGCATCCAGCAGAAATACGGCCCGAATTCGGTCGGCGGCATCACTTCCTCGCGCTGCACGAACGAGGAAACATTCCTGGTGCAGAAACTGGTGCGCGCAGCGCTTGGCACGAACAATGTCGACACTTGTGCGAGGGTCTGCCACTCGGCAACCGGGTACGGGCTGAAGCACACCCTGGGCGAGTCCGCCGGTACGCAGGCATTTACGTCGGTCGCGAAGGCGGACGTGGTCATGCTGATCGGCGCGAACCCAACCGACGGGCATCCGGTCTTCGCCTCGCAGCTGAAGCGCCGCCTGCGCCAGGGCGCGAAACTGATCGTGGTCGATCCGCGCGTGATCGACCTGGTGCGTACGCCCCACATCGAAGCGGCCGCGCACCTGCAACTGCGACCCGGCACCAATGTGGCGATCATCAATGCGCTCGCCCATGTCGTGGTCACCGAAGGGCTCGCGAATGACGCTTATGCCGAGGCGCGCTGCGAAGTCGATACCTACCGCAAGTGGAAAGCTTTCGTCTCCGATGCCAGGAACTCGCCGGAGGCGATGGAAGAAATCAGTGGTGTGCCGGCAGCGCTTGTGCGAAAGGCGGCGCGGATGTATGCGGCCGGCCCTAACAGCGCGATCTATTATGGCCTGGGCGTCACCGAGCATAGCCAGGGCACGACCATGGTCATGGGCATCGCCAATATCGCGATGGCGACGGGCAATCTCGGTCGTGAAGGCGTGGGTGTCAGTCCGTTGCGTGGCCAGAACAATGTGCAAGGTGCCTGCGACATGGGATCTTTCCCGCACGAATTCAGCGGCTACCGTCATGTGTCGGATGCCGCGACGCGCAGCCTGTTCGAAGGTGCGTGGAATGCCAGGCTTGCGAGTGAGCCGGGCCTGCGCATACCGAACATGTTCGAAGCGGCGTTGGACGGCAGTTTCCGCGCGCTCTACATCCAGGGCGAGGATTTCGTCCAGTCCGACCCGAACACGAATCATGTCGTCGCCGCGCTCTCAGCCATGGAGTGCGTGGTCGTCCAGGACCTGTTCCTGATCGAGACGGCGCGCTACGCGCATGTATTTCTGCCCGGCTCGTCATTCCTCGAGAAAGACGGAACCTTCACCAACGCCGAGCGGCGCATCTCGCGGGTCCGAAAGGTGATGGAGCCGCTAGCAGGTCTTGCAGACTGGGAAGTCACGATGCAGCTGGCCCAGGCGCTGGGCTACCCGATGCACTATTCGCATCCCTCCGAGATCATGGACGAAATCGCGCGCCTGACGCCGACCTTTCATGGCGTCACCTACGAGAAGCTGGATCGCCTCGGCAGCATTCAATGGCCCTGCAACGATGCGGCACCCGATGGCACGCCGACGATGCATGTGGGAGCTTTCGTGCGCGGCAAGGGCAAGTTCTACCTGACCGAATACGTGGCGACTTCTGAGCGCAGTACCAGCCGCTTTCCAATGCTCCTGACCACGGGACGCGTACTGTATCAGTACAACGTGGGCACGCAGACCCGCCGCACGGCGAATCTTTCCTGGCAGGAGGAGGACCGCCTCGATATCCATCCGGATGACGCCGAAGACCGCGGCATCGCCGATGGCGACTGGGTCGGCGTCACGAGCCGGACTGGTGACATGGTGATGCGGGCCGTCGTGTCCCGGCGCATGACGCCGGGCGTCGTCTACACGACATTCCATTTCCCTGAATCTGGCGTCAATCTCGTGACGACGGAGAACTCGGACTGGGCGACGAATTGCCCGGAATACAAGGTCACGGCGGTCGAAGTGGTCAGGGTCGGGCAGCCGGAGGCCTGGCAGGCCCGTATTCGCGCCGAGCGCAGCGCGCAGCGCAGCCCGGCATTGCCGACCGCCTGAAACCATCGCGATGAATGTTGAACGACTCGTCGCGATGGTAAACGATATCGCCGCATTCTTCGCCTCCGAACCGGACGCGGACGCCGCCGCGGAGCAGGTGGCCTACCACCTCCGGAAATTCTGGGAACCCCGGATGCGCAGCGAAATCCAGCGTTGCCTGGAGAAAGGCGGAGTGGGGTTAAGTCCGCTCGCAAGGCGCGGCGTCGAACGACTTTGAGCTGTCGCGATACGGCGGCGAGCCGAAGCGTGCCGGACGACTGCGCTTCTGTTCTGCTGTAAGAATGTACGTGCGCACCCTGCTGCCGGCATACGTCGCCTTGATCCTGCTCGGCTGTGGCGGCGGAGGCGGAGGTTCAAATCCGCCACCAGGGCCGCCGCCAGGCTCGGGCCTCGATCAACGCCCGAACAATACGAGCTGCCTCGCGCCTGCGCGCGGGAACGGGAACTCGTTGGTCTCGACGCCGCGGGCGTTTCCCAATCTGACATTCGCTGCGCCGGTGGCGCTCATGCAGGCGCCAGGCGATGCATCGCGCTGGTTCGTGCTGGAACAGGCGGGCGTCATCCGCGCGTTTGACAATGACCAGCCCGTCAGCACGGCCCAGGCATTTCTTGACATTCAAAACCGTGTATTGAACTCCGGTGAAGCAGGACTTCTGGGCCTGGCTTTCCATCCAGACTTTGCCGTGAATGGCCGCGCCTACGTCAATTACAGCGCATCGGTCGCCGGATCCATTCGTTCGATCACATCGGAATTCACGAGTCCGGACGGCGGCATGACGCTCAATCCGAATGCGGAACGCGTGCTGCTGACGGTCAACAAGCCATTCACCAACCACAACGGCGGCAATCTTGCCTTCGGGCGGGACGGGTTCTTGTACATCGGCCTCGGCGACGGCGGCGGCGGCGGCGATCCGCAGCAGAACGGGCAGAATCCACAGCGCCTGCTCGGCAAGATGCTGCGCATCGACGTGGACCAGCAGCCGGGCGGCGCGCCCTATGGCATCCCGGATGGCGCGACCGGCAATCCCTTCGCCGGCAATCCGAGCTGCAACGTCGACGGCACCGGCACGCAGAATTGCCCGGAGATCTATGCGCTGGGCCTGCGCAATCCCTGGCGCTGGAGCTTCGATCGCCAGACCGGCATTCTTTGGCTCGCCGACGTCGGTCAGGACCGGTTCGAGGAGGTCGACATCATCGCGCGAGGCGGCAACTACGGCTGGGACTCGCGCGAAGGCGCGCACTGCTTCGAGCCGTCGAGCGGCTGCCAGACCGCCGGTCTCATCGATCCGGTCGCCGAGTACGGCCGCGCGATGGGCTTTTCGGTCACTGGTGGCTTCGTGTATCGCGGCGCGCAGACGACATCACAAGTCGGGCGCTACATCTTTGCGGATTTCGGCAGCGGCATGATTGCGTCGCTGGCGCAGGCGGCGAATGGCAGTTATTCGGTGACCCCGCTCGTGCAGCCCGGCGCAACACCGCTCGGCGCGCCAGGACCTCTGTCACCATCGGCATTCGGCGAGGCCGATGACGGCGAGCTGTTCCTGCTCGACTATGGCCGCGGCGAGATTCGCCAACTGATTTTCACCGGCAGTGGCGGCGGTGGCGACAACGTGCCGCAGCAGCTGTCGGCGACTGGCTGCATCAATACCTCGTCGGCGGGTGCGCCGCCGCTGCTCACGCTGATACCGTATGCGCCCAACGCGGAGTTCTGGTCGGATGGCGCGGTCAAGGATCGGTGGATCGGCCTCCCGAACGGGCAGAACATCACCGTGCAAGGCGATGGCGACTGGGACCCGCCGAACGGTGCGGTGCTGGTCAAGCACTTCCGGCTCGGCAACCAGCTCGTCGAGACCCGGCTCTTCATGCGCCACCCAGATGGTGATTGGGCCGGCTATACCTACGAGTGGAATTCCGCGCAGACCGAAGCCACTCGAGTGACCGGTGGCAAGACCGTGGCGATTGGCGGCCAGAACTGGATATTCCCGAGCGAAGCGCAGTGCATGCAATGCCACACGCAGGCAGCCGGCTACAGCCTTGGGCTCGAGACTGCGCAACTGAATGGGTTGCTGACGTACGCGCAGACCGGACGCAACGCCAACCAGATCACCACGCTGAATGGGGTCAATGTGCTTTCGCCACGGGTTGCCGCGAATCCGCCGGCCTATGCGAACCCGGCGGATACGAATCGCACTCTGACGGAGCGGGCGCGAAGCTACCTCCACACCAATTGCGCCAATTGCCATCGGCCGCAGGGGCCGACGCCGGTCGCACTCGACCTGCGGCATGACACGACACTGGCGCAAACCGGCACCTGCGATGTGGCGCCCACGGCGGGTGATCTCGGCATCGCCAATGCGCGCATCATCGCGCCGGGCGACGATGCGCGCTCGGTGCTGCTCGCGCGCATGGCGCGACGCGACGCATCCGGCATGCCGCCCGTCTCGAGCAATGTCGTCGATGCCGCCGGCGTGCAGTTGATCAGCGCGTGGATCGACTCGCTGACCCCGGCGAACTGCCTGTAGGCAGCGGGCCTTCGGTCCCATATGCTCCCTCCAGTTTTCCCGGCAAGGGACTGGCTATGCGTCAGCTTCTAGCTTCCGTCCTGTTCGCTTTGCTTGCAACGAATGCTTTGCCTGCCAGTGCGCAAAGCATGACAACACGCGATCCGCCCGAGAATCTGAAACTGCCGGAAACGCGGTCTGAACTCTGCGAGGTACAGGAGGAACTTCCGGCGCCTTCGCTGACGGAACCCTTCGCGATCGGCGAGGCGCTCTACGATCCGGCGCGGGTTGCCGACGCCGTCGTGTCAATGCTGGATCTCATGGGCGTTGGCATCGACAAGGCGGATGGGACACCGCTGCGCTCCAGTGACAAGCGCGGCACCACGTTCCGGCTGACCGAGTCCGAAGTACGCCGCCTGATTGCAATGGGGCGCGCGGATGCCGCGGTAGCGTCAAGGAAAGACCGCCCGCCATACTCATTCAAGGACCTGCATCGTGCGGTTTCGCCATTGCTGCCGACACTCTCGATCGAAGGCCTGGCCGGGGCGTATAGCGAGGCATACGAGGCGAATCCCGATGCGCTGGTGCCACAAATATTGATGGGACAGCCCATCGAGCCCGGCACGAGGCTGATGCGCACGCAGATCTGACTGCCGCTGGTTGACGGCTTCGTACCACCGGGCACGAAGAATCCGGCGCCTGCATTGGGAAGCGCTGGGAAGCAGTTGCCGCCGCTACCACCGCCGAATCCAGGCTGGAGCAAGGCGGACTGGCTCGATCTCGTCTCCCGGCTGCCTCTGCTGGCCTGGTGGCCGGCGCTCGAGATTGCTCCGCAGTCGGCCCGGGCTCACGAGGGGCATGGGGGCACGGGTGCGCCGGTGACGCTGTCGGCCCGGATAGGGATTCCGCCGAAACAGGCTGCCCCGTCGCGCGGATTGTCGTTGCTGAAGCCGAAGACGCAGGGCCTCGGTGACCGGCAGATCACCTGGAACGCGCATGTTGCCGCGACACTCCTTGCCCATGGGTCGGCCGCACCCGCACTCCGCTCTGCAACCACGACGGACGCGAATGGCGGCACTGCGCGAATCGTTTACACGCCCATCGCTGAGGTGGCGAATGGGCGGGGCAGTGTCTCCAGTGACACGGCTGAGATCATGGCCACGATCAGCCAATGGGACCTCGTATCGGCGCGCTACGACGTGCCGGCCGAACTTCGCGGTTTCCTGATCGGCGACGTGACGACTTGCGGTGACATCGAGGTCAGCTGGCACACCGGGGCGCCGCAGGCCGGCGGATCGAGCCCTGGGGGGTCACAGGCTGGCGGGTCGCAGGCTGGCGGGTCGATCAATATCAAGATAAAGATCACCAACCACTACGACGTTGTTCTCAACATGGGTCCGCTCGGCGGCGGCACGCGCAAAGGCGAGGATGGGGTCGAGGGGACTCTGACGTTGCAGGGAGACGGAACCTATCGTGGAATTGTCAAAGGCTACGCAAAAGGCACGCAGGAACTGCACGGCCTGGGCCAGAGTTGTCCGAGTGCAACATCTGACGGAACGCAGGAGCTACTGGTGATCGGCACGTCGGTCGCAAGCTTCGGCCCATTTCACCAGGCCCCCGATTACGTCTGGGTGAGCGGCCAACCGGATGGCGGCTGGCTTTCACTGGAATTCTTCCCGACGACCAGGGCCAGCTATACGCAACGCGACGACTGCCAGACGGAAATCCAGCAGACCGATGATCCCAACAAGCCCTGGTTCCTGCCATACAACGACGCGCAGTGGACGATCCGGCACACGGGTTACGGGCTCGCGTACCCAAAGTCCGGCAAGCTGGTTTACAAGGACAATTTTTCCCAATCGACCATGGTTGGCACGGCAACTTGGGACGTCATTGTTGAACGCAGCAACTAAGATCCGCAGCTTTACCGGGAGCTTCGGTCCGTACCCCATCGTGCGAGTGGCGGCCCGAGCGCTGTCGTACACGGCCGTAGACGCCACGGCCTGAACCGCGGCGCGTCATCACCAATTGCCACAGGTGCAGTTGCTCGACTTCGAATGCGGCTTTCGACGCCATCAAATAGTAATTCCACATGCGGCGGAATCGCTCGTCGAATGGTCGTGCGGTTTTCAGCGACTTGACCCGGTCCCAGTTCGCGTTGAAGCGGTCGTACCAGGCCTGCAGCGTCGGGACGTAGTGGTGACCGTAGTTCTCCCAGTCCTCGACGACGAAGCAACCCTCGGTTGCCGCAGCCAGCTGGTCCATGGAAGGCGCCATGGAATTGCGGAAAATGTATTTCTCCATCCACGGATCCACGACCGTGGTTCGCTCGCAATTGCCGATCGTATGCAGCAGGAACAGGCCGTCTGGCTTCAGCATCTCGTGGACGACCCGCATCAGCGTTTCGTAATTCCTGTAGCCGACGTGCTCGATCATCCCGACGATGGAGATCTTGTCGAAAGGAGGCAACCCGGAGCGCGGCAGGTCGCGGTAGTCGAGTTGCTGGATGGTGACCGGCAGGCCCCGTGTGTACTGCCTCGCATAGTGAATCTGTTCCGTGGACAGGCTGATGCCCGTCACCTCGCAGCCGCGTGTCGTCGCGGCGTATTTCGCAAAGCCGCCCCAGCCACAACCGATGTCCAGCAACCGGTCGCCCGCCCGCAACTCGAGCTTGTCGCAGAGCATCTCGAGCTTGATGACTTCCGCCTGTGCGAGATCATCGGTGCCATCGAAAAAACAGCAGGTGTACTGGTTCCACGGCCCGAGGAACAATGCGTACATGCGGTGGTCGATGTCGTAGTGCTCTTCGGCGACTGCGCGCGAGCGGCGCGGGGTCTGGAGATTGGTCAAGCGAGACTGGAGTACCTTCAGGGCCCGCGCCGTCCGGAGCAGCGGGCTGTTCAGCTTGCTTGCCGACAGCACGCGCCGGAACAGTTCATCGAGCGCCTGGCAGTCCCAGTCGCCGTCAATGTACGCCTCGCCGATGCCGAGCGACCCGCGCAGCGCCCGCCGATACAGGCGGTCGCGGTTGACCGTAATGTCCCAGGGCTGGTTGCCGCCGATCCGGACACCCGTGCCATCGAGGAGGCTTTCGAACAAGGACCTGAAAAACCTGACTGCCATGGCTTTCCTAGGCCATCCGTCGAGGTCAGCCGACGCCCTCCGTCTCCTCGTCGTCCGCTTCGCCTTCACCCTCATCGCCCTGATCCTCATCATCGGCATCGTCGCAATCGTCGTCTTCTGCGTACTTGGACAGGCCTTGCATTGCAGCTTCGTGCGCACGATAAAAATTGACGTTCGCCATCGAAGTCCCCGCCGGCAGCTCGCCACCGGGTTGGCTGAGCGCCCATGCCCCCATACCGGTCTGGAACAGGGACCAGGTGAAAACGACGAATTCGCGAGTCGTCATGCCCGCGGAACTGATTGCAGCGCCGGCACCCGGGATCGCATTGAAATGGGCGACCATTTCATCCAGCGATCCCGCGTTCTCGCTGTCTTCGCAGTCGCCTGACTGTTTTTGAAGCGCGGCCAGGCTCTTGCCGGCCTTGGCATATTTCGCGAGACCCGATTCGGTCAGCACGTAACTGTTGATCTCGCGTGTATCGCTGTCCGGAAAGTCCTGGGCGATGGACAACACCGGAGAAACTAGTGCGATCAGGAAGGCAGCCAACATCCTTACCCGAGGCTGAAGACGATTGCACATGATGATCTCCGTTTTGCCCGGCACGGCTGTTGGCGGCATCTTACACCGCCAATGGCGACGGCAGCCGACGCCTCAGCGCCTAATTACCAACCTGTCGCCCTGCTGCTTGACGATCTGCAATGCGCCCTCACCTGACAGGAGGCACCTTCGGAACGGGATTTTCCAGATTCTGACGTTCTTTCAGGATATCCATAAATTTATTCATGAATGCCCGGTCAGGCGTTTTTGCGCGCGCAGGATGATAAACCGCTGTGTTTACGCGGTGTTATGTGGGGCTGCCGACCCTTTGTCGCTCAGAGGAAGTAGCCGCAGTCCGTTGCATCGCACCGGGGCTTTGCACGGCGGTGGTCAAACACGCGCTTGACGGCCCCGAGGTACTTGATCACGCCATCGTATTCGGCCGTGTCTTTCCAGGTCGCCGTGGGCGTACTCATGATCGCGTAGGTTTGCGCGGTCTGCGAAGCGATCCGTTGACCGAACGGGATGAAATCCTGCGTGAGCCAGTCACGGTAGGTCTTCAACCAGGCGTGCGTCTGGCCCGTGGCGCCCCACCATTGCGGGCAGAAGGCGGCATAGGTCTTGTCCAG
>CAYYQQ010000044.1:0-22671 GCA_964473595.1 uncultured Steroidobacteraceae bacterium | reverse complement strand
AGAAATCGACGAACTCAGGCTGAGGGTGGTGTCATCCGATTCGGTAGCAGCCCAGGAACGGACAAGCGCTTCGCGCTTGCCGTTCATCTCCATTAGTTAGGCCGCGTCCAACCACCGAGGCGTTCGCCAAGACCGATGCCGTACCGCAGTCTTTGTCGATTCGCTAGCGTCGTCGGTCTCCTGATCAGCGTTGCGGCATGCGGAGCACATCGTGCTGACCCCCGCATAGCAGTGTCGCCCTCTCTTACTCCCGCCTATCCGCCCGGTAGGGGCCCCGTCGTCCTTTGGGACCTCGGCCATCACAACTTTGGTAGGGTGGAAAATCACAAGGCATTGCGCGCCTGGGTATCGCGGGACGGATATCTGGTGCGACCTTTCCACGGTCAATTTGAACAAGCAATCCTCTCCGAAGCGGACATCGTCGTCATCAGGATTGCCCTCGCGGCCGTGAACGATACACACGGGCTCGAGCAGCTCGAAGCGACCAGGTGGGTCTTGCCGACTCCTTCGGCTTTCTCAACCTCCGAAATAGACGCGCTTGTCAATTGGGTCAGGGCAGGCGGCGCCCTGCTGTTGATCAGCGATCACATGCCATTTGGCGGCGCTGTCGCGGACCTAGCGTCAGCCTTCGGCATCGAGGTTAGCAATGGCTTTGCGGTGGACACGACAGCCATCACCCATTTATCGTCGGAAAGCGTTGATACCGCGGGTTTGTTCATGTTTCGCCGTGCGGATGGGACCTTATCATCGCACCCCGTAACGGAGGGACGAACCGACGCGGAGCGTATCGATTCAGTGGCGACCGACGCGGGCTGCGCATTCCGCCTGCCTCCGGCTGGCGAGTCTCTACTGACTCTGGGACCGTCGGCCGTTTCCCTCCTGCCACAGGTTTCATGGGAGTTCTACGACAGTACACCCCGACAGCCCATCGGCGGGTGGTCGCAAGGTGGAGTCATGCGCTTCGGACGCGGACGCGTTGCCATCTTCGGCGACGCGTTTCCCATAAGGGCGCCAGAGTCGATCCGCCCTGGTACGGTGGATGAAAAAGGCCTAGAACACCCGCAGTTCACTCTCAACCTTTTTCACTGGCTCTCGGGTCTACTTCCAAGCACATGAGACCGCCACAACCAACGCGGCCTAACAAGCGCGTGCAGCGGACTCGCTCATCGCCTTCGGCTCTTCGCTCGCCGCTGACGCGCCGCCCGTTAGGCAGCGAACCTCTCACGATCGAGTACTGCCGATGACCACGCATACCAACGAGATCCCGAGCTGGACCCGACGGGACTTCATCCGCGCCGGGATCGCCACCGCTGGTACCGTCGCGCTGAGTGCCTGCGTGCGCAACGGTACTCCGAATGCCTCGGTAGCCACTGGGTCGGCGGCCGACCTCGACGATCTCGCCCGAAAGATCCGTGGGCGTCTTCTTCAGGACGGGTCGCCACTCTTCGACGAGGCGAGGAAAGTCTGGAATCTCGCCTATGATCGTCGCCCGCTCGCGATGGCGCGCTGCGCAGACGTTGACGACGTGCGGCGGTGCGTGGAGTTCGCACGGCGATACAGCATTCCTGTCGCGATACGCGGGGGCGGGCACAGCTATGCCGGATTCGGGGTTGCCGATGGCGCGCTGCAGATTGACCTCGCCGCGTTCAACGCCGTCAGAGTTGATCCGGACCGCCGTGTCGCGTCGGTTGGAGGCGGCACGAGGATCAAGGATCTGCTCACCGCCACGCTGGCTGCCGGGCTCATCACGCCGATGGGTGGCTGTGGTGACGTCGGCGTTGCGGGCCTGGCGCTGGCCGGTGGTGATACGGCGGCGCGCGGTCTCTTCGGGACGGCGTGCGACAATCTGATCGGGGCGCAGATCGTGACCGCCGACGGCGAGGTACTGGAACTCGGGCCCGGCCGGAACGAGGACCTGTTCTGGGCGATCCGCGGCGGCGGCGGCAACTTCGGTGTCGTCACGCGATTGGACTTCCGACTGCACGCCGTGCGGACCCTCCATGCGGCCACCTTCCAATTCGGCTGGAACGACATCGCCGGCGCGATGCGGATCTTCGGCGAACTTGTGCGGGAGACCCCGGACGAGGTCCGCGCGTTGTTCTTCGTGGATCCGGAGATCGGCGCGTCCGCGCTTTGCGGATTCTACGGCGATGCGGCCGCGGCCGCCGCTTATCTCGCGAGGTGGAGCGCCGCGTTCCGGTCGGTGGAACCCCGGATGGAAAGCTCCATGCCGAACCCCCAAGGGGAGGTATGGGCGACCACGTCGCTGGCCGTTGACGGCGCGTTTCTGGAGGGCATGACCGGTGACGTCGTGGGCGTGCTGGCGCGCGCGGCCGTCGCCGCGCGGGGCGTAGGCGCGATGCTGATGGGTCTCTCCAACGGCGTGGCGTCACGTGTCGGGATAACCGACACCGCGTACCCGCTGCGCGGCACGGGACTGAGCTGTCTTCTGTCCGCCGAGTGGAAGCGAACCCAGGATCGCGAAGCTGCAGTGCAATGGGTGGCGGAGCACGGTGCCGCGCTGCGGCCGTGGGCGCGGCGCGCCTATGTGAACTACCTCGCGCCCAGCTCCCCGGAGCGAATTCGGGAGGTCTACGGGGTGAACTATCCGCGGCTGGCTCGCGTCAAGGCACAGTACGACCCGGCGAATCTGTTCCGGTCGAACCAGAATGTTCTGCCCGCGGCCCGCGGCTAGCGAGGGAAGTCCGCTTCGACACCGCGGCGCGGTCGGCGGCGACATCGTCGCGAGCGGCCTCGGCGTCTCCGCGCACGTTGCCTAACAACCGGTTGCAGCGGACGGTCCGCTGCGCGTCCCGCAGCTGAACCGGAGCGTTAGCCAGATGAACAGCAAGGACTCGACTTGGGACTTAGCGGACAGGCATGCGTGGCACTTGCACCCGGTGGGCAAACCGAAAGGAGGATGGATGTGACCATTCAGATCAATCAAGCCGCTCTTGACAAGCTCCGTAAGGATTTCACGGGGGAGATCATCGTCCCCGACGACCCCGCCTACGATGAAGCTCGGACGATCTTCAACGCGATGATCGACCGCCGGCCCGGCGTCATCGCCCAGTGCGCCAACGTGAATGATGTCGTGCGCGCAGTTCATTTCGCACGCAACCTCGGCCTCGAGATTGCGGTCCGCGGCGGCGGGCACAGTGTCGCTGGCAAGTCCCTCACTGAGGGCGGCCTCGTGATCGACCTGCGGCGGATGAATGCCGTCTCGGTGGACTCCGAGGCTCGAACGGCGACCGTTGGGGGCGGCGCCACCATGAGCCCTCTCGATCGGGGCACGGAGCCGTATGGTCTGGCGACGACTGGGGGCCGGGTGTCGACCACCGGGATGGGTGGCTTCATCCTGGGCGGTGGCGGCGGCTGGGCCGGATCCGCAGGCGGCTTCTGCGCCGCCCCCAGGCCGCGGTGCGCGGGCGTCACCGCGGCGCGCAGCTTGCTGTGCGGGGCGAACACGCCGTGGAAGCGCGTCAGGCGCATGCGCGGCGGCGGCACCAGCGCTGCCAGGCGCGCCATCAGGTCCAGCGGTTCCAGCACGATGTGCGTGGTGCCATCCCGGTACGGCGTCTTGAGCGTGTAGCGCACCTGGCCCGACGCCGTCAGCGCCAGACGCTCGCTGGCCACGGGCGGGCGGCTCACGTAGCGACACAGCCGTTCGAGCTTCTGGCGATGGTGCGGCGCGATGGTCACCCCGGCATGCAACGAGAACCCGCCCGCGCGGGCAGCGCCGTTCGCGTCGCCCTCCAGCCCTGGTAGCCGGGGCGGGACCGTCTGCAGCGTGAACAGCTTCTGCCCGGCCCTGGGGCCCACCGCGATGCGGTAGGTGATCGAGTGACCGAGCAGGTCATCCAGCGGACCGGGCTCAGCGCCGGCGGCCAGCCAGGCGTTCTCGATGTCGCGCTCGATCAGGCCGCGACGTTCCAGCACCTGGCCGACACCCGCAGCGATCTGCTCGACAAGCCGCTGCAGCTCGTTCGCGCCGGGGGCCGACACCTGGCGGAACTCGGGTGAGTTGACGTCAGCGTTCACATACACGCCGACTGCCAAGTCGGGCCCCCGCTACCAACTCTAAGAACCCCGGCCCTGCGCCGGGGTTTCTGTTGGTCGCAGGAGTGCGGGCAACTACTCGCGCTGCTGTTCGCTAAAAGCCTGAGACGCCACTCGGGTACGCAGCCGCGTCACCTTCCGTGTGGCCGTGCTTTTCGACGTGCCGGATAGCGTCTTCCATGATTTGCAGTCCTTCGCGCAGCACTGCCTCGTCCATATTCAGCGCCGGATACAGGCGAATCGTGTCTTCCTGATTGGAGATCGCCCATGCGCCGTTCTCGAGCATCTTGCCGCGCACGGCCCGGGCCGTCCACCAGTCTTCTTCATCTGCGCCGGCGGATCCGGGCTTGCCGAAACTCACACCAAGCAACAAGCCATTGCCGCGCGTCTGGCGAACAATTCCGTACTTTTCCCATTCGCGCATGATCCCGGCTGCGATGCTGCCGAGCCGATTCGCATTCGCCACGATATGGTCCCGCTCGAAAATTTCGAGTGTCTTGATCGCAGCAGCACAACCCGCGGGCGTTCCGGCAAACGTCGATCCTGAATGGAACGCGATGTTGTCGCCCATGATTTCGTCCCGCGCGGAGATGCCGCACAGGGGCGCGATGCCACCGGAAAGGTTTTTTCCATACACGAGGATGTCAGGCACGACGCCATAGTGTTCGATGCCCCACATTCGGCCCGTACGACCAAGCCCGGTCAGAACTTCGTCGGAGATCATCAACCAGTCATTTTTGTCACAGATCTCGCGAATGCCGCGGAGGAAATGCGGCGATGGAATCCAGTTGCCGCCTTCGGCGAGGCCTGGCTCGACGAGGATGCCCGCGATGTTGTCACGTGCCGCGACGCACGAAGTAATGTGGTTATCGAGGTACCACAGACAATAGTTCGTGTACTGGTCCTCGTTCATCCCCGCCGGAATTCGCTCACTGTACGGGTACGGCGCCTTGATCACGCCACCGCCCCAGCCTTCGAGGTAAGTCCCGTAGCTGGCATCGAGACCGCTCAGGACTTTCGTCGCAAGCCCCATGCCGTGGTAGGACGAGCTGAAGGTGATGATGTAGCGTCGCTTCGTGTAGGTCAGCGCGAGATGCACGGCGGCCTCAGCGGCTTCGGTGCCTGATACCTCGTAGTTGGTTCTTGGCAGTGCCTTGCCCGGCATGATCGCGGCGAGCATTTCGGCCAGTTCGTAGCGCAATGGGTGGTCATAGTGGAAGCCATATCGCCGGTTGGCCGCCTCCACGGCCGCGATGACCTCGGGATGGCAGTTGCCGAGCGGATTGGTTGCCCAGCCGTTCTGAAAATCGATGTAGCGATTGCCGTCCAGGTCCCAGACGAAGTCGCCTTCCGCCCTGTCGATCACGATTTGCCGAACCGGGCGAAATCCTCGCCGCCCGGCCCGCTCCATTTCGGCCTCGAATCGCAAACCGTTCTTGAACAGGGGAATGCCGCGTTCCAGTGCCGCGCGGGTCTTGGGACCCGGGAATTTGTCGTTCATCTTACGAACCGTCGAAGATATTTCGGTCACAGTGTGGCACAGACGGGCTGAGGAAATAAACAGTCAATTGAAGGCGCGCATCAATTCCTCAACGCTGGATCAGCCACAGACCAGGCCGCGCAGGCCGCCTGTAAGCATGTTCACGATCATCGGTTTCGGATTCCCTGGGGATCGTTCTCTCAGGTGTATCGAACAGCGATTGCCCATGGATAGCTGGTGTTGCAGGGATCTTCAGAACCCATTAGCGTTGTGGGGGTATGCTGTGCACTCCATGGTTTCGTTCCACGAGTTGATGTGCATGGCTGGCTTGTGAATTGCTGTAAGTAGAATCGGTCACGGGGCAGCGACCATCAAGAGATCCGACCGGCAACTGGGCATGCACCGCGACATCACGCGTCGCGACTTTTTGAACGGCATCAACGTCGCGGTTACCGGATCGTTGCTGTCGATGCCACTTGCAAAGGCGCTCGCCGCAACGGATGGCGATCCGAGCGCACAGATGCTGGCCGGCTATTACCCTCCGACCCGTGACGGTCTCCGCGGCAGCCATCCGGGTTCGTTCGAGGTAGCGCACAGGATGCGCGATGGCGAGCGTTTCGACGATCCTCGCGACTCGATCGGGACCGGCGAAGACTATGACCTCATCGTCGTCGGCGGTGGCATCAGCGGTCTCGCGGCGGCGTGGTGCTTCCGCAAGAAGGCGGGCGCTGACGCGCGCATACTCATAATCGAAAACCACGACGACTTCGGCGGTCACGCCAAGCGCAACGAATTTCACATTGACGGCCGTATGCTCGTGGATCTTGGTGGCACAGAGTACATCGAGGCGCCATGGAGTTACCCGGCTGCGGCAAAGTCTGTGCTCGACGATCTCGGCATCGACGTAAGCCAGGCCAGGAAGGTCTTCGACCACGAGTTGTATCCCTCAATCGGCTTGCGAGGCGGGATTTTCTTCGACAAAAAAACTTTTGGCGCCAACCGCCTGGTGGTGGGCGATCCGGATCTCCGACAGGGCGAACAGCAGACGGCCTACGTCACGCTGCCCGCCGAACTCGAATACGGGATCGGTGACCGGGACGCCGTTACGGCGTTTCTCAGGCAGACACCGCTGTCCGCCGCGGCGCAGGAGAAGATCATCGAGTTGTTCTGCGGCGATCGCGACTACCTTGCCAGTCATTCGACAGAGGAGAAGCTGAGTTTTCTGCAGTCCATCAGCTACATTGAGTTCCTGACCGGCATCGCCGGGGCAAGCCAGGAAGTTGTCGACTTCTTCTGGATGTGGCGAGGCAGTTACATGGGCAATGGCGTTGACCTGACGCCGGCTATTGCTGCAATGCGCTACGGCTTGCCCGGCGCGGGAGGGCTGAAACTCGACCTGATGGCCCGTGATTCGCCGGAATGGCAGAAACACAGTTACAAGGAAGACTTTCACTTTCCGGATGGCAATGCGTCCGTCGCGCGCATGCTCGTGCGCGCGATGATCCCACGCGTCGCTCCCGGCAAGTCTATGCACGACATCATCTCCGCGAAGTTCGATTACAGTCAGCTCGATCAGGACGACTCGCCCGTCAGATTGCGCCTGAATTCAACCGTTGTGCATGCCCGGCATGTCGGCGATCCGGACAACGCGAAACAGGTCGAGGTAACTTACGTCCAGGATGGCCGGTCGAAGCGCGTGCGGGCAGGCTTTTGCGTGATGGCCTGCTACAACTCGATTATTCCGCACATATGCCCGGAGATCCCGGCGGACCAGCGAAAGGCGCTGCAGCAGTCTCTCAGGGAACCGTTGGTATCGACCAACGTGCTGATCCGCAACTGGGTGGCTTTCCAGAAGATCGGGATCTTTGCCGCCTACTGCCCCGGAAGTTATTTCTCAGATATCCGCCTCACTTACCCGCTGCAATTCGGGGACTATCAATCGGCCAGGACGCCCGCTGAGCCGATTACGGTCAAGATGTATCGCATTCCGGTGTCCGGCAAAGGCCGGGCAGCGGACCAGTTTCGCGGAGGCCGCCACGAGTTGCTCGCGACTACGTTCGAGACTTTCGAACGCAATATCCGCGAGCAGCTTGGCACCATGCTTGCGGAAGGCGGGTTCGATCCGGCGCGGGACATCCGGGCAATCACGGTCAACCGCTGGCCGCACGGCTACGCGCTCGGCTACAACCACGAAAGAGGCGAGATGAACTACTGGTCGGAAGACTGGACGGATGCAGACCGGTACTGGCTGAAGGGCAGGCAGCGCTTCGGCAGGATAGCCATCGCCAATTCGGACGCCGGTGCCAGCGCAATGACCGAGACGGCCATCGAAGAGGGCTACCGCGCAACGCGCGAATTGCTCGGCGAATCGTGAGCGACTACGAGTCCGTTGACGGACTCTCCTAGAGCCGAAGCGATCAACTCGCCGATGGGCGACGAGTCCGGACGTTGACCATCGTCGACATCTACACCGGTGGGTGTCTCGACTTTGCAGGAGACGGAAGGCGTTGGGGAAATCTCGGCATGCCCGGTCCCAAAGACGCAGAGCAGCCTATGCAGTCTGATGTTTCCGCGACGTCCCGTGACGAGCCTGCAAATGCGATTGGGCTCTTGGCAGCGTATACAGGTGAGAGCGCCGCGGAGTGTGACGAATTATTCCGTTACTCGGATAACGCGAGAATTGTCGCTGTCGAGATTCATGCGGTTGGAGTGAAAAGCACGACAGCCCGATACTCCGGTCATGATCACGCCTGGCATGAGGTCAATAACATCTTGCGGATCACGACCGCAGACGGATTCGAAGGCGTTTCCGGCGTGGATTCCTACCACGCCGGAAACTTCAGTGACGAACAGCTGCACGAATTGCAGGGCGTTGCCGCCGACCTCCGCAATCTCCGGTCACTGGACCCCGTCAAGGTTGGGGCGATGCTGGAGCGCAGGCGGCCGGATCTGAGCGATCGCGCTCGTGCCAGCATCGATATCGCGCTGTGGGATCTGGCAGCGCGTAAGGCGCGCCTACCCCTGTACCGATTCCTCGGTGCAAAGCGGGAGTCGATCGAGCCCTATGCAAGCCTGCCGCTCTACGATTCGGTTGCCGAGCACGTGGAGGCGGTCAGGGAGTACGCAGGACTGGGGTACGCGGTTTTTAAATTCCACGTCTGGGGCTCGATCGAGGAGGATCTTCAACTTGTGCCCCGGGTCCAGCAGAATTTCACCGACACGCCCTATCGTTTCATGATCGATCTGGAGGCAGCGTATGACCTTGGAGCTGCGCTCAGGCTGGGTCGGCAAATGGACAAGGGTCTCTTCGTGTGGCTCGAAGCGCCCATCGACGATGCACTTCTCGGGCAATACCGGGAACTCAAAGACAGGCTTGCAGTTCAGATCATTCCCTCTGGCTATAGCATGTACTCTCTCGAATTCATCAGGGAAGGGATCGAGGTCGGTGCCTGGGATGCCGGCAGGTTCGATGCCACAGTGATTGGTGGGATCTCGAAGGCACTGGAACTCTTGATAGTCGCCAATGCTGCCGGCCTGCCGATTGAAATACAGAGTTGGGGTTACTCGCTGTCTCAGGCGGCCAACCTTCACCTAATGCTGGCGAATGAGCGGACCCGCTACTTCGAAGCGCCGATGCCCAAGCAGGCCTTCGAGTTCGGGATGAAAAATGGAAATCTACTGAGGGGCGGGGACGTTGTGGCACCGGTTGGATCCGGTCTGGGGATCGAGGTGGACTGGGATAGCCTGGCCACTGCGGACTTTCATGCTACGAATACATCTGTCTCGCCGGAGTGATGAAAATGATGCAACGCAATCAAATCGCGACGTCAATCTCGATTCTGCTCTTGGCGGCGGCTACTTGCAGCGCCCAGGAGAGTGTTGGGCCGGCCCCCGTAGCAGAAAAGGACAAGCCGTTCCTGCTGACATACCCGAACCTGGAAAACTCCGACGGAGACGTTGTACTGACTAACAAACACGTCGTGCTGCAGCGGCTCGTTGTCGGTCCTGGAGAGTGGGAGGGTGTCCATAGTCATCCTGGCAATCAGATTTTTGTTCACATCAAGGGCGGGGAATGGTCCGGCCGTCTCGGCGGTAAAATCGAGTACTCGGAAGCCATGAGCCCAGACGGAGACGTAGGCTGGATGAATGCGATTCCACTCAGTGCGGGGCATGATTCCGGCAATACCGGTGATACCCCGATCGACTTGATTTACGTCACTCTCAAAGACGATGCACCCATCGCGCCGGAGGTCGAGCATAGACCGCAGGTTTATCCCAACATCCCTCTGATGCTGGAGTTGGAGAATCACCGGATGATTGTGCAGCGGGCGCAGCTCAAGCCGGGTGAATGGACTGGCATCCACAGTCGCCCTGGCAACCAGATATACGTCCACATCAAAGGCGGCACGTGGTCGGAGCGCCGCGGAAACGCGCAATCTGCGCCGGCACATGTGGAGGCCGGCTCGGTAGGCTGGCTGGACGCCGTCGATATCGGTGAAGGGCATAGTGTGGGTAACATGGGTGACACTACCCTCGACTTCGTGCTGGTAACGATCAAATAGCCTGTCACGATAGGAAAATGGACCTGAAGCTCTTCAGCAGCATGGCACTCGGCCTGCTTGCATCACAACCGGTGCTGGCGCAGTCGAACGAGAGGCAGGAAGGCCAGCTGGTTATTCGTGGCGGCTGGCTGTTTGACAGCATCAGCGATGAGCGCCGACCGAACACGGGCATCGTCATACAAGACGGCAGGATTGTGGAGGTCGATGCCGATGTCGGGCAACAGGCCTTGAGCATGGCCAAGGTCATCGACCTGACCGAATCCGACACGGTACTGCCGGGCCTGATCGATATGCACGCACATTACAATCTCGATCTCGTCGATAAAGGCCGTGTAGAAGAAGTCATCTACAACGGCATCATCTTTCTGGCGAACGGTGTTACGTCTACCTGGTCGGCCGGTGAGTACTATCCGGAGCGAGTCATCGCTCAGCGTGATCGAGTTAACGCCGGTGATTCCATCGGGCCGCGAATATTCGCGTCAGGTCCCTACTTCGGCGCATTCCGTTGCGAGTACAAGATACGGACGGCGGCGGACGATTGCATCGCGTGGCCGAACGACATCACTGAAGACGAAATTCGTCGGGAAGTAGATACCTGGGCCAGGCAGGGGGTCATCAGCATCAAGATCAAGCAGGCAACTCCGGCTGAGATGAAGGTGCTGATTGAGCAAGCGAATCAGCACGGCATGACGGCGGCAGGGCATCTCGCGAATTACGACGGAGCATATGATGTGGCATTGAGAGACGCCATTCTCATGGGCCTTGACCGTGTTGAACACCAACTGACATTGGGTAGCGGCGGAGAGGCCAGTGCTGAGATGCCGCAGATGATCGATCTGATGCTGGCGCACGGCGTGTATTACGATGCCAATCTGCAGATGTACGGCGGTATCAACGAGCGTCGAAAGCACGGAGCGGAAATGCTGTGGGAGGATGAAGCGAAGTACTTCACGCCGTACACGCAGAAGCTGCTTGAGGAACGCGGTGAGCCAGCGCCGGAGTCCGATGACGCGGAATTCAGCCAGCGAGTACTTGAGCTCAAGTCTTTATTCAACGCAGGCGGTGCGCATCTGCTGGTTGTTGGCACCGACGAACCGGTCTACACGAGCCTGCTGCCAGGTTTTGCTTATCACCGGGAATTGCTCGCAATGACTTACGCCGGGATTTCGCCAGCCGCCGTGTTGAAAGCCGCTACCATCAACGGCGCAAGGGCGCTGCGCATCGATGGTAACCTCGGCTCAATAGAGGAAGGCAAGCTCGCGGACATCCTCGTGGTGCGTGGCAATCCCCTTGACTCCATCAAAGCAGCGCGAGACATCAAGCTTGTTTTCAGGGATGGCATCGCCTACGACCCGGCAGAGCTGCTGCGGTCTGCTGAGGGGAAGATCGGCCCGGCCGGGCCGGATGATCACGCTGACTGGGAGCTCGAGATCCGGCCATTACGGCGAGACTAGAAGGTCACCGCGAGCAGATGGACACAGCGGCAGAGGGTCAGCTACGCAAGGTTCTTGAAGGGATTATGGGTTGCATTCGACAGGGCAATCCCGCGAGAGCGGAAGCGCTGGCGCAGGAGGCCCTCCAGGACCAGCCGAACGAGCCGAACATACTACGTGCACTGGGCATTGCCTTGTTGAAGCAGCGTAAGTTCGACGAGGCCCTGCGTCACCTGTCAACCTCGGTCAAGATCGATCCGGAGCACGCGTCTAGCCATGAGCAGCTTGGCCTGGCCCTGGCCGCATTGGGCCGACTCGATGAGGCGGAAGTGTCTCTCCAGACCGCCTTGAGGCTCGACCCGAAGAGCGAATCTGCCTATTCCAAACTTGCACGCCTGCAGGTGATGCACGGCAAGGATGACGAGTCCCGCAAGACACGAGACCACCTGTTTGCGCTCAATCCACTGCGGCGACAGTTGAACGATGCGATGCAGCTTCAGGCGGAAGGCAAGCTTGTTGAGGCGCGTCGGCTCATCAAGAAGGTATTGCGCCAGCACCCGGACGACATCAACGCTTTGCATGTGATGGGCGATATATGCATGGCGCAGGAGGCATTTAATGACGCAGAGGCATTCCTGCGAAAGGCGGTGGAGCTTGCCCCTGATTTCGCGATTGCCTGGAGTGTCCTGAGTGCATCTTTGAAAGAACAGGGCAAGTTTGAAGAAGCCATCGAAGCGTTGGCGCAAGCGTTGGCCCTGGAACCCAGGAATGCGGAAGGACACTGCAGTCTGGGCAACACGTTGCTGGCGTGGGGTAGGGAGGAAAGCGCGCTTTCCTCGTTTGAGACAGCACTGGCCATCCAGCCGAATCTTGCAAGTGCCTTGCTCAGCAAAGGTCATCTCCTGAAAACCATGGGTAATCAGGACGATGCCATTCGTGCGTATCGGGCGTCCGCCAACGCACGCCCTGATCTTGGAGAAATATATTGGAGTCTCGCGAATCTCAAGACCTTTCGCTTCGACCCTGACGAAGTCAAGGCCATGCAGGCTCAACTTGACTCAGGGCGACTTACAGCTGGGTCCGAGGCGCACTTTTGTTACTCCCTGGGCAAGCACTACGAAGATCATGAAAAGTATTCGAAGGCATTCGAGTGTTATGCGCGGGGAGCCGCGATAAAGCGCCGCGAGGTCAACTTCGACCCCGTCGAGTTTGTTGTTCAGTCGAACAGGATAATCGAAGTATTCACTCGGGAGTTTTTCGAGCAGCGGAAATCGTTCGGGTTTTCCGACCCATCACCGATACTCATCGTGGGATTGCCACGCTCCGGATCAACCCTGATCGAACAGATTCTTTCGAGTCACTCCAAGATCGATGGCACTGCGGAATTGTCGGACCTCATGACACTGGCGCTTCAAACCGGACAGAATCGATTCGACAAACTGATATACCCGGAGACCCTGATTGATATGGAATCCGGACATGTGGAGGACTTGGGCAAGGAGTACATCAAGAGAACGCTTCGCCACCGGCAGGGCGCGGCTTACTTTACCGACAAGATGCCAAACAATTTCTCGCACATCGGATTTCTTCATCTCATCCTGCGGAACGCGAAGGTGATTGACGCCCGTCGCCATCCTCTGGATTCCTGTTTCGGTACGTTCAAGCAGCTCTTTGCGAAGGGACAGCCGTTTTCCTACGATCTCTTTGAGCTGGGACAGTATTACAAGTGCTACGTTCGGCTGATGGACCATTGGGACCGGGTGCTGCCCGGTAAGGTCCTGCGGGTTCAGTATGAAGACAACGTAGCCGACCCGGAGAAACAGGCTCGGCGGATGATCGAGCATTGCGGTCTTGAGTGGGAAGACGAGGTCCTGCGCTTCTATGAAACAGAGCGTTCCGTGAAGACGGCAAGCTCCGAGCAGGTGCGTCAGCCGATCTACAAAAAGTCAGTCAATTCGTGGAAGCGATATGAGACGGAGCTGGAGGACCTGATACTGGTCTTGGAGGATGTTCTGGCGAGTCTTCCGGACCACTTGGAGCGACCTGGGAAGTCGTCTTAGTTGTAAGGCCACACTTCAAGGGCATGGATGGTGTTGCGAGTGTCCTTTGAAATGTTTATGGCCTTGAGAATCTTCTTCTGCTCAAGATCATATAGTGCAACAGTTGCGGGAGATGATCCTGCAGCGATCAACGTATCGCTGCAGGCGTACAGCCCACGGCCAAAGCCCGGCCGTGCTATTTTCGAACTGATCGAATTCAAAAACATCGGCACGCCAATGGCGCAGTCATCTTTGCCAGAGCGGGTCACGTAACGCAGCGTGCTGCTTTGGGTATCGTTGAACAGGATGCCGTCCCGGAATGGGCGCGCGTTATTTGCTCCAGCCGGCAATGTAGTGCTGATTCCAATGCGCTTGCCATTGTAAAGGAGCAATCCATTGGTCCTGAGGCCCGCGATATACATGCCGCCTTTCTCACAAAAGACAGAATTGATCTGTAGTTTGTTCATTGGCAGCGGGCCTTCTTCATTGGCCGGATTGAACAGGCCCATGGAGAAGTTTCGACTGTCAGTCTTGACCATGAATGCTTTTTCAAAAGCATTTGTTGTCAGGTTGAACGCGAGGATCGAGTCGAAAGCGGTAGAGGTAACAAAGAGGTGCTGCTCGTAAACCTGTATGTCATGGCAGTGTTTGAGGTAGGGATTGCGGTAACACGCTACGGACTCAAAACTCGGATTGAATTCAAGTAATCTGTCGCTGGCAGCAACGAAAACGCGATTCTTGTCGATCGCAACACCCCTGAGTCCCCGGTCTCCGCCGTGGCCTCGCCAGTCGATATCCTTCGACTTCCAGTCGATCGGCTGATAAACACGCTCCTTCTCGAAATCTATGACATACAAGCCACCGTGACTGTCGCCCGGGCTGCTGCCCCTGATGACAGAGGTGGCCACGATCCTAACCATTCAAGAAAACTGCATTCTGTTCTGCGGCGACACCGGGCGGAACGTAGTCAAAGATGAAGCTGATACGGTCCTCCTTGCCGGCATTCATGACGCTATGGATTTTTTGATTGTTGATCTCATAGACATGCCCTATTTCAAAGCGATAGGGACTCCCGTCAATCATGAACCGTACAAGTTTGTTGGTGGTAACGGGAATGTGAATGCGATGGCCGTAGGCGAAGGATGTCAGTGAATCAATGTGTGGCGTAATGTTTCCGCCCGCCATGAGTTTTGCGGCGACGGCCCGGATAATCGTGCCCCCTGGTGGGTAAAAGCGTTTGATGACTTCTGCCATTACGGGTTCAGCGACATCCGCTATGCGATCCCAGCCCTTTTCCCGAGTTATGGTCACCCGAGGCCACGTCTGAGAGGCGAACAGCATGACGATCGACTTCGTTTGCCTGTGGACGTCATAGTCAACCTGTCGTTGCTTGTCTTCGCCCCAGGCCACATCGGGTTGGCGAACGATGGCTTTACGCAGCCTTGCTGTGTTCACCTCGCCCCAGTCCTTGATGGGTACACCGATATCCATCTCTGCCTCTGTTCCGCCTGCTACCCCTAACTCACAGATTCTAACCACAATTTCTGCAACGTTTGCACTACTCGGGGCCGCATGAGTCGCCTGCTAATGGCTCAGGTCAGCTCCTGCCCGGAACTCAAGATAGGGCTCATGACCGGGGGGGGGGGGTTGGTGCCCATAGGCATGGATTGATATTCGATCTGGCCCGGACTAGTCTCGTCTAGCACCGATTGCGAGCTCAGTCGGCCTGCCCGGCGACATCTGTACCTATTGGGGGGCGTTCATGATGGCTAGCCTTGGTAAGAAACAGAAAGCATTCGAGCTGACACCTGTTACTCGCGCAGTACTGGCTGCTTGTGGCGCATCGGTTGCGGGCCTGACTGCTCCAACGGTGATGGCGCAGGGGGTTTTGGCGCTTGAGGAAGTTATTGTCACAGCTACAAGGCGTACAGAGAATCTGCAAGACGTCCCTGTCAGCGTTATAGCGCTCGGCGCCGACGCTATCGCGAAACAGGGTATCAAGACTCTTGAAGACTATGCGCGACTCGTCCCAAGCCTGACCTATTCGTCCTGGCTCCCTGGCAGTTCCATTGTGGTGTTTCGCGGCGTAACCGTTACCGCAGATGCATTCAGCGGAAATTCTTCAGCCGCAACCTATTTCAATGATATGCCGATCACCTCTCAGGGTAGTACCCCTGAAGTGGCATTGGTCGACATGGAGCGTATTGAAGCCGTGTCCGGTCCACAGCCGACAACCTACGGCGCAAGCGCCCAATCTGGTGTATTGAAGTTTGTCACTGCCAAGCCGGAGTTCACGGGTTTTAGCGGCTTTGTGGATTTGTCCGGCACCAGCATGAAAGAAGGTGAACCCGGATACGAAATACAAGGAATGGTGAACATTCCGCTTATTGATGATCAGTTTGCGATACGCCTGGTCGGTTATCAGTCCCTGCAAGGCGGCTTCGTCGATAACATCTCCGGCTCCAGCACACAAACCCATGACTGGCGCCCGGCTTTCGAATCCGTTAATGGCGAGTCTGTGTATCCCGGCGGCTTTGGCGGCCCATCAAACATCGAGCATGTGACCACAACGAATGACGATGTTGCTGAAGACGATATCGGGGATGTCGAGACGACTGGTCTGCGTCTCACGGCTGCATGGGAACTGAATGAAAAATGGCTGGCCACCGCCATGTACCAGTATCAGGATACGGACGTAGACGGCATTGCCAGCTGGCACCCGGAGTTCGGAGACCTTAACCAGATTCGTTTCAACAAGGAAATCAAGGATGACAGCTGGTACATCACCACGTTGACTTTCGAGGGCGACCTGGGTTTCGCCGACTTCACATCGTCAACGGGATTCATGAATCGAGACATTGTTTATGATCTCGATTCCTCCACCTATCTTCATCAGTTCCAGGGGATTGGTGCCATTGTCTACAACACGCACGATATTGCCTATCTTGGTACGGTCTATGCCAGCACCTATACGTTCAGCATCCCTGCCTACGACGGGTCGATCAGCGGGTGGGCTCCAGGTCCGGGCTTGAATACCTACTATATTACCCAGCTCACCGATGTGACCTCGAGGATGCGAAACAACTACTCAGAAGAGCGCTTCGCACAGGAACTGCGATTGAGTTCCAAAGATAATGGAGAGCGCTATCAATGGATGATAGGCGGCTTCTACGAGAAGCTTGAAGACCGCGCCATATTCCGGGGAAGCCTTGACGGTTTTGGCGACAGCATTGCCGGGAAAATCATTGTACAGGAAGACGAACTTGTGGTCCGTAATCCTGGCCTCTCCTGGTACGGAAATAGCGATTCGGAAAACTCGCAGTGGGCAGTGTTCGGCGAATTCGGGTTTGATCTCACCGACAAACTCAATGTTCTGGTTGGTCTTCGTTATTTTGAGTCCGACTCAGAAGATAACGATTTGACCCTGAATGCGGATGGCGCCCGAGCACTAACCTGTCTCGAAGATGAGTCGGGTAACTGTATCTTGTCTCCCGAAAACAAAACTGACGACAACAGGATTGGCACTGCCCAGGCAACAAACAAGTCTCCAAGCGACGGTGTTTTGCCGTTATTGAGGGTTTCCTATCAGTTTAATGACGACGTCATGGGCTATTTCACAAGGGCCGAAGGCTTCCGGACAGGCGGGACGAATCTCATTCGTGCAACCAGCACGGCAAACGAGAGATACGACGAGGACATTGTCGTTAACAACGAAATTGGTCTGAAGTCGACCCTCATGAACGGCCGCCTGGTAATCAACGTGGCTGCCTACCATATGACATGGGAAGACATGCAGCTGGTTGTTGCTGACCCGACCATTAGTTTTGGCTGGGGCGAGATCACGGTGAATGCTGGTGCAGCCGAAATAAACGGAGTTGAAGCAAACTTTGCTCTTGCAGCGACCAGCCGACTGAAGTTTGACGGCTCCGTTGCTTATAATGATTCCAAAGTGACAGAGGGTGCATCGAGGGGTGGCGCAGTTGTCGTCTCGAAAGGCGAGGAATTGCCGCTGTCGCCGGAATGGAAAGCGTCCCTCGGCGCCGAGATCGGCTTTCCGTTCGTCGGTAAAGACGGTTACTTGAGACTTGACTACAGTTATGTGGGCGAGCAAACGAACGCGACGCAAGGATCGACCTTGTTGACCAGCAGTTCCACTTTGCGCGGCAACATAACAACCATGGATTCGTACTCGATAGGAAACCTGATTTTCGGCGTGGAAGGCGATGATTGGGTTGCAAGCCTGTCGCTCAACAACGTTACGGACGAGCGCGCCATCACCTACGTTCCGACACGCTGGACGGATGGCCGACTCTACTCGGTTCGCCCTCGCGAGCTTGTTCTCAATTTCCGCAAGAAGTTCTAAGACTGGTTCTGCGAATGCAACATGAAGCCGGCGACGAGCTTTCTCGTCGCCGGCTTTTTCATTCCAGGTGCGGGCAAATGGCGTTTAGCGGCTAGGAAGCGCAATGGCTGCCGTGTTACGTCTTCCATCATGACGCACGAAACTGAATATCACGACGAGATGATCGCCATGCTGGAGATCATCTGGGGCCCCGGTTTCATGACACCGGGAGGTGAAGGCAACATCGCCAATCTTGTCGAGGGGCTGGACCTTCGGGATCGGAAAGTACTCGATATCGGTTGCGGGATTGGCGGGCCGGCATTTCTGCTTGCCGGGAAGTACGGCGCTTATGTCGTCGGAATCGACATTGAGTCCGAGCCCATTGCGCGGGCACAACGACGCGCCAGGGAACTACAGATCGACGCCCGTTGCGACTTTCTCCTGGTGAAACCATGCCCGATGACATTCCCTGACGAGTCGTTCGATGTTGTACTGAGCTCGGGCGCCATCATGCAAATCGAAGACAAGCAACAGTTGTTCGAAGATGCCCTGCGTGTGCTGAAGCCCGGTGGTGTGCTCACCAGCTATGACTGGATGAAGCCTGAAGGAGAATTCAGCGAAGACATGCTGTACTGGTTCAAGATGGAGCGATTGACTTACGACATGAAGACGTTTGCAGAATACGAAACTCTGCTTCGGAACGCGGGATTCACGGAAATAGAAATGTCGGATCGCTCCGATTGGTATCGACGGAAAGTGCAGGATGAGTACAAGCGGATGCGAACGGAACTCTACCCGCGCATGGTGGAGAGCCTGGGCAAACAGGAGGCCGATCACTTCGTGGAGAACTGGCGTGCGATGACGCTGGTATGCGAGAAGGGGGATGTTTTCCAAGGATACTATCGCGCGCGAAAACCTGGCAGTTAAGCTGCTCAATGGAATACCGCCTGCGGGGGAGGTTGGCAAGTAATTGCCGAATCGGGCCCGCGATTTGAACCTGCACTCCCAACAAGCCGGCTGCGCTGTCGGCGTGACTCGGCGGGTCTCGGCAGGAAGTTCGGTGAGGGCGGGCCATCTAACTTGTTGATTTGAAACACACGCCAACGATCATAGTGCCCCTACGAACCAAGGGGTAGGGGGTTCGAATCCCTCCGGGCGCGCCATTTGCAACAAAGGCTCACGCAGTGCGTGAGCCTTCTTGTCGTTCCGCGCGTAGGAAACGACTCTGCCGGTTGGTGCAGTATGCTTCCAGCACAGACACTGACGGCTCGCGGTGCGGAGTATGGAGGGAAGGTGAAATGACTGTTCGCGCTATCGTCTGGGGAGTCGCACTCGGTTTTGGCGCCCTTTCCGCAACCGCCGACGCGGGTACCCGATTGTTGCGCTTCCCCGACGTATGCGGGGATCATGTGGTGTTCACCTACGCGGGCGATCTGTGGACCGCATCGACGAAAGGCGGGCTTGCCGCGCGTTTAACTGCGGCCGCGGGACTCGAGCAGTCAGCACGCTTTTCGCCAGACTGCGTGCGGATCGCATTCACGGGCCAATATGGCGGCGGCGATCAGGTCTACGTCGTCGCGGCGCGCGGTGGCGAGCCGGTGCAGCTCACCTGGTACCCCGCTCTCGGCCCCTTGCCCCAACGCTGGGGTTTCGACAACCAGGTTTATGGCTGGACCCCGGATGGTAAGTCCGTGTTGTTCCGGTCCTGGCGTGAATCGATCAACGTTTCCTCACCGAAACTGTTCAACGTACCGGCCAATGGTGGTCTGCCAGTTGCGCTGCCCATGCCGACAGCGGGCGTGGGGCGCTATTCGCCCGATGGGCGGCAGCTCGTGTACTCGCCGAAGTTCCGCGATTTCCGCACCTGGAATCGCTACCAGGGTGGCTGGGCCCAGGATCTGTACGTTTACGACCTTGCGACCCGAACTGCGCGCAACATCACCGACGATCCGCGCACAGATCGTGATCCAATCTGGATCGGCGATGCGATTTATTATCTGTCTGACCGCAGCGGCTATCTCAACCTGTTCCGTTACCAGGTACGAGATGGAGTCACCGAGCAGCTCACCGCATATCGTAATGCGGATGCGCGCTGGGCCAGCGGTGATGCCGCGGGGCAGATCGTCTTCGAAGTAGACGGCGCGCTGCACCTGTATCGCGTAGACGAAGCTACGGATCATGCACTCGATATTACCGTGCCGAGCGACTTGGTGCGCACGCGTGCCGAAGAGCGCAGCGTCAAGGACTACATTGAGGACTTCTCGTTGAGTGCGAACGGCAAGCGGGCAGTGGTGACCGCGCGCGGCGAAGTGTTCAGCGTACCGCTGGAATACGGCATCACCCTCAACCTCACACACACACCGGGTACGCATGAGCGCGAGGCACGCTGGACGCAGGACGGCAAGCGCGTGGCGTACGTGTCCGATGCCGGCGGCGAAGACGCGATTTGGGTGCGTGATGTCGATGGCCAGGGCGCGAGGGCGCTGACGTCGGACAACTTTGGCCGCCTGTATGCGCCGCGCTGGTCACCCGACGGAAAACAAATCGCTTTTGTCGACAGCGAAAGCCGCCTGCGTATCGTGTCGGTCGACAAAGGCCCTGCGATGCTGATCGCCGATGATCCGGGCATTTCCGCACGTGACTACGCATGGTCTCCAGGCAGTCACTACCTGGCGTTCACGCTCACCGACAAGGATACCCAAATCACGCGCCTCTACGTGCGCGACGTCGCTGCTGGCCGCAATACGGAATTGGGCGGCGCATTGTTCAATGCCTATGCGCCGGAATTTTCGCCGGACGGTCAGTGTCTCTATTTTCTGGGCGACCGAGAGTGGACCGGACAGATCTCTAAAGTGGAATGGAGCTTCGCCGCCAATCGCGACACCGGCATCCTCGCTTATGCGCTGCGCAAGGACGTGAAGAATCCATTCGCGCCCCGCAATGACGACGCTCAGGCGCAGGCTGATGATACGGCTGGCAAGGATGGGAAGGATGGGAAGGACGACAAGGACAAGGGAGGAACGGGGAAGTCCAGCAAGACCGTCATCGACCACATCGACTTCGATGGCATGGAATCACGTTTACTGCGCGCCCCGATCGAGCCGACCAATATCGGCTGGTTTGCGCCGACAGAAAAGGCGTTGCTTTACCTGGAGACGGACGCTGACTACTACGGTCGCGAGGGCGCGACCAAGCCCAGGCTGATGTCCTGGTCGTTTGAGGATCGCAAGGCCACTCAGGTCTTCGAGGGTGTCGAAAGTCTGGATCTGGCCCCAGCCGCTGACATCGTGCTGGTGCGCACGGACAAAGGCTTTAAGCGCATCGACCTTGCCAAAGCAGGACCCGAGACCGAGCCCAAGGATGTCAGCGTCGACGGGCTATCCGCACTGGTCGATCCAAAGGCCGAATACGCAGAAATTTTCAGCGAGGTCTGGCGCCGGTTCCGCGATCATTTTTACGTGCGCAACATGCACGGCTATGACTGGGAAGCCCTGCGCGCCAAGTACCAGCCCTTGATTGCCGATGTTGGCGATCGCAGCGATCTCAACTACCTGCTCGGTCAAATGGTTGGCGAGCTGGCTGTGGGTCACGCCTACGTCAGTGGGGGCGATCTCGGTCTGCCGCCGGCGCCGCACGTGGGCCTGCTCGGCGCGCGATTCGCGCCCGATGCTGCCAGCGGGCGCTATCGCATCGCGCACATCATGCCCGGACAGAACGACGAGGAACGCTACCGCTCGCCGCTCACCGAAGTCGGCGTTGACGTGCACGAGGGCGATTATGTGCTGGCCATAAACGGCCAGCCTCTGACGACGCAGGAAAATCCATACCGGCTGCTGCGCACACCGGCCGATCAGCTCGTGCAACTAACGGTGAATGCGCGCCCACAAGCCGAAGGCGCCCGCACCGTGCTGGTCAAGCCGATCGATAGCGAGGAACACCTCAATTACTTCGCGTGGACCCAGGGCAACAGGGACTATGTGACCCGCGCTAGCGATGGGCGCATTGGTTATCTGCACATTCCGGACATGGGTGGCGACGGCTTGCGTGAATTCGTGAAGTGGTACTACCCGCAGGTGCACAAGCAGGGCTTGATCATCGATGTGCGCGACAATGGTGGTGGCAACGTGTCTGCCATGATCATCGAACGCCTGTCACGCAAACTGATGGGGCTGGAATACGCGCGTGGATATGATCTCCCCTCGACCTATCCAGGGCAGACCTTCGTCGGCCACTTGGCAGCGCTGTGCAACGGTACCACGGCCTCGGACGGTGACATCTTCTCCTACATGTTCAAGCAGGCAAAGCTTGGTCCGCTGATTGGAACACGAACCTGGGGCGGTGTAGTTGGCATCAACGGCTGGGGTCCACTTATCGACGGCGGTGAAGTCTACGTACCGCAATTCGCAACCGCTAGCATCGATGGCGCCTATGTCATTGAAGGCCACGGCGTGGAACCTGACATCGTCGTGGAGCAGGACGTTGCGGCGCAGCTCGCCGGTCGCGACCCGCAGCTTGACCGTGCGCTCAGTGAGCTCGAGGCAACCATTGCACAACATCCGGTCGCACTGCCGCCACGTCCTGCCGATCCAGTGAAGACGCCGCAGTGAATCTTGGTTCGTGTCGCTTCTTCCAACCTGACCGAGGTATCTGGGGAATCTGGGAGGCTATTAATCGGGTGTCACAAATGACGCAAGACGATGGGTGTTGTCAGGTCAAGTCGTTAAAGGCGCAATGAGCGGGGAGGGAGCGATCCGAT
>CAYYQQ010000043.1:0-23160 GCA_964473595.1 uncultured Steroidobacteraceae bacterium | reverse complement strand
CAGTTCCTTGACGCCCGCTTCATTGACGAACAATACCTTCATGCGCCGCCTCCGGAAGCTGGAGTGGAGAACAAGCCGCTCGGAAACCGGAACGTGGACTTGGACGGACGCCGCACGGCACCGTGGGAAGTCCAGGTATCAAGCGGGTGATGGCCCCTCGGCCAGGTAGATCTTCGTCGCCCAGCACCACCGGCTCCCTCGCTTCTCCACCCGAACGTTGCCTTCTCGGGCGAGCTCCTCGATGAGCGAGAAGTGCACCGCCAGTGCGTCGCTGAAGGGGTACCACTGCTCCTCGACTTGCGTAACGACGGCGAACCGGGCGCGAGCCCGGTCCAGAATTCGTTCCTCTCGTGAGAGGGTCAATACCGGGAAGACAAAGCGGCCGCCAGGTGAGAGGTGATCGGGGGCCCGGTCCAGGATTTCGAGGATCCACCGCGCTCCGTCGCGCCCGGCCTCGCTGGGAACGCCCGGCGGGTACCATCCCGAGAGGCGATCGAGCGGCTCCGCGACTCCCGCCACATCGTCGACAATGAGATCGAACCGTTGCCCTTCCCACGGTTCGAACAAGCTGCCGCACCGGGAGTCGATACGAACGCCGTTCCGCTCGGCGTTGGCACTCGTCAAGCGGACGGCTTCGGGACTCAGATCGGAAGCGTACACGGACGCGCCCGGTGGCAGCAGCCGCGCCAACACAACCGCGACGACCCCACTACCGCACCCCAGGTCGAGCACTGATTGACATGGCTGGCCCAACGCGCCGCGGGCCGCCCGCAGCAACAAGACGGTCGTGGAGGTGGGATGGAACACGTCGGGCGTGGTGGCGACGGTAATCGCCTCGGCATCGCCGAGCTTCTTGTCCCGATAACTGAATTCAGAAGGCGCCATCGATGTCCCCACTGTCCGGGAGAAAGAGTACCAATCGGGGCTGAGGCGCGCTACCGGTGCGACACCCACTATCGTCGTCAGCGGCGGGCCTTGGGGAATGGCTGGTCAGGCCGCCTATGCCACGATTCGATGGCTCGACGTGCATTCAGTAATAGAAACCCCGGCGCGGGGCCGGGGCTCGTATTCATTGATCAGCAAAGCGAGTGGCTTCAGTGGGCCGCTGTGCGCTTTCCTTTCAGCTCCACGAGAATCAGCTCGAACGGCTGGTCGCCAAGGTTCTCCGGCAAGTGCTTGCCACCGGCGTCCGATTGCACGGTTCCTGCCTTCGAGTGCCAGCCGATTATCTTCCCGTCAGGCATCGTGAACTGCCCATCGCCGTCTGTCAGGAACACGGCCACGTTCGCCGGGTGCTCGTGCATCACCGACTTCTCATGGGGGCCATAGGTGATGCGCAGCACCCGCACATCGTCATTTTCAAATTCCACCTTGTAATGCTTCGGATCTGCCACCACTGCGTCCTGCGCCGCGACGGGTACGGCCGGCAGGAACTGAAGCGCAAGCATCAAGCTGGCAGGGACCGCCAGTCTGCGTAGTATCGGGAATCGATGCCTTCTCATGATTTCTCCCCTATTTTCCTGGCAGGTCAGTTGCCGCCCCAGCTCTTCGAGAAACCGATACCCCACGTGCGCGGCGTATTGATCGTAATCGTCCCCCGTGGCGCACTCTGCTGATTGAACAGGATGGCCCGTTCGTTGAAGAGGTTGTCAACGTAGGCATAGACCTGCCAGGCGTCGGTCTCGAAGCCGAATTTCACGTCGGAGATCTGATAGGTTGGCTGGACGTTTGCGTGAACAATAGCGTTCAGCGAGTTGCCATTGTAGCTAAACTGATAGCGGCCATAGAATTTGCCGCCTGCAATCTGCTTCGGGTAAGTGTACTCGAGCCAAGCGGCCCCTTTTTCCTTCGGCGAGAATGGCAATCGCAAGCCCTTGGTGGTTTCGAGAAGCTCGTCGCCGGACGTCGTCTTCGGGTCAAGGAATTCCACGTTAAGGCCGAACTCGAGGGAGTCCCATAACAGCGCACTGAATTCAGCGCTGACGCCTTCGATCTCCGCATCGCCGACATTATAGACCACTACGTCGTACAGATCGCCCGTATCAACAACTTCGACCTGGTAGTCCTTCCATTCCATCTTGAATGCGGTGATGTTGAAGACGATGCGGTCGTCGAGCCAGCGGCTCTTGAGGCCAATCTCATAGTTTTCGAGGAAATCCGGGGCATAGTCCGCCGGCAGTTCTGTGCCAGGCCGCACGACGTTGCGACCGCCGGCACGGAAACCTTCCGAGAAAAGTGCATAAACCATGGCGTTGTCGCTGACACGGTACTGCAGGCTCAGCTTCTTGCTGATATCGCTGGTCGAAGTTTTCGCGGTATCGAGGTCGGCCGTGAAGTGGCCCTTCGGTTGCTGAATGAAATAGTCGCGTGTACGCGTGTGATCGAACCAGCGCAGGCCTGCGGTCAACGTCCAACGATCGCTCAACGAGAGGCCCAGCTCGCCGAATGCGGCGAACTGCTCCGTGATCAGGTCGTTCTTCGAATGGTAAAACACGTTGTCGGTCGTCCCAGGCTGCACGTCGTGGTCCGTCGCCCAGAATTCGAATGACGGCGTTTTTTCGTATTCCTCGACGCGGGTAAAGAAGTTGAAGCCGTCGTGAATGCGCTCGTAGAACAGGCCGGCGAGCCAGGTCATTTTGCCGGTGGCACCCTGCAGGCGGAATTCCTGGGCGACACGCTGCACATTCGGACTGTCGTTCCAGCCGAGGCCGCGTGGATCTGTGCCAAGAAGGTATTGGGGGTAGTCGACAGGATCGCAGCAATTGGCCAAATAGAAGGTGTAGTCGGTGTTATCCTGGTGGTAGGCGATCGAGCGTGTGAAGTAACTGGTGGCCGACGTGAACTGGCCCCAGCCGAGGTCGCCCTGCAAGGTGACCGAAAACTGGCCCCATTCGTCGCTTCGGCTCTCGTCGAGGAAGCGCACCACCTCGAGCTCGCGACCGGAGCGCCGCACGGTGTCTTCCGAATAGCTGTTGCCATCCATGCGCTGGTAGACCACGCCGGCATCAATGGTCCATGCATCGTTGACCAGCCAGCGTAACGCCGCACGGCCGCCCGAATAGTCGACGCTGTTGATGTCCTTGCCGACGACATCGGCGTTGTCAAACGTACCACCGCCGAGGCTGGTGCCCAGCACATTGTCGATGAAGCCGGCGTCGCGTGCCGTGAAACCGACCAGCCGGATGGCAAGATTCTGACTCAATGGCAGGTTGAGCACACCGCTGATATCGTAACCCTGGTCTCCGTCCACGACGGAATTTCCTTCGAGACTGACGATCGACTCGAAGGCGTTCGGATCCGGCTTGTTTGTGATGTAGCGCAAGGTACCGGACTGCGAGCTGGCACCGTACAGCGTGCCCTGCGGGCCTGGCAGCGCCTCGATGCGCTCGATATCGACCAGCCGGATTTCCGGTTGCAGCGAACTCTGGGTCAGCGGCTGTTCGTCGAGATAAATCGCAGCAGAGGCGTCGGCAATAAACGAGGAGGAATTGTCGGCGACGCCGCGAAAATAAATCGCACCACGGCCGGGGGTAGTGGCGTTGTAGCTCAAGCTGGGAACGAAGCGCGCGAAATCGTCGAGATTGTTCAGATTGGCTCGTTCGATCTGTCGCTGGCCGAGCGCCTGTATTTCCTGCGGGATGTCGATCAGGGATTCCTCGCGCTTGCGCGCGGTAACGATAATCTCCTCGAGACCGACGGCCGGGGTCTGGGCAATGACGCTGGGTGCGTAACTGCCAGCCAGGGCGACCGAGACGGCGTACGCGACCCTGCTCACCGGCACTTTGACGTTGGCCTTGGAACCCATACACCCCCCTTACCGGAATAACCGATCACCCCGACAATAGTCTAACTCTTGGGCCAAATCCACCCCGCATCGGGAACCGGTGTCGCGTCTGGCCGCCGCATGACCCGCGGATGCCTGTTTAGGGTCGCTGCCCGGCCGGCAACGACGACAGTAGCGGCTCGAGAATGTCGATCAAGCCAGCGAGTTGCGGCGCGTAGTGCCGCCAGAAACCGATTGCGTCACTGTAGATCGGGCGGCGCACTTGTTCAGAACTGGCGGTGCGTATGGCGCGCTCCGTTTCGTAAAAGCGCAGGCACGCGTCCTCCCAGGGTAGCCCGCAGAATTCAAGCAGGCGCCGGGTTTCGGCGCCAAGGTCCGCCACCACGGATTCGTACTGTACATCGAGCACCCGACCGGGCAGTACGGCATGCCAGTGCGCCATCATGCGGTCGTACTGCAGGTAATACTCGCCGAGCTCCACCAGATCATAGGTAAACGGCTGGCCCCTCGCGAACAATTGCTTGTAGCAGGACAGGCAGGTGTCGAGCGGATGGCGCCGGGTATTGATGAATCTGGCATTCGGCAGCACCAGGTTGATCAGCCCGATACTCGGGAAGTTGTTCGGCATCTTATCGATGAAATAAGGGGCATCGCGACGATGCAGGCGGGTCTGATCGATGTACACCCGGCCCAGCGCAGCCCAGGTCTCGTCGGCGAAATCGCGCACCGCCTCGGGGTAGGTGATCCTGTCGTCTCGCTTGCGGTTGATCTGCTGTATGAGCCGGCCCACTTCGGGCAATTCGTGGGTCGCGTCGACCTGGGAGTGGCTCGCGAGGATCTGCTCAATCAACGTCGAGCCGGAACGCGGCAAGCCGACAACAAAGATGGGCGCGGGATCCGGATGGCCGCGCCCGGCGTGCCGCGCCAAAAACTCGGCGTCGAACACCTTCATGATGCGCTCGTTGATGACTTCCGTCTCGACGGGGTCGTAATTCTCCTGGGCGCGCCGTGTGCGGTTGCCGCGCTCGTACAGCTCAAACGCGCGCGCATAGTCGCCGCGATCCTCGTGGGCCTTGCCCAGCGCGAAGCAGAATTGCACCTGGGCTTCGTCGGATATCTCCGGCGCTTCGAGCTGTCGTTGCATGGCCTCGATTTCCTGGTCCTCAAAGCGAAAGGTCTTCAGGTTGGAAAGACTCCACCAGCCTTCGCTCAAGTCCGCGCGCGTCGCGGTGGCGCGGCGGTAGGCCTCGATCGCCTCGGCCTGCTGGCCGACGGTTTTCAGCGTATTGCCCAGTCCCAGATATCCACCCGGTTGATCGGGACCCAGCTCGATCGCCCGGCGATAGGTGTCAATGGCCTGGTCGTGATGGCCTGAGCGGGCCTGAACGTTGGCAAGGTTGATATGCACGTTTGCTGATCGCGGACTGAGCTGCACGGCGCGTTCGATGCTGGCAAGCCCAGCCTTTAAATCCTGGCGTTCCAGCTGGGCGCGACTCAGATCGATCCAGGCAGCGAGGAAATCCGGCGCAATCTCGACCGCCCGTTTCAACAAGCTTTCGGCCTGACCGTAATGCTCGGTTTTCATCGCGATCAGTGCCAGCAGCCGCAATGCCTCGAGATTGCGCGGATCGCGACGCAGGATTTCTCGATAGATCGTCTCGGCGTCTTCGAGGCGTCCCGCGCGCTGATGCTCGGCCGCCTGTGCAATCAATTCGCGGGCCGGATCGGCGCGCAAGAACGCCTGCATCAGTTCATCTGCCTGCTCTACACGACCGGCCTCGGTCAATGCCTGCACCAGCGCCAGCTGCGCCGATTGCAGTTTTGGATCGAGCTCCAGCGCCCGGCGCAGCCGCTCGATGGCCTCTTCGAACCGGCCTAGGTGCAGCAGGCTGCGGCCGAGTTCTTCGTGACCCTTGGCGTAGCCAGGCTCCTCTTCGAGGGCGCGGCGCAGCAACGGTTCAGCTTCCACTCCACGGCCCTGGCGATTCAGCGCCGCGCCGAGCAGCGACAGAAAATTGGGCTCGCCGGGAAAATCCACCAGCGCTCCGCGGCAAAGCTGCTCAGCCATCACGCCGTCTCCGGCGCGGAGGAACGTGACAGCGCGATCGAAGGCAACGCGTGCACGATTGATATCGGAGATGGCGGAACTCCTGGTGCTCTGGAGGGGACCATGATAGCTCGACCGCCGGCGCCACTCGAACGGCCAGAGCTCCAGCCCGTGAATGGCGTTAAGGATAGTCAGGGCGCGATCAGATTGCTAATCGGAGCTGCACGGCAGCTTAGCCCGATCAGGACCGGCACTCATCGGCGTGACTGTCAATGATCTGCAAGTGACACAATCGAGCAGAGTTGAGGCTCGTGATGTCCTACTTGCGCACTCCCACCGGCACCATGATGTGCGCGTAGGGCGTGTCTTTCCACATGACGTAGGGTACCCCGCTTGCCGGATCGCTCGGCAGCCCCTTCAGCATTTCTTTCGATACTACGATCATCAGGTGCGGGCCTTCCTTGATCCAGGTGCCCTTTGTCTGATCCGTCGCATCCGGGCTGTCGTTACTGTAGGGCTTCGAGTCGCCCAGCAGAATGTAGCAAATGCTTGTCCGGTCGGTGCTGAAGTCCACTTTTTTGTTCATCGCGTCTTCCAGCTTGGCCCACACGGAATCGCAGCACATCGGCGAGCCACCGCCCGGTGCGCACGTAAAGCCGTTGCTGCCTTTTCTCAGTATCGTCCCGTCATCGTCCTTTATCGTCGCCTTGCCACTGATGCTGGCCGGCGCGGCGCGCATTGCTAAATTGATCATTTCCTCAGTGGTATCTGCCAATGCCGGGAAAGACATTGCTGCAGCGACTAGCAGAATGTGACTCTTTAACATGACGCGCATCCTCGTCGGGTCTGATTGACGCTCGCTGAACAGTCGCGGCGGGTCATTCCGTGGAGGCCCACCGTCTCTGGCAATGAAGTCGTCCAATAGCTCCAGAAGGTGCCGACTCGCAATACGTACTTAGACGTAGTGCTTGGAAGCCTCGCGCCACTCGCCGGACTGAATCGTACCTATCGGGCCGCGGTATCAGGCTGTCACTGTCCGAACACACCCGATATTCCCCGCACTCCCAGGCCCGCCGGAGCCAGCCCTTCTAGGTATAAGTACGTATAGCCTTTAGGCGGGGCACGGGATTCAATTCTCCGGTTGATACTCAAAACGGCCCGGTGCCCACCCCCCTTGGTGCCGGGTTTTTTTTAGCCGCAGTTCACCGACGCAATGTGGATGCAATAAGAGAAACCCCGGCGTGGAGCCGGGGTTGCAAATGAATCCCCGCGTCTGGCTATGGTGAGAACCAGTAGTTCTTCGTTCCCGGTGCACCAGCCACATTTCGGCTCTGCACCAGGGGGCAGCGTCGCTGCCGGCAATCGGGACACGAGCCAGCCTCCAGGTGTACGCTGTTGTTAACAACGGAAAGCTCCCAGGGAGTGCTGAATGAGTCTCCTCCGTTCAAGGACGATGTGCCTTCTCCTTTTGATATCGGCCATCGTGCTTACGGCGTGCGGTGGTGGCGCGGACGCACCGCCGCCTTTACCTCCGCCAGTCGCACCGTGCGTCATCCCAAGCGCAGCGTCCGTTTCCGGACAAACACTCGCTCGCGTCGGCGCCTACTACTTCGATGGTTGGGCTGGAGCTCTCGATACGCCGCATTTCCACGGGCTGGTCAGCGGACCCTACGAAAGCCGCGAGCCGCTCTCCGGCTGGCAGGACAATACGGCGTGCTCAGTCGAACAGCAGCTTGCGTGGGCGCATAACTCCGGCATCGACTTCTTTGTTTTTGACTGGTACTTCAAGCCGGAACAAAACTACGGCGAGCCGCTTAATACCGCTCTGCAAGCGACGCACGCGTTGGCAAATCGCCACGGAATGCAATTTGCGATTCTCTATGTGGATGCGGACCCCTTCCTCGTCCGGTCTCCCGATTGGGCCGCCACGATTGATGAGTGGATGGGCTATTTCACCGATCCGGCCTACGTGCTGGTGAATGGCAAGCCACTCTTCATCGTTATCGACATGCACGCCATGCGAGACGCTTTTGGATCCTCCGCGGCAGTCGTCTCCGCCTTCGATCAACTGCGCGCCGCAGCAGCAGCTCACGGCTTTCCTGGCGTCTATATTGTTGGCGGATTTGGCCTGCCCGACGGCACTTCGGGTCAAGCTGGGTATTTTCCCGAGCTATCGATTGCGCAGACCGACGGATACGACGCCGTCACGACGTACAACTATCCCTATGGCCCGCCGGCGTTCGACGGAATGCTGCCCTACTCGACTCTATCCGACACCGGGAAGTGGATCTGGAACCAGGCGGCCGCGAAAAGTCCCGTGCCATTCGTACCGATCGCGATGAGCGGGTGGGACCCTCGGCCATGGGACGAGCGCGAACCATTGACAAACTACATGATGTGGTTTGACCGAACTCCCGAAGAAGTCGCGGCTTTCGTCAATGATTCAATTACGTGGGCTGAATCGAATCCGAAGCTTCGTGTCGAGCCCTCGCCCACTCCTCCGATGGTTTTGATAGAAGCCTGGAATGAGTTGGGTGAAGGCAGTTTCATTGTGCCGACCGTGGGCGATAGTTACGCGTACGGAGACGCTATCGCAGCGATGCTGGCCACGCCTGCGGCGCGGACGCGTAGTGTGCTCGCAGTGGATGAAAGCGGTCCATTGGCAATCGAGCGAAATGCCACCGGTTCACTCAAGGATGCGGACGGCGCCGCAATCTCAGCAGCTGCTATAGCCCTAACCGCTGCAGCTGCGGACGGCCCAGGCTTCTACGCGCAGTACCAACTTACCGGTGTGTCCCCGCCCGGAACGGTCCAGGTGGTGGTCGGGTTGCGTGCGAACACGGAAGACTCGGGACCTGGCGTGGGAGACTTGTCTCTGTACCAGGTCAGCTTTGTGCAAAGTGCGGATGGCCACGAGCGCGTCGCGAACAGCACTTTCTCTGCGGGCGCGCAGTCGTGGGATTTGTCTGGGCAGGCTCAACTTGCGACAAGCGATCGTGATGCCGGACAGATGGTGAACGTCGACGTCACCGCCGATCAATTCGCTGCCCTGAATTCCGCGCCGTTCGATGTGACATCCGGCGCGCCTTTTCTTCTGTCGTTTTTTGCGCGCGTCGCTCCGTCATCAGTCGGAAGCGGCTATTTCATGATCATCTATCTCAACGCGAGCGGGGAATTTTTCCGGGAACGAATTCCGTTAGCCGCAGGAGTGATGGCGCTCGGCTCGACCACATCCGATGCAGCAGGCAACTATCAACTCAGTCTCACCCCTTTCGGAACGTCGCGAGTGACTCTCGAGGCCACGTATGCAGGTGATGCCGCGCATTGGCCGAGCTACGCCCGTGTAGCTCGCTGAGTCGCGGGCACGCAATGGATCAGTGCACGCGCTGGCAACCGCCTACCGCCTGAACCGCTTTCCGGTGCCGAGGTGATACGGCATCCTGAACTGGCCGCTTGCAATACGCGGCTTGGATTGCGCCGCTGAGCAGAGACCCGCATCAGGGGGCTCGTCCGGCACGGCGCCGCGGAATCGCGGCTGGCGCCGTGGCTGAATCTCCTGTTCGAGGTCATAGGCCATCGCGAGCAACTGCGGCTCCTGCAGGAAGCCCGCGTACATCCACAGGCCGGCGGGCTTGCCTTTCGGCGTAAGACCGACCGGCACGGCGATGTTGGGGTAACCCGCCACGGCCGCCGGTGCCGACGCGAAACTGTAGCTTGGCGCGACGATGGCATCGACGCCGTCGTCCCGCAACACGCGGTCGTTGCCTTCAGCCCGCGTCAGGCGCAGACAGAGCGCACGGGCATCCAGATAGACGGGATCGCTCAGATCGCCGCTCGTGGACTCAGCAAGCTCGAAAATCTCCTGGCCGAAGTACCGCATCTCCTCCGCGCAGTGCGCAACGTTGAAGTCGATCAGGTCCGCTGCAGGTGGCGGAGCTTCTTCATCGCCTGGGCAACACGGTCCTGGAGTCGGAGGTTATCGTCGAGCCCGGGAACTCCTGAAATAGCGCGCGGCCGGGGCTCCTTTCCATCCAGCCAGGCAGCCACGCTGTCATAGGCCAGTTTCGCCCTGTTCCGGACCCGGGCGCGATAAAGATCGGACTCACCTACCGTTCCGTCGGCACCCAATGCCATCTCGATCACGATCGCCAGGCGCTCCTCACCCTGACCAAGAGAGGTGAGGTCAGTCGAGAGTTTTTCGGGCAGCATCGGAAAGATCCCGGCGGCCGTATAGACCGACGTCGTATTCGTCCGGGCATGCCCGTCGATTGCGGATCCCTTCCTTACGATTGCATCGACATCGGCGACGGCGATCCGCATCCTGACGTCGCCACCCGTCATCGGTTCCGCGACGGAAAGCTGGTCGATGTCGCGGGAGTCATCGTTGTCGATCGAGGCCCACAGAAGATCTTGCAGATCACGGATCTCCGGGCCCAACTCCATGGCGGCCTGGGTAATCGCGTTCGACTCCGCCAAGACTTCAGGGGAAAAGTCCGGGAGCAAGCCTCGCTCGACCATGACCCGCCGGGCGATGCCTTTAAGTTCGTTTCGGCTTGCGCGAATCGTTCGATTCATGGCCAAGCATGATACGGATAAATAGTTTCACGGCCCCAACAAGATTGCTGCGTCAGATTCGGATGACGCACGATCTCGCCCACCGCGGGCTCCGCGGCCTCGCCGAGGCCGGCAAGAGCACTGGCGGCCGGTGCCAAGGTTACCTCCCTGCGACCGCAACCTGGACCGGCCGGGGTTCATGAAAGTGGTAGCCGGGGCGTGAGACGGCTGCGAGGGCGGAAGCGTGGAGGAGTCCCAGCGTGGTACTGATCAAACGCGAATCCGAGGGTGCCGACCGGTGCGTCTTTAGGGTAGATTCACGCGAAGCCAACCTCCGACTGACAGCAAGGAAACCATGCACCACCCTCTTCGCGCCGCCCGCCTTTGGACGGCAGCCGCACTGGCAACTCTCCTGATCTCTCAGCCCGCGTTCGCCGCCGAGGCACCGCCTGCAGGCGGGCTCTCTCCGGAGACCATCAAGAAGATCGACGACGCGGCGGCCGAGGTCCTGAAAAAGACCGCTGTGCCAAGCACTTCCATCGCGGTGGTGCAGGACGGCCGCATCGTGTATCTGCACGCTTACGGCAACGCGCGGCTCGAGCCGAGCGTGCCGGCGGATCCCGCCCTGCGCTACGGCATTGGCTCGATCTCGAAGCAGTTCACGGCCTCCACCCTCCTCCTGCTGCAACAGGACGGCAAGCTCTTGCTCGACGACAAGGTGGCGAAATACCTGCCGGACCTGACGCGCGCCGGCGACATCACGATTCGGCAGCTCTTGTCGCACACCTCCGGTTACCAGGATTACTGGCCGCAGGACTACATGTTCCCCTTGATGATTCAGCCGATCTCACCGGAAGGGATCATGGACCGCTGGGCGCGCCAGCCACTCGATTACGAGCCCGGCGCGAAATGGCAATACAGCAACACAGGCTATGTGATCGCCGGCCGCATCGTCGAGAAGGTAAGCGGCAAGCCGCTCTTCCAGTTCCTGAGCGAGCGGATCTTCGAGCCGCTGAAAATGACCACGGCGCACGACTTCGACCGGGAGCCACTCGCGCCCGGCAACGTGTCGGGCTACAAGGCCTACGCGCTCGGCCCTCCGCGGGCAGCTGAAGCAAGCGGCGCCGGCTGGCTGTTCGGCGCCGGGGAGCTTGCCATGACGGCCGAGGACCTTGCCAAGTGGGACATCTCGATTATCAACCGCAGCTTGCTGAGCGAGGCGTCGTATCGCTTGCTCGAGACTGAAACGCTGCTGAAGAACGGGGCCGGCACGGATTACGGTCTCGGCGTGGACGTCGAAATGGAAAAGCAGCGGCGGAAGATCGCGCACGGCGGCGAGGTGAACGGCTTTACGGCCCTGAACTCGATCTATCCCGACGACCGCACGGCTATCGTCGTGCTGGTGAACCAGGATGCCTCGCGCGCCATCGATCAGCTGACTGAGAAGCTCGCCGACATCGTGTTCGAGCAGGCGCAAGCCACAGACACCGCGAAGACCGCGCAGGCTAGTGCGATTTTCGATGGGTTACAGCAGGGCCGCCTCGACCGCACCCTGCTCACGTCCAACGCCAGCTTCTACTTCTCGGAGCAGGCGATCGCCGACTTCAAGGCGAGCCTTGGCCATCTCGGCGCACCCACCGAGTTCAAGCAGGCGCGTGTCTGGTTGCGAGGAGGCATGACCGGCCGCTCGTATGACGTGAAATACACCGACCAGACCTTGCGCGTGTGGACCTACGAAATGCCAGACGGCAAGCTCGAGCAGTTCCAGGTGGCGGTGAAGGAGTAGCCGTTTGACAGGTACCCGTTCAACAATGAATAGGAGATTCAAAAGGCCTTTTCCGTTGCGGGGTAGGCACGATGTGCGGCAACCGCCCGTGCCACGATTCCGCGGCACGACCTGGATGCAGTAACAGAAACCCTGCTGAAGCGGGGTCTCGCCGATGCTCGCCTGATCATTCTCGGCAGCCAACTGCGACGCGCGTCGCGGCCGTGTGTAAAAAACCCCCGCGCGGGCGGGGGTCTCGTAGTCAAATGAGCGCGAATGCAGTCGCTAGTCTTGTGGAGAGCTGTTAGATACCGCCCTGTTGAGTCTAATACACGTAGCAGTAACCGGTTGGAAGAATCGTTGTTTGGCCTTTCGTCGACTTAAAAAGCGAATAGTCGGCAAGATAATCGGTCGAACTATTGGATTGATAGTTATTTGTTTGAATGCCAATATTCAGATCTCGAAGGCTCCATGTGACCTTGACCTGGACCGAGTAATACCCAGGCCCCATGTTGAAGAAGTGCACGCTGGGGAAACTCCTCCATCCCCCAAAGTCAATTGTCGTTCCGCCAATAACCGTAATCGAGGTACCGGGGACGTTATAGCTGGCACTTACGCCAGAGAAGTTTACCGTGGTAGGGCCGATCAAAGTTCTACCGTCAGCACCTTTCACAGTGACCCAGCCGGCACTAGTCCATTGCAGTAGGCTGTATTCGGCGGTTGCGTACTGGTACGCGTTAAACACTCTCAATTTCGCGGATGTGACTAGAATGCCATCAACACTAATGAGTCTTGCATTGCCCCCGAAACACGAAGCTGCGGCTGGGGGTATGTACACTTGCCCGACTGATGTAACCTGCTCAGGGAAATACGTATATGGAAGGACCTGGTTCCATGCAGCGGCGTAACCCGAAACGAGGAACATCGACAGCGCTGCCGCCACGACAGTTGCTTTGCGCACAGAGGAGCGCGCAGAAGTGATGGTGGCAGCCGGTGCGCAGATGAGGCCGCGCGGGCTGGAAGTGAAAGTGTCTTGCTGGTTGAGATTCATGTTCGTACTCCTGGGTTAAGTTGCTTGCGTTCGTTTGATTGCGGTGTCGTCGAAAGCAATAGTCGGCCCAATCGCCGGTGACTTCTGTCAGATACCGGACACAGCGCGGAAGTAATCCGGGCCCTCGCCTAAGGCGTGGATCTGGTTGCGGCGGAGGCCGCTTGAACAGCAAGTACTCAGGCGGCATACCTGACCGGTCGTTTTCTCCCGCTGAAGGACGGGGTACAGGTGGCAGCGCGACCCGATGCCCGGCGGGCCTGCCACCGTGATCGGTCAACTACTTGACACAACCCCGCAGATAGTCGGAAGTCATGCTTATGACGCTGACCGCCCGCGCCGTGCTGAAGGCCAACCGCCTGTTCCGCGACCTCCCGGAGCCGGCCATCGACCAGCTGGCGGCGCTCGCCATCCGCAATGAATAGGATATTCAAAGGGCCTTTTCCGTTGCGGGGCAGGCGCGATGTGCGGCAACCGCCCGTGCCACGATTCCGCGGCACGACCTGGATGCAGTAACAGAAACCCTGCTGAAGCGGGGTCTCGCCGATGCTCGCCTGATCATTCTCGGCAGCCAGCTGCGACGCGCGTCGCGGCCGTTTGACTTCAATAAGCGTGACCCCTCCAAGAGGTCGCCGGCAAGGGCAATTGCGGGATCAGTTTGCGAAAAGCGCGCGACTTCACACTTGTGTCTAATTCAGGGCGGATTCAATCTGGCGGCGCTTTAGCCGTATCATACTCCGCCCCGCATTGAAGTCCCTCCAGGACGGAGGGTCGAGCGGCCAAGGATCTGGCCGATCGCCGGGTGTTTTATCGCCGCCCGGCCCACCCCGATGCCCTGAATCAATCGTGAGCCATCTGGCCCACGAACTTTGTCTGTGTCTATTAGAAAGAGGTATTGAGTCATGATCGTTACAGCTCTGGTGATTGCAGCCAGTCTGGTCTGCTACGTCGCGAAGGAAATCGCGCAGTAGGCTCACCTCGCGATGAAACTACAACAAACGCGACCGTGAAGTCGTGATCTGTCGCGCAGGCCGATTACAGGGATACCTGCGCTTTCGTCCTCAGGCCCACGATGCGGCTGGTTATTTCGCCGATTCCGGCGGCAAGATCGGGGATCGTCTGCCAGATCTCGCGGGTTTTGCGCCCGAGGCGCGTGCTGCGGGAGCCGCGCGTTCTCGCTGTATAAGAAGGGCGAGCACGCCGCAGCCATTCAACAGCTCACTGCGATTGTCGGGCACCGATTGCATCAACAGAAACCCCGGCGCGGGGCCGGGTCAGGTCGATTCGGCTTGATCCCAGGTTCGGACACCACCACAGCCCCAACTTTTATCATCGCCTGGGTGGACGGTGAGTCAACCTAACCCACTACCCCATGTTGCGGTCGATGGCGCGATCATGGGCAAGGGGGGAAAATCGAGGCGTTTGCGAGAATTGCGTCATCATCGGAACCTTATCTCTCCACTCGTGTCCCACTCGCATTGGCGTACCATGCCTACTGATCGGCTAGGGGGAGGCAACATGAAGATTCATCGTGCCGCGTTCGCTTGCGTTGTCGCGGGTCTCTGTGCCGGTCTTCTGATGAGCTGCGGTGGGGGCTACGGTGGCGGGGGTTCCCCCCCAGCGGCAACGCTGACAATTTCAGTTTCACCAACAACGATCACGCTGGGCCAAAGTGCCACAGTCACATGGAACTCGAACGCCTCCTGCACGGCGAGCGGGGCATGGAGTGGTACTAAGGCCGCAAGTGGCAGTCAGACGGTGACACCGACGGAGGCCGGCACCTTCACCTATACGCTGAAATGCTCCGGCGGCGGGTACGGTTCCAGTGAAAGCAAGTCGGCCACGCTCACAGTAAACTCGGCAGCGGTCGCCGGGCTCTGGTCCGGCAATGGCTGCTGCGTCATGTCGGATCCCTTCCCGGTGACCGGAATCACGAGCGACTCCGGTGATTACCGATTCCTGCTCCTCGGTACACACTACGTCGGCAAAGTGGGGGCGGCACAGACCGCATACGCGATGTGCCAATCGTGCCTGGCGGGCACACCCGTGACTGATTCCAACAACTTCAAGCTGCTCGCTATCACGCCGCGTGTGGCGGTTCGTGAAAGCATTAAAGCACCCAAGCTGACGACTCAGCCGGAAACCGTTGATTTCACGGTGCCATACGACCAGCAATTCGAGCGACCGTCCAGCGCCGCTACCGTCCAGGGTGTCTATACGACGAACCTGGGCACCGGTTATACGTTGACGATCGCCATCGATGCCACCGGCCAAGTCACCGGCAACGACACGAACGGGTGCAACCTCGCAGGCAACGTTTCGACCAGTCACCCCGCCGGCAACTATTACGATGTCGTACTCGAAGTTTCCACATGCGGGAACAGTAGTGGCCGTTACAACGGCAACGCGGCGCTGATCTTCGATAGCACCGGTCGCGCGACGGCGTTGTTCCTCTCAGCGTCGAACGCCAACGCGGCCATCGGCTGGTTGCTAAGCCGATAACCGGCAACCTGCATCTACTCGGCCATGAACTGGTGTGTAATTGCACCGGCGGCCGCCGGTGGCCCTCGACAGACTTGGCGGCCCTAGTTCCGGGCTGGTCTTCGAGATCGGCCTATACAGTCCGCAACAGAAACCACGGCGCGGGGCCGGGGCTCTTGAAAGTGGTAGCGGGGGCCCGATTCAACCTATTTCACTCGTGCGGATTGCGCTGAAAAAGCGCACCCCATGAGTCTTGGGTAGCCCGGCGTGCGCCCTCCTCGCCCTAAAAAACAGAATCCCGGGTGCAGGCCGGAATCTCTTGCCCCGCGCCGGCGGGCGCGGCCTCGAAACCCCGTTCGGCCAGCCGGCGCCCAGGGGTGCGCGCGAGGGCCTTCTTGAATTCCTCCTTTGCTTCATCCGCCCGCTCGTGCCGTAGCAGGAACTCCCCGAGCAACTCGTGCGTCGGTTTGTCGATGGTCGGCGGGCCGAAGGCGATCGGGAGCGTTTCCTCCAAGGCAACGGCCTGGCGTAGCAGCTTCTCCGCGCCGGCCAAATCCTTGTCCTGCTCGGCCAACCGGCCCCGGACCTCGAGCACAAAGATCTCGGCCCGCACGCGATAGCTCGGATCGGAATCGCCCCCTTTCGTCTCGATGTCGACGACTTTGCGGGCGACAGCTTCGAGCTCGCCCAGAGCGTCGCGCGCGGCGGCGACATGTCCCTGCTCGATCTCACCCATGGCGCGCGCGAACGCGAAGTCGAGCACCGCGCCTGGCCCAGCGGTCGACGGCAACGGCCAGCCCACAATCTCGCCGCTCCAGTCGCCCGTGTCGAGCAGATAGCGGAGCCGCATGTTGGCGAACGAACCCGCCAGGCTATCGTCGGGGTCCATCGACTGGCTGGGGTGCTCCATTGCGGCCTTCGTCTCCATCGCGGCGCGGCACGCCGTTATCGCATTCTGGGCCTTTTCAATTTGCCCGAGCTGAAGGTACGCATATGCGAGCCAGCTTAGATAGTGGCCACAGCCAACCGGCTCCTCTCCCGCCGCTCGACGCGTGTGGTCCTGAGCAGCGATCGCAGCGACGTTGGCGTCGACTATGGCCGGCCACATGCCGAGCGCGAGAAAAATGTGCGACGTCATGTGCTGGGCATGACCCGCGTCGGGCGCGATCCTGGCGTAGATTCGCGCCGCGCGAAGCCCAAGCGGCGCGTGCGCCGGATCGTCGTAACTATGAATGAGGTAATGGACGAGACCGGGATGCTCATGATGATTCATCCAGGCCTCCTCGAGCACGCCCGCTGCGCGCATGTAGGTCGCGACGTCGCGGCCGCCATGCGCGGTGCCCAGGATCGAGAGTCCGTAGAATGCGGTCGCATCAACGTCGTCGGGATAACGATCGTGGATCTTTGCCATTGCGGCTTCGTATCCAAAATCACGGCTTTCCTTGGTGCCTCCTCCGTAGAGGATCTCGATGGCATCCAGGTAGGCCTTCTCGCGGTCCGTCTTCGCCCTGGCCCGGCGCTCCGCGGAAGTTGGCGCTAGCTTGTTCAGCGCGGCACGTGCGGCTTCCAGGTCCTGCTCCATCCAGACCGGATGGTTATAGGTCATCGCCTCACCCCAGTAAGCCATCGCGAATCCCGAATCCGCGGCCTGGGCGCGGCGAAAAGCAGCCGCGGCGGACTTGTACTCGAAATCGTGGAGCAGCGCCACGCCGTCGAGGAAGTCGACCTGGGCCGAGGGAGCGCCCGAATTGGCGAACTCGACGTGCCCGTAGCCATCGGTGGCGATCGCGGGTGATCCGGCGAGGAGCATGATTGTGGCGAGCGCGAGTGAGGCAGGGAACATCGGGATCATCCTCGACGATAACGACGTGGCGTGACGCATATAGTGGGCGCGCGGCCGCTGGACGCAGGTTGTCGATCCTACCGTCCGGAGGCGCGAAGTTACACCGGCCAGAGCCCAAACAGAACCCCGGCGCGAGGCCGGGGTTGTAAGGAGGGTTGGTAACAGCCCAGCGGTTAGGTGCTCGGCATGAGCCGGGATTCAGGGAAGTTTGTACTCTCCGTTCCAATCGGACCAGCCCGCGCCAGTGTCGCCTATGAAATTACCCTGAAATTTCTGGTTGCCGCTTATACCTTTGTATTTGCCGGTCCCTCCCACAAAGCGTTCAGTGCCCGGACACGCAGGCATCACACCTGCGCATTTCCACTCAACAAAGATTTTGTCCCCAGCCGCGTCCGTGACCACGCATGTCCCAGTCGCATTGGCATGTCCTTTGTTGACGTCATTATAAAGAGTGCAATCGACTCGGGCTTTGTGCATGAAGCCTTTGCCTTCGTTATTGAACATGACCCCAGGCACAACACCCGCATACACCGTCCGGTCTGGTCCCAGCTGCTGCACTTGGCCGGTGAAGGTCCAGCCATAGTGACCGGAGTATGTTCCGCTCTTGGGTAGATCAGCCGCGGAGGCGGGTAAACTGAAACATATTGCAGAAACTGCCAATGCGTACACGACGGAAGTATTTCGATTCATGAATATTGCTCCTTCTGGTTAGTCAGTATGGTTAGCCACTTCGAGGAAAGTATCTCGCCGCCAATTCACGCAGCGGAAGCCGCAGCCCTGGCGCATCCACCGCGGCGTTGGTGCCGAAATAGGCAATGACGAGGTCGCGGTCGCGGTCGATGAAAAGATACTGGTCGCCGAATCCGCCCTTCTCCAGCTCATCGTGCGTCCCCACCTGGTCCCATTGGTAGCTCGCATGGTGCACGCGCGGATCGTGTCCTGGGGCGAGCAGTTCGGGGCGCCCGTCATGCAGTAGTTTGTCAACATGTGAGGCGGGCACGAAGGAATCGCCGTGGCCCGTCGTGCCCATGCCGCTGCGTGTAAACGCCATGCCGAAGCGCGCCAGATCGCGCAGCGTCATCGCCAGCCCCGCATGCACATTGGCGACACCGCGTTCACTGACGAGGATATGAGCGTCGCTGTCGGCGCCGATGCGGCTCCAGATCTCCTCGCTCAGCACGTCCGCCAGGCGCTTGCCGGTGACGCGCTCGATCATCCAGGCAAGGACGTATGTGTCGATGCTCGAGTATTCGCGCTTGATACCCGGCTCCCTGACCTTGCCGAGCGATGCAATGAATCCGTGGGTATCGCCGGCAAGCACTAGCGCCGGCAGGCTCGCCGTGATGGGTTGCCAGCCGACGCTCGCCTCAGTCTGGAAGATTCGATTGGCCGGATTCGTGTACGCGTCGGCGTCCTCGTCGGTGCCTTCCATGCCTGCTGCCATGTCAAGAAGGTCCCGTACCGTCACGCCGGCCCAGTGTGTTTGCGCCAGCTCGGGCAGGTACTGCTCGATGGGCTTGTCGATATCAACCTGCCCACGCGCTTCGAGGATGCCGACGAGCGTGCCCACGAACACCTTGCTCACCGAGAACAGCAAATGCCTGTCATCCGGACGCATTCGCGGGTAGGCCTCGAACACGATGCGACCTCTGTGTACGACGATGAAGGCGTCGAGTTCGGAATCGGCGAGGAGTTCTCCCAGCGTTTTCCCGGGATTTTCCGCGTCACCCACCACGAAGTCCGCAATCTCCGGACGCATATTCGTCCCGAGCGCGAGGATGGGACCACTCCGTTTGACGATCGCGGCCGGGAATACCTCGGACGAATGCAAGTAAACAAAGCGGGAGAGTTCCCCGCCGCTGTCCCAGCTTTCGCGATTCACCTGCTGACGCAATTCCATCGCCCGCTCAAGCGCCGGACCGGTGCCCTCAGCCAGACATGACGCGGCGCCCAATAGCAGCGTCAAAAACGCGGCGAGTACCGGCAGCGAGAGAGGACGCGCGTTGATACTCGCGTCGTTGAATCGGAGGGGCTTGGTCAATTCGTCTTCCTCAGTCAATGATGACGTCTGGCGGAGAGGAAGTCCAAAGGGGCATGGGGGGTGCCCCGAGCGCACGCCCGAGGCGAGCTTGCGCACCGCCCAGCTTCGCTGGTTCTATTGCGGCGGGCCACCAATCCAACTGACGTTCTCGCCACTCAAGTACCGTCGCAGATACTGGAACAGCCGGTCGGGGTCATCCCCAAACCTGATGATCAACAGTTCAATCGGCCGCTTCTTGTGAGTCGCTTCGACAATAATTTGTTCCAGCTCCTCGAGCGAATGGACCGGCCGGCCGTTTACCCGTTCTAATGCGTCGTATATCGCCAGACCAACCGACTGCGCCTCGGATGCTTCCTCGATGTGATGCACCATGATTCCTTCGCCATCGCCGAGGATTCCGCCGTAGAAATCCCCAGCCGAAGCGAACAGGGCACCGTCCACCCACAGCCCACGACGTTCGATGATGAGCGGCGCGGCCGCGATCTTCCCAGTCACCCGGGTTTCTCGACCATCCCGGCGTACCGTCAGCACCAGGTCATCCAGATGGCCTCGCACCGCGTCGACGAATTGCGTGGGTGTCGTTACAGCGCGCCCGGCGACGGCCACAATCTCGTCTTCTGGACGCAGGTCGATGCTATGGGCTTCCAGCCGCGTGTTGGCCACGACCAGGGTTCTTTCATCGTTCTCATCAATGGCGAACTCGACCCGTGCTGCGGGTGGAGACGGGTCCTGTCCGGCTTTGAGCAATGTCAGGATCGTGCACACAAAGGGCATCGGCACCGCGAAGGAAAGCCCTTCAACCCCTTCTTCGGCGATCTTGGCAGTGCTGATGCCAACCACGTGCCCCGTTTCCAGACTGATGAGGGGTCCGCCGGAATTTCCAGAATTGATCGGCGCGTCGGTCTGCAGCAAGTCGGCACCAAACCGAGGGGTGACCGCCGAGGCGATCCCTCGCGTACCGGTAAACCGGAAGCCCCACGGGTGTCCGTAGGCCCCAACAGGGTGCCCAACCGGCGGTATTGAATCGCACTCAAGCGTAGGCTCGGGCGGCACTTCCTTGAGTTGCTCCGGCTGGTACGCAATCACTGCCACGTCCAGGTGCGGGTCCACGTAAACGCGCTCAGCCTCGATCAGGCGCCCATCGTCAAACGCGATTCTCAGGTTCGTCGGAGAGTGTCCGGCCACATGCGCATTCGTCAGTATCCAGCCGCGCTTGGCATCAACGACAAAACCCGCCCCTTCATACGAGCCCTTTTCGTCTTCGATGAACGGAGTGGGCATCTCCACCTGTACTCGTACTGTCCAGGCCTTGGCGGCCCGGAACGCTGCTTCCGAGGTGGTTTCTGCCGCGGCCTGCAAAGTGACCAGCGACAAGACCAGGACAGCAAGCCACGTACTGGCCACAGTTTTCATAGGAACCCTTCACCGAAGTTGATTCGCTGGCGGAGTATAGGACCTGCACCGGCCCACTCCTAGTTGACCCACTTGCGCTTCGTCGCTACGGGTGCGGCAATTTCTGAGCCGTTGGATCAGATGTGCGGAGTCACGCCCTTGATGGTTGGTGTGGTGGCTGGCGCAGTGTCACGGCGCGACGTGGATGCAGTAAAAGAAACCCCGACGCGAGGCCGGGGTCGAAGCAAGAATTTTGTGCACCAACAATGCAATCGGCATTATCCGAGATTCTGGGCGAGTCGAGCGCTACCTGAACACGAGGCTGTCGCAACAACCGCGACGACAGTGTCTGTCACGAATTCGTTGAAATCCCTGGCCCTTCAATTGGGGAACCGGCCGGTCAACGCGAGGACGGCCTGGCGCATCGTGGCGAAACGCTGAGGGCCGGCCCTCCAGGCCGACCCTCAGCGCGTGCGCCGATCTCGAACGATTCAGCGGAGATCGAACTTGGCAGGAGTAGCTACGTTCACCCCGTCGATGTTCGCCCCCACCTGGTAGGTCCCCCCGCGCGATACGAGGTTGGAATCCAGACTGCTGACGTCCAGGTTGTAGATGTACTTGCAGTCGACGATTCGATAGAACTTACCGGTGTCCTTGGGCTGGATGCTCTCGGCCTCGTTGACGCCGCCGTCAGGCCAGGGGTCGCCCTTGGACCAGCGCAGACCAGCCTCTGGCAGGTTGCACGTCTTCGCCATCGTGCTCTCGGGTTGCGGTGTGAACACCATGTCGTTGAACGTTGCGTTGTTCACTTTCACCAGGCTGTCGGCCCCGAACGTGTCATTGACGAGGGAGGCTCGCAGCACCGGGAGGTTCCCGATCATTGCGAGTGCGTCGGCATAGGTCCCGTAGAACGGGCCAAAGAATTGGCCAAGGTCGTACCGGGCGTCGGACCGACCCACCATGTTCTCGTTCACCTGCCCGTTGGCTCCCGAACAGTCGTCGAAGTTCGGGAACGCTCCGTAGTAGATGAACAGGTTAGCGTCGTTGCCAGTGACCCCATCGGCACCGACGTCGATCCTCACCTGCCAGCGCACGGCGCCACCGATGCAGTCGCCATACACGTAGCTGTAATCCGCCTTCAAGGTCTGGATCTGGTCGAACGCGATCGGTGAGGCTGGGGTGAACCTCAGGAACCCGGAGTCGTTGCCGGGGTCGAGATCTGAGATGATCGCCGGCAACAGCGCCGGCCCGAGCTCTTTGTATAGATCGAACTGGACCGGGATGACGCCCCGCTTCTTCGGCCAGTTGCTGGAGCCGTCGGCGTTGATCGGCTGCCGCACCCGTGTTTCGTAGGCGGTGGCTTGCGCCGGGTAGGCGGTGCCTTGCGCCGGGAAGAGCAGCCAAGCACCGGGGGTCGTGATCGTCGCGATCGGCCCTGAGGTCATCGTGAGATTGTCGATCAGGAAGCCGAAACCGACTGTCGTCGGAACGGCTGTGCCGCCTGTGCGGAACAGGATGGAATCCACCGTTCGGGTCGGGTTCACCTCACAATAGCGGAAGTAGTCCTCCCAACTCGTGTCGCTGGCCTTAAACACCCCGTCGACGTACACGCGGGCGATGTCGTTGGCCGGACCCTCCAGGAAGTCGACCGTCACCTTGATCGTGTGCGGCACGGCCCGGTTCAGGCCCGAGGCCACCGTCTTCAGGAAGAAGTCGTCCTCCGCGCCGCAGCCGCTTGCCGGACCCTGCGGGTGCTCGTCGCGGTAGTCGAAGAAGTTCACCTCGAGACCCGAGGGCGTGTCGGCCATCTGTACCCAGCTCATCCGGGCGCCGTCACCCCGATCGGGGCTGGCCACGACCGAGAGGCCGGGCTGCTCGGCGTAGGGCACCGTGGATGCGAAGTCCCACTGCGCCTCGAAGTGCTGTCCTATCGGAGCGCTCGAATTCGCGCCACCGTCGGCGGATGATTCACCAGCCGCGCCGGTGAGGGGCTTGGAGAATGTCTGGTCGCCGAAGCAGCCGCTCGTGACGGCGTTCGACATACGCAGGCTCTGATCAACGAACGAAGCCGGCGCGCCGGCGTTCACGACGACCTGGTGGTCGTACATTGCGCAACCGGAACCCGCGCTTCCCGTGGCGCTCCAGCCGAACTGGGCTGCTACCGGTTTCGTTGACACCTAGTTTAGAACGATGATGCTAAACGAG
>CAYYQQ010000042.1:16502-23613 GCA_964473595.1 uncultured Steroidobacteraceae bacterium | reverse complement strand
GATACCGGCGTGACGGTGCTGGTCAAGGGCTCGCGCGTCAATCGACTCGAGCGTGTCGTGGACCGGCTGCTGCAGCCGCTCGCGGCCGCCGGCAACGGCAACTGAGGGCAGACGCATGCTGCTGGATCTGTTCGACTGGCTGGCGGGCTACTACGGGGGCTTCCGGGTCTTCGGCTACCTGACGCTGCGCGGGATCCTTGCGGCGCTCACCGCGCTTTCGATTGCGTTGTTGGTCGGGCCGTGGATGATCCGCAAGCTCGCCGAGCGGCAGATCGGCCAGGTCGTCCGCGATAACGGTCCGGATACGCACCTCGGCAAGATGGGCACGCCGACCATGGGTGGCGCGCTGATCCTGGTCGCGATGACCGTTGGCACGTTGCTGTGGGCGAATCTCGGCAACCGCTTCGTCTGGATTGCGCTCGGCGTCACGCTGGCATTCGGGCTGATCGGTTTCTACGACGATTACCTGAAACTCGTCGTACGCGACCCGAAGGGGCTCGCGGCGCGCTGGAAATACCTGTGGCAATCGGTGGCGGGTCTCGCTGCCGCGGGCGCGCTCTGGATGACAGCGCAGGGCGCCACCGAAACGGCGCTTTACCTGCCGTTCTTCAAAAGCGTAGCGCTGCCGATGAGCGCGGTCACATTCATCGTATTCACGTACTTCGTCATCGTGGGTTCGAGCAATGCGGTCAACCTGACCGACGGCCTCGACGGCCTCGCGATCATGCCCTGCGTGATGGTTGCGGGCGCGCTCGGCGTGTTCGCCTACGTTACGGGTAACGTCAACTTCGCCGCCTACCTGCAGATCCCTTACGTGCCGGGCGCGGGCGAGGTGCTGATCTTCGTCGCGACCATCGTGGGCGCCGGTCTCGGATTCCTGTGGTTCAACACCTATCCTGCGCAGGTGTTCATGGGGGATATCGGGGCGCTGGCGCTCGGTGCCGCGCTCGGTGTCGTCGCGGTGATCGTGCGCCAGGAACTCGTGCTCGCAATCATGGGCGGGATCTTCGTGCTCGAGACAGTCTCCGTCGTGCTGCAGGTCGCTTCATTCCGGCTGCGCGGCAAGCGGATCTTCCGGATGGCTCCGATCCACCATCACTACGAGCTGAAGGGATGGGCCGAGCCCAAGGTCATCGTCCGCTTCTGGATCATTTCTTTCATGCTGGTCCTGATCGGGCTGGCGACGTTGAAGCTACGCTGATGCAGCAGGCAGCAACTGGCCCGCGCAGCGTCATTGTCGGTCTCGGCCGCACCGGGGTTTCCTGCGCGCGCCACCTCGCTGCGCGCGGGCATCGCCTGATCGTGACCGACTCGCGTTCCTCACCCCCGGGTCTGCCCGAACTTCAACGGTTGGTCCCTGAAGCAGCGACGGCGCTCGGCGGATTCGACCCGGCAGTGCTCGAAGGCGCCGACCAGATCGTCGTCTCGCCGGGCGTGTCCTTGCGCGAGCCCTTCCTGCAGCAGGCGGCCGCACGCGGCCTGGACCTGATCGGTGACATCGAGTTGTTCGCGCGCGAGGCCGGCGGTCGGGTGATCGGCATCACCGGCACGAATGGCAAGAGCACCGTGACGACGCTGGTCGGCGAGATGGCAAAGGCCGCCGGCATCCTGGTGCGCGTCGGCGGAAACCTGGGTGAGCCCGCGCTCGACCTGCTGGCTGGCCCCCCGGCGGCGATGTACGTGCTCGAGTTGTCGTCCTATCAGCTCGAGACCACGCATTCCCTGCAGCTTGAGGCCGCCGCGATCCTGAATGTGACGCCCGATCACCTCGACCGCTATCGCGATGTCGCGGAATACGCCGCCGCCAAGGCGCGCATCTTCGAGCGCTGCGCGACTGCGATCGTCAATCTCGACGATGCGCTGGTGGGCCGCATGACACGACCGGGCCAGCCACGATTGGGATTCAGCCTGTCGCGAGGCGATGCGGATTTCCGCGTGCTTGCCCGTGACGGCAGGGACTGGCTCGCTGCGGGCAGCGAGGCGCTGATGCCGGTGGACGCGCTGAGGCTGCCGGGCCGCCACAATGCGGCCAATGCGCTCGCGGCGCTTGCTGTCGGCACCGCCTGTGGCATGCCGCGCGCGGCCATGACCGGCGTGCTGGCCCGCTTCGAGGGCCTGCCGCATCGTTCGCAGCTCGTGGCCGAGGCGCGTGGTGTGCGCTGGATCGACGATTCCAAGGGCACCAATGTCGGCGCCACCCAGGCCGCGATCGCGGGTCTGCCGGGACCACTCGTGTTGATAGCCGGCGGCGACGGCAAAGGCCAGGACTTCACGCCGCTGGCCGCGGCCTGCCGCGGCAAGGTGCGTGACGCGCTGCTGATCGGTCGCGATGCGCGCGTGCTCGGTGCCGCGATCGCGGGCAGTTGTGCCGTCCACTACGCAAATTCGATGGAAGCAGCGGTTGCAGGCGCTGCGCGCCTCGCGCGGCCCGGCGACATCGTGCTGCTGTCACCTGCCTGCGCGAGTTTCGACATGTTCCGCGACTACGCGCATCGCGGCGACGAGTTCGCCACGGCGGCGCGGAGGCAGACGCAATGATGGCCGGCGTGGCACTTCAATATTCGCGCTCGGCCGGCCGCCAGACGCGACTCGTGCTGGATCCGGTGATCGTCGCTGCGACCTTCTGCCTGCTGTTGATCGGCCTCGTGATGGTGGCTTCCGCCTCGGTCAATGTCGCCGAGCGCCAGACGGGCGATCCATTCTTCCATTTCGAGCGCCAGATCCTGTCGGCGTTGGTCGGTTGCGCATTCGCGGCTGCCCTGCTGCTGGTGCCGATCTCACTGTGGCAGCGCGCCGCGCCTGTGCTGCTGATCGGCAGCTTCCTGCTGCTGGCGCTGGTGCTGATCCCGGGCCTCGGCCACGAGGTCAATGGCAGCCGCCGCTGGATCCGCCTGGGTCCGGTCAATTTCCAGCCATCGGAACTGGCGCGCTGGCTGTTGCTGACCTACATAGCGATCTATGCAGTGCGCCACCAGATGGAACTCAAGAGCAGCGCCCAGGGATTTTTCAAGCCGCTCGCCGTGCTGCTGGCCGCTGCGCTCCTGTTGTTGATCGAGCCGGATTTCGGCGCCGCCGTCGTGCTGTGCGTGACCGGCACTGCCGTGCTGTTCGTCGCCGGCGCGCGGCTCAGGGATTTCCTGACGGTATGCGCCATCGGCGGTGCGGGTATCGGGCTTGTCGCCATGTCGAGCGGCTATCGCCTGCAACGCCTGACGGCGTTCCTGAATCCCTGGGCCGATCCTTTCAACAGCGGATTCCAGCTGACCCAGTCGTTGATCGCGATCGGCCGCGGCGAATGGTTCGGCGTCGGCCTCGGCTCGAGCATCCAGAAGCTGTTCTACCTGCCGGAGGCGCACACGGATTTCGTATTCGCGGTGCTGGCCGAGGAGTTTGGCCTGTTCGGCGTGGTGGTCGTCGTGGTCGCGTTCCTGGCGCTGGTGCTGCGCAGCCTGAAGCTCTCGCGGATCGCGGCCGATGCCGGCATGCCGTTGCACGCCTGCATCGCGGCGGCCTTTGGCGTATGGCTGGGCCTGCAGGCCTTCATCAACATCGGCGTCAATATGGGTCTGCTGCCGACCAAGGGACTGACGCTGCCGCTGATGTCCTATGGCCGCTCCAGCATGCTGGTGACGCTGGCCTGGATCGGCATGCTGCTGCGAGTGCACCACGAGGTGGCCGCGTCGGGCAAGAGCGCAATCGCCACCGAGGCACGGCCCGCATGACGGCCCCGGTCATGATCATGGCGGGCGGCACCGGCGGGCATGTGTTCCCGGCACTTGCGGTCGCGGGAATCCTGCGGCAACGCCGGCGCGAGGTCGTGTGGCTCGGGACGCGACGCGGCATCGAGGCGCGTCTGGTGCCTGCGGCAGGCTTCGCTGTCGAGTGGATCGAAGTCGAAGGCCTGCGCGGCAAGGGTCTCGCGGGCTGGTTGAGCGCGCCCTGGTCGCTGACGCGTTCGCTGTGGCAGGCGAGGAGGGCATTGCGCAGGCAGAGGCCGGGCGTGGTGCTGGGTTGCGGCGGCTTCGCCTCCGGGCCGGGCGGCATCGCGGCCTGGCTCGCCGGGACGCCGCTGGTGATCCATGAGCAGAATGCAATCGTCGGGCTGACGAATCGCTGGCTCGCCTGCTTCGCCGTCCGCGTCGCCGAAGGGTTCCCCGACAGTTTCGCGCGGCGTCACCGGGCCGTGCATGTCGGCAATCCGATCCGCCCGGAAATCGCGGCGCTGCCGCCGCCCCGTGCGCGTTTCGTGGGACGCGACGGTCCGCTGCAGCTATTCGTGTTCGGCGGCAGCCAGGGCGCGGCTGCGCTCAATCACCTGCTGCCCGCGGCGATCGCAGCGCTGCCGCCGGCACTGCGGCCGCGCGTGCTGCACCAGAGCGGCACGCGCGACTGCGAAGCGACCACCGCCAGTTATCGCAAACTCGGCATCCAGGCCGATGTACGCGCCTTCATCGACGACATGGCCGGCGCCTACGCTGCCGCGGATCTCGTGGTCTCGCGCGCAGGCGCGCTCACGGTGGCGGAGCTCGCGGCCGCGGGTGTCGCAGCAGTGCTCGTGCCATTCCCGGCCGCGGTTGACGATCACCAGACCCGCAACGCCAACTGGCTCGCGCAGGCGGGCGGCGCGCGCGTGATCGCCGAGCAGGGCCTCACATCCGCGCATCTCGCCGGGGAGCTTTCGGCACTGCTGTCGGCCGGTCGCGCAGGGCTGCTGACGATGGCCGAGGCGGCGCGCTCGGTTGCAATCACCGATGCCGCGGAGCGCGTAGCAACGCTTTGCCTCGAGGCCGAGGGTGCACGCGCATGAGCGACCGGATGCGCCGCATCAGCCACATCCACCTGATCGGCATCGGTGGCGCCGGCATGGGTGGCATCGCCGAAGTGCTGGTCAATCTCGGCTATCAGGTGCAGGGCTCCGACCTGCGCGCCAATGCCGTCACCGCACGCCTGCAGAAGATGGGCGTGCGGATCTTCATCGGCCACGCCGCTGCCCAGGTTGCGGGCGCCGATGTCGTGGTCGTCTCGACCGCGATCGGGGCGGCGAATCCGGAATTGCTGGCGGCACAGGAGGCGCGCATTCCGGTCGTTCCGCGCGCAGAGATGCTGGCCGAACTGATGCGCTTCCGTCAGGGCATCGCTGTCGCCGGCACCCACGGCAAGACCACGACGACGAGCCTGGTCGCGAGCGTGCTCGCCGAAGGCGGCCTCGATCCCACATTCGTGATCGGCGGGCAACTCAAGAGCGCCGGCAGCAATGCGCGTCTCGGCACCGGCCGTTACCTGGTCGCCGAAGCCGACGAGAGCGACGCCTCCTTCCTGCACCTGCAGCCGGTGATCGCAATCGTCACGAACATCGACAACGATCATCTGGCCACGCACGGCGGCGATTTCGACAAGCTCCGGCAGAGCTTCGTCGAATTCCTGCACAACCTGCCGTTCTACGGGCTTGCTGTCTTGTGCAGCGACGACCCGCAGGTGCGCGGCCTGCTGCCACTGGTCGGCCGCCCGATGATGCGCTACGGGCTCGGTGACGAAGCCGACCTGCGCGCCGTCGGGCTCGAGCGCCTGGGCGCACGCACGCGCTTCGAGGTGCTGCGCGAAGGGCGCCAGCCGCTGTCCGTGACGCTGAATCTGGCCGGTCTGCACAACGTGCGCAATGCACTCGCGGCGATCGCGGTCGCGACCGAGCTCGAGGTCGCGGATCCGTCCATCCAGCGCGCGCTTGAATCCTTCGAGGGAATCGGCCGCCGCTTCGAAACCGTCGGCGAAGTGCAGACGGCCGCGGGGCGCGTGACGATCGTCGATGACTACGGTCATCACCCGACCGAGATCGAGGCGACACTCGAGGCCGCGCGCCAGGCCTGGCCGGGCCGCAGGCTGGTGCTGGCCTTCCAGCCGCATCGCTACACGCGCACGCACGATCTCATCGACGACTTTGGCCGCGTGCTGTCCGGCGCGGATGCGCTCGTCGTCACCGAAGTCTATGCGGCGGGCGAGGATCCCATACCGAATGCCGACGGGCGAGCAATCTGCCGCGCCGTGCGTGGCCGCGGCCAGATCGAGCCGGTGTTCGTCGAGCAGGTCGGCGATCTCGCCGGCGCGCTCGCCGGGCTCATCGAGGACGGTGACGTGATCCTGACTATGGGCGCGGGCAGCATCGGCGGCGTCGCGCACGAACTGCCGGCATGCCTGGCAGCAAGTGTGCGGTCGTGAACAACGTGGCCATACCCGCCGGATTCGAGACCAGGGTGCTGCGGGACGAGCCGATGTCGCGCCACACGTCCTGGCATGTTGGCGGCCCTGCAGACGCCTGGTTCGCGCCAAGGGATTCCGACGAGCTTTCCGGATTCCTGTGCCATCTGCCCCCCGCCGTGCCGGTCACCTGGGTCGGTCTCGGCAGCAACCTGCTGGTGCGCGACGGCGGCATCCGCGGCGTCGTGATCTCGGTGCACGGAATCCTGAATGCGCTCGAGCGCGTCGGCGATCTGATGGTGCGCGCCGAGGCCGGCGTCGCCTGCGCACGGCTTGGGCGGCAATGCGCGAAGTGGCAGCTCGGCCCCGCCGATTTCTTCGCGGGCATTCCTGGCACCATCGGTGGCGCGCTCGCGATGAATGCGGGTGCCTGGGGTGCCGAGACGTGGCCCTTCGTCGTGGAAGTCGAGGTCATCGACCGCGGCGGCGAAAGACACAAGCGCGCCGCCACCGAATATCGCTATGCCTATCGCAGCGTGACCCCACCGGTCGCCGGTGAGTGGTTTCTGGCGGCGACCTTCCGCTTTGAGTCGCGCCCGGACGCGAGCACCGATTCTATCCGCAGGCTTCTCGAGCGGCGCCATGCGGCCCAGCCGATCGGCGAATGGAGTTGCGGCTCGGTGTTCACGAATCCACCCGGCGGGCACGCCGCGAAGTTGATCGATTCGGCCGGTCTCAAGGGTCACCGCATCGGCGGCGCCTCGGTGTCGACCAAGCACGCCAACTTCATCATCAATGATGGCCAGGCGACAGCTTCGGATCTCGAGGCACTTGTGCGCCACATGCAGGAAACGGTGCAACGACTGCACGGCGTCCGGCTGATGCCGGAAGTGCGCATGATCGGGGAGGCAGCATGAGC
>CAYYQQ010000042.1:5721-16402 GCA_964473595.1 uncultured Steroidobacteraceae bacterium | reverse complement strand
CTGCGCGCCACCGGCAGCGAATTCCGCCGGGTGACCGACGCGCTGGAGTTCGGGCAGGTCGCCGTGCTGATGGGCGGTCATTCGGCGGAGCGCGAGATTTCACTGCTGACCGGCAGCGCGGTGCTGCAGGCACTCAACGAGCGCGGCGTGAACGCGATCCGCTTTGATCCGTCCGAGAAACCGTTGACGGAACTCGTTGCCGCCGGCGTCGAGCGCGTCTGGATCGCATTGCATGGACCGGGTGGCGAGGACGGTGCTGTACAGGGCGCGCTCGAATGGCTGGGTGTGCCGTACACCGGCAGCGGCGTGCTCGGTTCCGCGGTCGGCATGGACAAGCTGCGCACCAAGCAACTCGCACAGGCCGCCGGTGTCGCGACGCCACCCTGGATACTGCTGACCGGTGCCGCGGATTTTCCGCGCGCGCTCGAGGAACTCGGATTGCCGATCGCAGTGAAGCCGGCGAGCCAGGGCTCGAGCGTCGGCATGAGCCGCGTCGAGTCGGCCGCCGAGCTGCCGACGGCCTGGCGCACGGCGGCGGCGCTCGATCCGGTCGTGATCGCCGAGCGCTGGATCACCGGGCGCGAATTCACCGTCGGGATACTGCAGGGCCAGGCGCTGCCGGCAATCCGGATTGAGACACCGCGCAGTTTCTACGACTACCAGGCGAAGTATTTCGCGGACGACACACGCTATCTCATTCCCTGCGGCCTGCCGGCCGCGGGCGAGGCTGCGATGCAGGCGGCAGCACTCGCGACCTTCGCGGCGACTGCTGCCGCGGGCTGGGGGCGCGTGGATTTCGTGATGGGAACAGAGGCCACTCCGTTGCTGTTGGAAATCAACACCGTGCCCGGCATGACGAACCACAGCCTGGTGCCGATGGCAGCCGCCGCGGCGGGCATCGATTTCAACGAGCTCGTGTGGCGGATCCTCGAGACCAGCTTCGCGCGTGAGAGGACCTGAACGGACATGGGACTGATACGCAAGCGCAATCGCCACAAGGCCGCGGGCCGGCGCTTCGAGCTGCCTGAGTTCGAGTGGCCACGCGCCGGGCGCCTGGCCGGCGCCCTGCTCGCGCTCGCAGCAATAGCGACGCTGCTCGCGATTGGTCTCGACCAGCCGGTGCGCAGCATCATTATCGACGGCCCGTTCCAGCGCGTCTCGGCGGGCGCCGTCGAGCAGGCGGCGCGTGGCGCGCTGAAAGGCGGCTTCGTCAGTGCCAACCTTGACCGGCTCCGCAATGCCGTCGAGGCACTGGCGTGGGTCGACCGCGCCCGCGTCCAGCGGCTGTGGCCGGACCGCATACAGGTGGAAATCGTCGAGCAGCAGGCTGCCGCGCGCTGGGGCGACGACGGGCTGCTGAATACGCGCGGCGAGCTGTTCGCCAACGGCGTGCGCCACGTGCCGCCTGAACTGCCACGGCTCGACGGCCCGGAGGGCAGCGAGTGGCAGGTCGCGCAGCGCTATCTCGTGATGCAGGGGCGACTGGTCGAGCAGGGGCTGCGGGTCGCGGCGCTGCGACTAGACGCGCGCGGTGCCTGGGAAATGGACCTGTCGAATGGCGTGACCGTGCGCCTCGGGCGTCGCCAGGTCGATGAACGGATGGACCGCCTCGTGCAGGTCGCCGCCCAAGTCATCGCGGGGCGCGCTGCGGAGATCGCCTACGTAGACATGCGTTACTCGAACGGGTTTTCCATCGGCTGGCGGCCCAATCGCAAGCCGGCGCGCGTCGCGGCTGACGCTCTTGCCAACCACAGTACCGGGGATTCAGTGACCGATGGCTAAGCGTTCCGACCGGAATCTGATCGTCGGGCTCGACATCGGCACGTCGAAAGTCGTCGCCATGGTGGGCGAAATGCACGCCGACGGCAGCCTCGAGGTGATCGGCCTCGGCTCGCATCCATCGCGCGGACTGAAGAAGGGCGTGGTCGTCAACATCGACTCGACGGTGCAATCGATCCAGCGCGCCGTTGAGGAAGCCGAGCTGATGGCGGGCATCGAGATCCGCTCGGTATTCACCGGCATCGCCGGCAGTCACGTCAGGAGCCTCAATTCCCACGGAATCGTCGCTATCAAAGACAAAGAAGTCACCGGCGGCGATGTCGCGCGGGTCATGGACGCCGCCCAGGCCGTGCCGATCCCGGCCGACCAGAAGATCCTGCACGTGCTGCCGCAGGAATTCATCATCGACGGCCAGGAGGGCATCCGCGAGCCGATCGGCATGTCGGGCGTGCGGCTCGAGGCGCGCGTGCACATCGTCACCGGCGCCGAGAGCGCGGCACAGAACATAGTCAAGTGCGTGCAACGCTGCGGGCTTGAGGTCGAGGACATCGTGCTCGAGCAACTCGCCTCGTCATTCGCGGTGCTGACCGACGACGAAAAGGACCTCGGCGTCTGCCTGGTGGATGTCGGCGGCGGCACCACAGATATCGCCGTGTTCTCGAGCGGCGCGATCCGCCACACCGCAGTGATACCGGTCGCCGGTGACCAGGTCACGAATGACATCGCAGTCTCGATGCGCACGCCGACGCCGTATGCGGAGGAAATCAAGATCCGCTACGCCTGTGCGCTGTCGCAACTCGCGAATCCGGACGAGACCATCGAGGTTCCGAGTGTCGGCGACCGGCCGCCGCGCCGGCTCGCGCGCCAGACGCTCGCCGAAATTGTCGAGCCGCGCTACGAAGAGCTGTTCACGCTGATCCGCGACGAATTGCGGCGTTCCGGATTCGAAGAGGCGATCGCGGCCGGCGTGGTGCTGACCGGCGGCAGCGCAAAGATGGAAGGAGCGGTCGAGCTGGCCGAGGAAATCTTTCACATGCCGGTACGGCTCGGCAGCCCGCAGGGCGTGACCGGCCTCGGCGATGTCGTGCGCAATCCGATCCACGCGACCGGCGTGGGTCTCCTGCTTTACGGCCGGGCGAATCTCGGCCAACGCGCGCCGAAACTCGGCGGCGACGGAGTCAAGTCGGTAGTTGAACGAATGAAATCGTGGTTCCAGGGATATTTCTAGCGGAGGAGCGGATATGTTTGAACTGATGGATACATACAGCCAGACGGCTGTTATCAAGGTGATCGGCGTGGGCGGCGGCGGCGGCAATGCCGTGTCACACATGGCGAAGTGCGGCATCGAAGGCGTCGAGTTCATCTGCGTGAACACCGACGCACAGGCGCTGAAGCATTCGCAGGTGAAGAGCTCGCTGCAGATCGGATGCAACATCACCAAGGGCCTCGGCGCCGGGTCGAACCCGGAGGTTGGCCGGCAGGCGGCGATGGAGGATCGCGACCGGATCATCGAGCTGATCGAAGGCTGCGACATGCTGTTCATCACGGCAGGCATGGGTGGCGGCACCGGGACCGGCGCGGCGCCGGTCGTCGCGCAGGTCGCGCGCGAACTCGGGATATTGACGGTTGCGGTCGTTACCAAGCCATTCACGATGGAAGGCGGCAAGCGCCAGTCGATTGCCGACAACGGCATCACCGAGTTGTCGCGGCACGTCGATTCGCTGATCACAATCCCGAATCAGAAGCTGCTGACGGTGCTGGGTGGCTCGACGACCCTGCTCGAGGCGTTCAAGCGCGCCAATGAGGTACTGCAGGGCGCCGTGCAGGGCATCGCCGAGCTGATCACGCGGCCGGGCCTGATCAATGTCGACTTCGCTGACGTGCGTACCGTGATGTCCGAGACCGGGCTCGCGATGATGGGCTCCGGTGTCGGCACTGGAGAAAATCGCGCACGCGCGGCCGCCGAGATGGCCGTGTCGAGCCCGCTGCTCGAGGACATCGATCTGGCGGGTGCGCACGGCATCCTCGTCAATATCACCGCGGGTCTCGACCTCTCGATCGGCGAGTTCGAGGAGGTTGGCAACACCGTCAAGCAGTTCGCGGCCGACGATGCGACCCTCGTGGTCGGCACTGTCATCGACCCGAAACTGGAAGGTGAGTTGCGCGTCACCGTGGTCGCGACCGGCCTCGGCCGCGTCCAGGTCAAGGGTGCGGCACCGGTCGCAGCGCCGGGTACAACGACGGGTGTGGCGCGGCGTGCTGGCGACGTCAAGCTGGTCAGTGGTCGTGGCAGGGCGGCACCGCCTGACTACAGCCACCTCGACCGGCCGGCGATTCAGCGCCAGACAAAACGCGCGGTCGGCGACGGATTGCGGACCGACTTCACCTCGGAGGACGTGCTCGACATCCCGGCATTCCTGCGTCGTCAGGCCGACTGACGCCGCCGTGATCCGGGCGAACGAAGGACGAGGCCTGCGGGCCGCGCGCATGCGGCTGCGGGCGCGACGTTCGGCGACCGGCCGACGCGCCGCGCGCGCGCGTGCTGCAAGCAGCCGCGACCCTCCGTCATGAATCCGGGACGACAGCCGCCGGCCCTTCTCCGCTGGCCGGCGGCCTGTCGAACCGGGTGATGTGCTAGATTTCAACCCAAAGGCGACCGATGGCTCTGCAACGTACCCTACGTAATTCGATACGCGCGAGCGGCATCGGGCTGCACACAGGCCGCAAGGTCCTGATGGTGCTCAGGCCCGCGCCGCCCAACACCGGCATCGTATTCCGGCGCGTCGATCTCGATCCGTCCGCCGATATCCCGGCGCGCGCGACCAACGTGACGGAAACCAATCTCGGCACGACGCTTGCGGTCGGCGAAGCCAGCGTCTCCACCGTCGAGCACCTGCTGTCGGCGTTCGCCGGGCTCGGCATCGACAACTGCTTCATCGAACTGACCGCGGGCGAAGTGCCGATCATGGACGGCAGCGCGGGTCCCTTCGTATTCCTGATCCAGTCGGCCGGCATCGAGGATCAGAGCGCACCGAAGCGCTTCGTGCGCGTGCGGCGTCGCGTTGAGGTCGAGGACGGCGACAAGTGGGCGCGTTTCGATCCGCACGAGGGCTTCCGCGTCAACTTCGAGATCGAATTCGACCACCCGGTGTTTCGCCGCCATGCGCAGCGCGCGTCGATGGATTTCTCGACCACGACGTTCCTGCGTGAAGTCAGCCGCGCGCGGACCTTTGGCTTCATGCGCGATCTCGAGTACCTGCGGGCGCGCAATCTGGCGCTCGGCGGCACTCTCGACAACGCCATCGTCCTCGACGACTACCGCATCCTCAATGAGGACGGGTTGCGCTATGAAGACGAGTTCGTGCGCCACAAGATCCTCGACGCGATCGGCGACCTGTACCTGCTGGGCCATTCGCTGATCGGCGAGTTCACCGGCTACAAGTCCGGCCACGCGCTGAACAATCTGTTGTTGCGAACTCTGCTTGCCGATGCCACGTGCTGGGAAGAAGTCACTTTCAGGGATGGCGGCACGGCGCCCATCTCTTTCGTCGGTACCGCGCATGCGAGCGCCTGATCAGGCGCCGTCCGAGCGCACCTTCACGATCACGCGTTCGATTGCGGTGCCGAGCTCGGCGGCCAGCGCGTCCTTGAAACGCGGCGCCAGGTAGCGCAGGCGCGTTCCCCAGGCGGCTGAGCGGACCAGCACGATTAGTGTCCCATCCCGCATCACGGCACCCCAGACCTCCTGGGCGAGCTCGGGCGGCAGCTGTCCCTTGAGCCCCGCGAGGGTCCTGTTGGCCTCGAGCGTGCCCTCGCGCAGCCGCCTGAGCATTCCCGACCCATGCGCCAGCAAGTCACTGACAGGCGTCAGTTTTTTCAAGGAACACCGCGCCGGGTGGCTGTCGGGCTACGAAAGTACTTGAGTTTCAAGGCTTTTTTTGGCATTTTGCGCCGCTAATGGGGTCCCCGCAGGGGCCCCGCGACCGGCAATCATGGGGCGCGCCCGTTGGCTGACGCCGAGGCGCATAGTAACCGCCGGCCGGTGCGAAGGGAGCCTAGTGTCCTTGCAAAGCATGACGCCCAGTAGCCCGGCCTGGCTCGGCAGCGCAAAGCATTTCCGCTGGCGCCCGCTATTGATATCCATCGGTGGTCTTGTGTTGCTGGCGCTGCTGGCCAGCGCCTTCGTCGCGGGCAACCGCTATGGCAGCACCGGCCCGCTCGGCGAGTTCACGGTGGCAGGCTGGAATGAGGATCTCGCAACCCAGCGCGCGATGCTCGACAAGACCCGCGTGGCCGTCGATGACCAGGTCGCAGCGCTCGCGACCCGGGTCGGCCAGATGCAGGCGCAGCTGATCCGCCTCGATGCGCTGGGCCGTCAGCTCACCGAGGTCGCGAAGCTCGATCGCGGCGAGTTCGATTTCGACCATCCGCCCGCGGTCGGCGGGCCGCGAACGGAAGCGGGCGCAGGCCCGATCGTGCCGGCTCTCAACGACATGCTCGATTCTGTGGGCGCGGCGATCGACGATCGCGGCCGCCAACTGACCGCATTGCAGAACCTGATCCTGACCCGCGAGCTCGCGCGGCAGATCGTGCCGGGTGGTCGCCCGGTCGAATCGGGGTATATCTCCTCATTGTATGGTCAACGCACGGATCCCTTCGATGGCCGCAATGCCTTTCATCAGGGACTCGACTTCGCTGGCATGCCCGGCACCCGCGTGCTCGCGGTCGCCGATGGCATCGTCAGTCATGCGGGCATCGACGGCGGCTACGGCCGCCTGATCGAGATCACGCATGGCAATGGCTATGTCACCCGTTACGCACACAATGCAAAACTGCTGGTGGAGCCGGGCCAGACGGTGAAGCGCGGCGATCCGATTGCGCTGATGGGCTCCACGGGTCGCTCGACCGGAACCCATCTGCACTTTGAAGTGCTCCGTGACGGCCGCCCGGTCAATCCGATGTCCTTCGTTCGCCACTGATCTTGACGGTCTGAACGAAATCCCCCAGGGCGAGTCGTAGTAAACTACCGGTTTTTTCCGGTGGCCCCAGTGGGAACCTGTCCCGACTGACCCTCCCGGTTCGAGGTCCCAGGCGCGTGTGGAAAATCTTTCCGCGGATATTCGGCAGCCGTAACCAACGGCTGCTGCGTCAGTACGATCGCCGCGTAGCCGATGCGAACGGCTACGCCGATGCGTTCGCGGCGATGACCGACGGGCAACTGCTGGCGCAGACCGCCAAGCTGCGCGCGCGCCTCACCGCGGGCGACTCGCTGGCTGAGGTGCTGCCCGAGGCATTCGCGACCGTGCGAGAAGCCGCGACACGCTCGGTCGGATTGCGCCCCTTCGACGTGCAGCTGATCGGCGGCATGGTGCTGCACGAAGGCAAGATCTCCGAAATGCGTACCGGCGAGGGCAAGACGCTGGTCGCCACACTGCCCGTTTACCTGAATGCGCTTTCCGGAAGCGGCGTGCACGTCGTCACGGTCAATGAATACCTCGCCCAGCGTGACGCCGAGTGGATGGGCCCGATCTACCGCTTTCTCGGCCTTACGGTCGGGGTGATCACGAGCGGCCAGCCACCCGCCGACAAGCGCGCCGCCTACGCTTGCGACGTGACCTATGGCACCAACAACGAATTCGGCTTCGACTACCTGCGCGACAATCTGGCGTTCCGCCTCGAGGACCGCGTCCAGCGTGGCCAGCATTACGCGATCGTCGACGAGGTGGACTCGATCCTGATCGACGAGGCGCGCACGCCGCTGATCATCTCCGGACCAGCCGAGGAAAGCACCGAGCTCTACGTCAAGATCAACGAACTGGTGCCGCGCTTCAAGCGCCAGGCGCTGGAGGACGGCGAGGGGGAATACTTCGCCGATGAGAAGACGCGCCAGGTGCACCTGTCGGAGGCGGGATTCGAAAAGGCCGAGGAACTCATGCAGCAGGCGGGCCTGCTGCGCCCGGGCGACAGTCTCTACGACCCGGCCAGCATCCGGCTGATGCACCACCTGAATGCAGCGCTGCGCGCGCATGTCCTTTACAACAAGGACGTCGAGTACATCGTGCGCGGCGGCGAGGTCATCATCGTCGACGAGTTCACTGGTCGCACGATGCCGGGACGGCGCTGGTCCGACGGCCTGCATCAGGCCGTCGAAGCCAAGGAAGCCGTGCGGATCCGCGAGGAAAACCAGACCATCGCGTCGATCACCTTCCAGAATTACTTCCGCCTCTACCAGAAACTCGCCGGCATGACCGGCACGGCGGACACCGAGGCCTTCGAATTCCAGCAGATCTACGGGCTCGAGGTCGTTGTTGTGCCGACCCACAAGCTGATGATCCGCAAGGACCAGGCGGATCTCGTCTACCTGAACCAGAAGGACAAGTTCGCGGCGATCATCGAGGACATCCGCGACTGCGTGACGCGTGGGCAACCGGCGCTGGTTGGCACGGCCTCGATCGAGACCTCGGAACTGCTCTCCGGCCAGCTGCGCGAAGCCAGCATTCCCCACCAGGTGCTTAATGCGAAGCAGCACGAGCGCGAGGCGATGATCATCGCGCAGGCCGGGCGGCCCGCCAGCGTGACGATCGCGACCAACATGGCCGGCCGCGGTACCGACATCGTACTGGGCGGCAATGTGCAGAAACAGATCGAGCAGCTGCGCAAGGACGCGACGCTCGAGCCGGCGCAACTCGAAGCGCACGCCCGCGGACTCGAGGGCGAGTGGCAGCAACTGCACGGGCAGGTCATCGCGGCGGGCGGGCTGCACATCGTCGGCACCGAGCGCCATGAATCGCGGCGCATCGACAACCAGCTGCGCGGCCGCTCGGGCCGCCAGGGTGATCCAGGCTCCAGCCGGTTTTATCTGTCGCTCGAAGACAACCTGATGCGCATCTTCGGCGACCCGGAGCGCACCAAGTCGTTGCTGCGCACGGTCGGCATGCACGAGGGCGAGGCCATCGAGAGCCGGATGCTGTCGCGCCAGATCGAGAATGCGCAGCGCAAGGTGGAGTCGCACAACTTCGACGCACGCAAGAACCTGCTCGAGTACGACGACGTCGCCAATGACCAGCGCAAGGTGATCTACCGCCAGCGCACCGAGATCATGTCCACGGACGACATCGCGGGCGTCATCCGCGACGTGCGTGCCGAAGTCGTGCACGGCATCGTCGCCCAGTACATTCCGCCCGAGAGCGTCGAAGAACAGTGGGATATCGCGGGACTCGAGCAGGCCGTCGAGCGCGACTTTGCCGTGCGCACGGGTCTTGCAGCCTGGCTCGGCGAGAACCCGGACCGGCGTGGTGATGAAGCGTCCGGGCGGCTCCTCGATGCGATCGAGGCGGCCTACGACGCCAAGATCCAACAGGTCGGCGAGCCGGTGATGCGCCACCTGGAGCGTGCGGTCATGCTTCAGCAACTCGATGGCCACTGGCGCGAGCACCTGGCGGGGATGGATTACCTGCGCCAGGGAATCTACCTGCGCGCCTACGCGCAGAAAAATCCGAAGCAGGAATACAAGCGCGAGGCGTTTACGCTCTTCAGCGGGATGCTCGAACGCATTCGCAGCGACACCGTGATGATGCTGCAGCGCCTGCAGGTGCGCACCGAGGAAGAGATCGAGCTCGAGGAGGCCGAGCGCCGGCGGCGCCTGCAGAGTCGGATGCAGCTGCAACATGCCGAGCCACCGGCGATCACCCCCGAGGCACGATCGGCACCCGCGACTCCCGCGGCAGCCGCGCCACCCTTCATACGTGGCGAGCGTAAGGTCGGACGCAATGAGCTCTGCCCCTGTGGATCGGGCAGGAAATACAAGCATTGTCACGGGGCGATACAGAGAACCGGCGGTTGAGCACAGTCTCTCCAGGAGCGGGAATACCAGGGATGGCGGAGCTTCCGGAAATTCATGTCATCGCTGGTGCGCTTTTTGACGCCACCGGCCGCGTACTGATCGCGCAGCGCCCGCGCGGCCGCCACATGGCCGGCCGCTGGGAATTCCCGGGCGGCAAGCTGGGTCTCGGTGAGGATCGGCTGGCGGGCCTGAAGCGCGAACTGTCCGAGGAACTCGGTGTCACCGTTCACTCCGCCCGCCCGCTGATCCGGCTGTACCACAGCTACCCCGATCGCCGCGTGCTGCTCGACTTCTGGCGGGTCATCGAATACGCGGGCACCCCGAAAGGCCTCGATTCGCAGGCCCTTGCCTGGGTGAAATCCGACGATTTGCCGGGTCACGACCTGCTGGAGGCCGACCGCCCCATGGTGACTGCATTGCGCCTCCCGCAGCTCGCCCGCGTCATATCAGGCCCTGCCCAGCTTGCGGCGCTCAGCGGGAGCGAAGCGCAGACGATTTTCTGGCACGTCGCGGAGTCGCCGGCCACGCGGCTCGACGCCACGGTGGTGCGCAGCGCGCGCGCTGCGGGCCACCGTGTTTTCGCGCTGGGCGATGGTGCCGAGGCAATTCGCATCGCCGCCACGGCCGGTGCTGACGGCGCCGTGCTGCGCCGGCACGGACAGAATCTGCACGTGGATCGCGAGGGCGCATTCCTGGTCGGCGTAGTCTGCGAAGACGAGGCCGGCGCGCTCGAGGCGATTGGCGAAGGCGCGCATTTCCTGGTGGTCGCGCCGCAGCGCGGACCGCTGCAGCATCGCGAACTCGAACATCTCTGCGCGGTCGTCGGCATTCCGGTATTCGCTGGATGGTACCCGGATGCGCTTCGCCTCGAGCAATTGCAGATGGCCGGCGCGCATGGTTGCGCAATGGTCACCACCAAGAGCGCTTAATTAGATGCCGGGTCGCAGGTGTCGTGCGGTTATGGAGAACTGCGAACCTGCGACCCGGCGCCCAAATGGCGATCAAAGAAATCCAGGATCGTGTTCCAGCCGTGGATGCCGGTTTCCTTGAAGCTGAGCG
>CAYYQQ010000042.1:0-5621 GCA_964473595.1 uncultured Steroidobacteraceae bacterium | reverse complement strand
AAGAAATCCAGGATCGTGTTCCAGCCGTGGATGCCGGTTTCCTTGAAGCTGAGCGCCCCGTGCTTGCTGCCCGGGTAGGGCATGACCTCGAATGTCCGTCCCGCGGCGACCAGTTCCTTGATCAATAGCGTGGTATGCGTGAACAGCACATTGTCGTCGGCCATGCCGTGCATCACGAGCAGCCGGTCGCGTAGTGCTCCGGTGTAGGTCAGCATATTGGACTGCCGGTAGCCATCGGCATTTTCGTCCGGCATGCCGAGATAACGCTCAGTGTAATGCGTGTCATAGAGCCGCCAGTCGGTCACCGGCGCACCGGCGACGCCGGCCGCAAAGGTGCCGGGTGACTGCATCATCAGCATCAACGTCATGTAGCCGCCATAGCTCCAGCCAAAGACACCGACACGCGCCGGGTCCACGAATGGCTGTCGCTTGAGCCATTCGACACCCTGCAGCTGGTCCACGACCTCGACGCCGCCCAGGTGCCGGTACAGCGCGGTCGTGAAGGCCTGACCATGCCCGCCCGCGCCACGATTGTCGATCGCGAAGACGACATAGCCGCGTTGCGTGAAGAGCTGCGCGCTCTGGCCGCCGCGCCGCTCGCCCCAGCGTCGTTGCACGGTCTGCACCGTCGGCCCGCCATAGACCAGGAGGATCGCCGGGTAGCGGCGGCCCGGCTCGTAACCAGCGGGCTTGTACAGCTGCCAGTAGAGTGGCGTGCCGTCGTCGGCCGGCAGCGTGCCGAATTCCGGCGTCACGTGCCGGTCGCGGTAGGGCGCATAGGGATGCTGGTCGTCCAGCCGGTTCTCGATGAGCCAGGCAAGCCGCTTGCCGGTGGTGTCATGCAGCGATAGCTGCGGCGGCTGCATCGGATCGCTATAGCCCAGCAGATAGCGCCTCGCATCCTGTGACATCGTGACGTTGTACCAGCCGTCCTGCGATGTCAGCAACCGCGGTGCGCGCGCACTGCCTGCGTCGAGACTGGCGACATAGAGCTGGCGCTCGAGCGGTGTCTTGAGCGTCGCCATGAAATAGACACTGCCGTGTTTCTCGTCGATGCCGCGTACGGCGGGCGCCTGCGATTCGCCGATGACATCCCAGTCACCCGCGGTGATGGCGCCATTCAGCCTGCCGTCATAGCCATAGCGGTACAAATGATTGTGTCCAGTCCTTTCCGAAGCCCACAGCAGTTCCTTGCGGCGCGGCAGGAAGTAAAGATCGTCGTGCAGTTCCACCCAGGTGTCGCTCATCTCTGAGAACAACAGGCGCCCGCTGCCTCCCGTAACAGGAAAACTCAGCAGGTCGAGGCGTTTCTGGTCCCGCGACTGGCGCTGAACCAGGAGCTGGTCGCCCTCGGGAAACCAGTTCACGCGCGCGAGGTAGTGATCGGTGCGGCCGAGATCCGCCCAGGCGATCTCACCGGTCTCAAGGGCGAGGACGGCGAGACGGACTTCCGCATTCGCGGCCCCTGCGGCCGGATAGCGCTGGCGCAGCACGCGAAATCCATCCGCGTGGACCTCGAAGCGCTCGAGTTCCGCGACCGGCGATTCGTCCACGCGCGTGAATGCGATGTGCCGCTCATCGGGCGACCACCAGTATCCGGTGTCGCGATTCATTTCCTCCTGCGCGATGAACTCGGCGACTCCATGACTGATGAGCCCGCCACCGCCGGTCGTGAGCCGACGTTCAGCGCCGCTCGCTATTTCGACGGCATAGAGATCCTGGTCGCGGATGAAGCTGACATAGCGGCCTTTCGGCGAATACTGCGGGTCGGTCTCGTAGGACTCGGTCGCCGTCAGCTGCCGCAGGGCTTGGTTGGACGGCCTCTTGAGATCGTAGTGATACAGGTCGCCACCGAGCGGGAAAAGGAGTGCATGCGAATCCGGCGCCCACTGATATTCGACGATGCCACGCAGCGCCGCAGTGCGCTGGCGCTCGCGACGGGCTTCTTCCTCGGCCGACAGCGTCTCCTGTGCCTGCGTGAGACTGCGCGAATCGACCAGCAGACGATGCTGGCCTACGGCGATGTCATAGGCCCACAGGTCGAAGACCTGCGGATCGTCGTCCTTGGCCCGCAGATAGGAGACGAGCGCGCCATCCGGCGAAAACCGCACCTGGCGCAGCGAAGGTCCCTGCAGGTCGGGCGCATCGAACAGCCGCTCGACCGTCAGGTCACGAGCGCCGGCGGCGGCTGTCAAGGCAAGGCTCGCCGTGATTCCAATCACGAATGAACGCATCGCTGCTCCGTCTTGTCGCAGATGGGACTTGCCGTTGCGCGGCTTTGCTAGAATTCGCGCCACGACCCCCGTGGAGTGTAAGCACGGTGCGCATCCATGTCATATCCGGTTTCGCCCTGGCCATTCTGGCGACCTATCCGACCATGAGCGCGGCCCACGATCCGTCGGCCCTGCAATATCCGGCGGCAGTGCGGGGGCAGGTCATCGATGAGTATCACGGCACGAAAGTTGCCGACCCGTACCGCTGGATGGAAACACCGGGGCCGGACGTTGCGGCCTGGGTGGCGGCGGAGAACGAACTTTCGCAGCCATACCTCGACGCAATTCCTGCGCGCGAAGCGATTCGCGCACGGCTGTCCGAGCTTTGGGACTACGAGCAGTACGGCTACAGCTGGCTCGACGAAAAGTCGCGGGTACCGGTCAAGCGTGGCGGTCGTTACTTCTATGTCGAGAAAAGCGGCAAGCAGAATCATGGCGTCCTCTACTGGGCACCGGCGGCAGATGCAGCGCCGCGCGTGCTGGTCGATCCCAACACGCTTTCCAGGGATGGGACGGCATCGCTCGCCGATTACTCGATCAGCCCCAATGGACGCTACGTCGCCTACGCGGTTTCCGATGGCGGCACCGATTGGGATACCTGGCAGGTGCGGGAAGTCGACACGGGACGTGATCTGCCGGATCTGATCCGCGACACCAAGTTCACGCGCGTGTCCTGGATGCCGGACGCGAGTGCGTTCTACTACTCGCGCTATCCCAAGGGCGCGGATGGACGCGGCGACGACCAGCAGCAGGTCAGCGTCTATCGGCATCGGCTCGGCACCGCCCAGGAGAGCGATGAGGCTGTCTACGCGACGCCGGAGAACCCGCGCCACAATCCCTATGGCCTGGTATCGGAGGACGGACGCTGGCTGGTGCTGGTCATCTCCTACGGATTCGACTCGAATGCGATCCACCTGCGCGACCTGTCGAAGCCAGATGCGCCCGTCGCGCGGATACTGGACAAGTGGGACGGGATCTACGATTTTCTGGGCGCGATCGGCGACCGGCTCTACTTCAAGACGACCCAGGGCGCGCCGCGCGGACGCGTGATCGCGATCGAGGCAGGTAAATCCGGATCCGGAAGCCCGGCACCGATCGAGATCGTGCCGGAGGCGCAGGCCCGGCTCTATCAAGCGAGCCTGGCCGGCGGTCATGTGATCGCCAATTACCTCGAGGATGCGCGCTCGCGCCTGCGCGTCTACCGCATGGATGGCAGCCTGCGCGGCGAGATCCAGTTGCCGGGCCTCGGCACGGTGACCGGTTTCCCGGATGCGCCGAAGGAAGACGAGACCTTCTTCGCCTATACGGACTACCTGACGCCGCTTGCGCTCCATCGCTACGACGTCGCGAAAGACGAGGTCCAGCTATTCCGGCGGCCGCAGGTGCCATTCGATGCAAGCCCCTATGTGACCGAGCAGGTCTTTTACACGAGCAGGGACGGCACGCGCATTCCGATGTTCATCACGCGGCGGCGCGACACGGTGATGAATGGCGCTAATCCGACGCTACTGTATGGCTATGGCGGTTTCGACGTTTCACTGACACCGGTCTACAGCCCGGTCTATGCGGCCTGGCTCGAGCGCGGCGGCATCTATGCGGTTGCCAACCTGCGTGGCGGCGGCGAATACGGTGCCGCCTGGCACGAGGCCGGCACCAAGACCCACAAGCAGAATGTATTCGACGATTTCATCGCGGCCGCGGAATGGCTGGTGGCCAATCGCTACACCTCGTCGTCGCGGCTCGCGATCCACGGCCGCAGCAATGGCGGCCTGCTGGTTGGCGCCGTGATGGCGCAGCGACCGGAACTTTTCGGCGCTGCATTGCCGGGTGTCGGCGTGATGGACATGCTGCGCTATCACACGGCAAGCGCGAATGCCTACGCCTGGTCGAGCGACTTCGGCACGGTCGAGGACCCGGACCAGTTCCGTGCGCTGCTGGCTTATTCCCCGGTGCAAAACCTGAAGCCGGGCCGCTGCTACCCGCCGACGCTCGTGACGACTGCGGATCACGACGATCGCGTCGTGCCCTGGCACAGCTTCAAGTTCGCGGCGGCGCTGCAGTACGCGCAGCATGACTGCGCAAATCCGGTGCTAGTGCGCATCGAGACGCGTGCGGGCCATGGTGCGGGCAAGCCGACCTGGATGCAGATCGAGGACTGGGCCAATCAATGGGCCTTCCTCGCGAAGCATCTCGGCATGCAAGGCGGCAACTAGAAAAACATGGCAGACAAAAAAAGGGACGCCCCTTTTCCCGCCGGAACTTTATGCGGGAAAGGGGGCGTCCCTTTTTTTGTCTGCCCTTTGAACTAGTGCTTCAACGATTCCGCGTCGGGGTCCGCGTCGGGGATCTCCACCGATTCGCCGGGAATGACGTGTTTTTCCTCGAGCCAGGCGCCCAAGTCGATCAGCTTGCAACGCTCGCTGCAAAATGGACGCCAGGGATTGTCGCGCCATTCGTGCTGACGTCCGCAATGCGGGCAATTGACGAGCGTCACCATCGCGATCAGTAACAGGTCGTCAGGACGAAGCGCACATCCTCGGTCGACTGCACGGGCCGGCTGTGCACGCTGTTCCAGCGCAGGAAACGCAGGCTGCAGCGGTGGTGGCTGGCGCTGACCTCGGGATAGAGCTTCGAGCCACCGGGTAGCGTGAGGCGCACGAGCTGCACCGGTCGGTCGCGCTCGAACACGATCTGGTAGACGCCACCCGGCGCAAGCTGATCGCTCGGCGCGGCGTTTTCGCGCGTGATCCACAAGAGTTCCGAGACCGATTCGCACAACGGACGGATCGTGACCAGCCAATCCGCGAGATCGCTCTCGCGCAGGTCCGGCTCGAGATTGAGCCAGTGATAATAATCGGGCAGGTCAAATTCACAGGTGCCGCCCGGGATCGCGCTGCGATGCTTGATCGCATTCAGGAATTCGGACTCGCGCAGTCGCTGCATGAAATTCGCGCCGGCAGCGTTCAGTTCCTCGCGGCGGCGCTCGAGCGTGGCGAGGATCGAGCGCAGCCGCGCGCTATCCACGCCGGGGCGATTCTGGTAGTCGCGCATCGCCGACATCTGGCGTTCGAGTTCTTTCAGCACGTCGCCGCGCGCGTCGCCGCGCGAGGTAATCGCGAGGATCTCGAGTAGCCCCGCCACCGCGGAACGGCTCGACCAGGGATCCGGGACACCCGCATGGTAGGAAAGCTGCTGCCACAGGAACTCGAGCCGCATGAATGCGCGCATCCGCTCGTTGAGCGGCTGCTCGTAGGTGATCGGCTGCGGATCGCCGCGGGATTCCGGGACTGGCTCGAACATGGCCCTATTCTGCGACACCGCTTCCGGCCCCGTAAACAATGTATCCCG
>CAYYQQ010000041.1:0-23884 GCA_964473595.1 uncultured Steroidobacteraceae bacterium | reverse complement strand
CTCGTTTAGCATCATCGTTCTAAACTAGGTGTCAACGAAACCGGTAGCAGCCCAGAATGAGTCGTTCTCGGATATCTTCGGTGCCATGGTCGAGCGCTATTGGAAAGGCGAATCGGCCCCCTTTGGCACAACGTGGCAAGTAGGGGAACAGGCATATACCCCATATACAGACGGAGACGCACTCCGTTACATGTATCGGCCCACCCTCGACGGCAGCTCCCGGGACAATTACCCGTCCCGCTTCATTGGCACGGGTGACAACGGCGGGGTGCACACCAATTCGGGGATCCAGAACAACGCCTTCTGGCTGCTGTCTACCGGCCAATGCCACCGCATCAACGGTTGCATGGCCTCCAGGATTGGTGCCGACGCTGCCAAGACGATCTACTATTTTGCGCTGCGTGACTACATCGTCGCGACCGACGGGTTCAAACAGGCACGTTACGCGACGCAATATGTGGCGGGCGTCCTCTATGGCTTTTCCAGCAGCCAGTACTTCGCTACCGTGCAGTCGTGGGATTTGGTAGGCGTCCCGAAATAAACATCGGATCGAGGACCCGAAATCAGGGACTTTCACGCCGGTGGGCCTGATCCGAAGCATACGGCCGGATTCGTTACCGGCACTGCAGCGGGGCTCCTCCCGAAGGTTCCGCGACGAGCGCTCGGTACCATTTGTGTTCCTGCGCGACCATCAGCTGGCGGGATTTGCGCTGGTACAGCGCGAAGCGACGGCTGTCGAAGACCGCAAGCGTCATTACCGTTTGAGCGAGTTTTTTGTCGGGCCAACATTTCGCCGCTGCGGTGTTGGCCGTGGCGCCGCGTCGTCGCCGAATACACGAATGGCGATTTTCGCGAGCGCCGCGCCCACGGCGAAGTGGCGCATCAGTTCTCGACCCACCGCGCGACGACCGTACCGGCGCGCTGAGTTCAGTCCCGGATCGAGACCACTACGCGGCGTGGTCCAGCAACCTCAAATACGAGTTCGAGTTCGAAGGTCTTCCCGGCGACCAGCGGTTTCTTGAGTCCCATCAGCATCACGTGCAGCCCGCCCGGCGCGAACTCAACTTTCTCACCCGGCGCGACATGCAATACCGCGACCTCGCGCATGCGCGCGATGCCTTCAATGATCTCCGTGCGGTGAACTCCCGCGCTCGCCGCGACCGGAGTTTTCAACTTGAGCAGGCGGTCCGACTTGGTGCTGCCATTCTCGATGCGGAGATAAATTGCGCCCATGCCCGCGCTCGGCGGAGTCGCACGCGCCCAGGCGGATGTGACGGTCAGTTCGCCTGCGACAGCGCTGCTGGCAGCGAACAGCAGCAGTGGCAGCGCGAGCCACCTGAATGCGTGGGCATTCATGCCGCGCTCTTTGCGCGCGCCAGCACGCGCTTCAGATAGCCGCCAGTGAATGACGCTGCCGAGCGCGCGAGCTGCTCGGGCGTGCCCTCGGCCACGATCCGGCCACCGCCGTCGCCGCCCTCGGGGCCGAGATCGATGACCCAGTCCGCGGTCTTGATGACGTCCAGGTTGTGTTCGATGACGATCACGGTGTTTCCTTCGTCGCGCAGCCGGTGCAGCACCGCGAGCAGGTGTTTCACGTCCTCGAAGTGCAGACCAGTGGTCGGCTCGTCGAGAATATAGAGCGTACGGCCCGTCGAGCGCTTGGAAAGTTCCTTGGCGAGCTTCACGCGCTGCGCCTCGCCGCCGGAGAGCGTGGTCGCGTTCTGGCCGAGCCGGACGTAGGAAAGTCCGACATCGAGTAGCGTCTGCAGCTTGCTGGCGATGGTCGGCACGGCCTGGAAGAAAGGCCAGGCGTCTTCGACCGTCATTTCGAGGACCTCCTGGATATTCTTGCCCTTGTAACGCACGTCGAGCGTCTCGCGGTTGTAGCGGCGGCCCTTGCAGACATCACATGAAACATAGATGTCCGGCAGGAAATGCATCTCGACCTTGATGACGCCGTCGCCCTGGCAGGCCTCGCAGCGGCCGCCCTTGACGTTGAAACTGAAGCGACCAGGCTGGTAGCCGCGCGACCGGGATTCGGCCGTTCCGGCGAACAGTTCGCGGATCGGCGTGAAGAGACCGGTATAGGTGGCCGGGTTTGAGCGCGGCGTGCGTCCGATCGGGCTCTGGTCGATGTCGATGATGCGGTCGATCTCGCCGATACCGTCCACACCGGCGCAGGGCGCGGGCTGCTCCGAGGATAGATTCAGCTCGCGGGCCGTGTGCCGGTACAGCGTGTCGTTGACGAGTGTCGACTTGCCGGAGCCGGATACGCCCGTCACGCAGGTCATCAGCCCGATCGGGAATGCGGCATCGATGGACTTCAGATTGTTGCCGGTCGCTCCGCGCACGCGCAAAGCGCGACTCGGGTTGCGTTGCCTGCGAGTCCCGGGAATTTCGATGCGCAGCCGTCCCGAAAGGTACTGGCCGGTCAGCGAGGTCGGACTCAATTCGATATCGGCAGGACTGCCCTGTGCAATAACGCGCCCGCCGTGCACGCCTGCCCCCAATCCGAGGTCGACAACATGATCGGCCTGCCGGATCGCGTCCTCGTCGTGCTCGACGACGATGACGGTGTTGCCGAGATCGCGCAGCCGATGCAGCGTATCGAGGAGGCGCTGGTTGTCGCGCTGGTGCAGGCCGATCGACGGCTCGTCCAGGATGTACATGACGCCGACCAGGCCCGAGCCGATCTGGCTCGCGAGGCGAATGCGCTGCGACTCACCGCCCGACAGCGTCTCCGCGCTGCGATCGAGTGTCAGGTAATCGAGCCCGACGTCAACAAGAAATCCGAGCCGGTCGGCAATCTCCTTGACCACCTTCGCGGCGATGTCGGCGCGCCATCCTTCTAGACGCAGCGCCGCGAAAAACTCGAGTGCGCGGCGCACCGGCAGGGCAGTGATCGCGGGCAATGCGACGCCGCCGACAAAGACATTCCGCGCCGGACGAGCGAGCCGTGCGCCCTCGCAGTCGGGGCATTGGCGCGTGCCGAGGTAACGGGCAAGCTCCTCACGCACGGTCATCGATTCAGTTTCGCGGTAACGACGCTCGAGATTCGGCAGGATGCCCTCGAACTTGTGCTTGCGCTTGATGATTCGCCCGCGCGAATCGAAGTAGCGGAACTCGATTTCCTCGCCGCCGCTGCCCTGCATCAGCACGTCCTGCACGCGCATCGGCAGGCCGTTGTAGGGCGCCTCCGGGTCGAAGTGGTAATAGTCGGCGAGCGCCTGAACCATCTGGTAGTAGTAGGCATTGCGCCGGTCCCAGCCGCGCACGGCGCCGCTGGCCAGTGACAATTGCGGATGCGTGACGACCCGCTCGGGGTCGAAGAACTGTTTGACGCCGAGACCATCGCAACCCGGGCAGGCGCCGGACGGGTTGTTGAACGAGAACAGGCGCGGCTCCAGCTCCGACAATGAATAACCGCAGACCTTGCAGGCGAATTTGTCCGAGAACACGAGTTCCTCGCGCTTCGCTTCTTCGAGAAACGCAATGCGGGCCACCCCCTCGCCGAGCCGGAGCGCAGTCTCGAAGGATTCCGCCAGACGCTGCTGCAGGTCCGTACGTACCTTGAAGCGATCGACCACCGCATCGATCGAATGCTTGCGCTTCGGATCGAGCCGGATCTTCTGGTCGAGCTCGACCAGCTTTCCGTCCACGCGGGCGCGCACGAATCCCTTGCCGCGCAGTTCGTCGATGACCTGCTGGTGCTCGCCCTTGCGTCCGGCGATGACCGGTGCGAGCAATCCAAGCGGCGTGCCCTCGGGCAGCGCCAGCACCTGGTCCACCATCTCGCTGACGGTCTGCGCCGCAAGGTCCAGCCCGTGATCCGGGCAGCGCGGGATACCGGCGCGCGCGTACAAGAGGCGCAGGTAATCGTAGATTTCGGTGACGGTCCCGACCGTCGAGCGCGGATTGTGCGAGGTCGATTTCTGCTCGATGGAGATCGCCGGAGACAGGCCCTCGATCGAATCGACGTCGGGCTTCTCCATCATGGAGAGAAACTGGCGCGCATAGGCCGATAGCGACTCCACATAACGGCGCTGGCCCTCGGCATAGATCGTGTCGAAGGCGAGCGACGACTTGCCGGAGCCGGACAGCCCGGTGAAGACGATCAGTCGGTCGCGCGGCAGGTCGAGGTCGATACCCCGCAGGTTGTGCGTGCGCGCGCCGCGGATCTGGATGGTGGTCGTCATGCTGTCCAATCGGCGCCGCACGGGTGGCGCGCGGCGAGCCTGATAGAATAACCGGCCCGTTCCATGCGCCGCAAAGGGATTTCCAGTCGTGGTCAAGACTGCCGCGGCGCTCTCGCCTCCTGAACGCCAGGCCGTTGCAACACTGGCCGTCATTTACGCAGTCAGGATGCTCGGGCTCTTCCTGTTGCTGCCGGTTCTCGCCCTGCACGCGGGCTCACTTCCAGGGGGTACGCCGCTGCTCGCCGGGCTCGCGGTCGGGGCCTATGGCCTGGCCCAGGCCCTGATGCAGATCCCGTTCGGGGTCTGGTCCGACCGCCTGGGCCGGCGCCCCTTGATCGTGGCCGGGCTGCTGCTGCACATCGGCGGCTCGGCGCTCGGATATTTCGCCGCAACCGCCTGGGCGCTCGTAATCGCGCGCACCGTGCAGGGGCTTGGCGCGGTATCGGGCCCGGTGATGGCGCTCCTTGCCGATCGCACGCGTGCGGCCTCGCGCACCCGCGCGATGGCCTTCATCGGCATCAGCATCGGTATTTCCTTTGTCGTATCGCTGGTGGCTGGACCGCTGCTGGCCGGCGCGATCGGTGTTGCCGGGATCTTCGCGCTGATCGGCGGCCTCGGACTCGTGGCGCTCGCGCTCATCGTATTCGCAGTTCCGAAGGAAGCGCCGCGCGAAATCGGCCAAGGGCGCAAACCCTGGCGGAGGGTCCTGACAAGGCGCCTGCTGCCGCATTACTCCGGCATCTTCGTGCTGCATCTGTCGCTCACTGCGACATTTATCGCCGTTCCCCATGCGCTCCGTGATGTGCACGGCATGGCCGCGGCGGATCACTGGCAGTTCTACCTGGCCGTATTTGCCTCGTCATTGTTGTTGACCGTGCCGATGCTGCTCTGGTCGGAGCGCAGCAATCGGCCCGCGCGGACCTCCGTCATCGGTGGCCTGCTGCTGGCGGCTGCACAGGTGGCGCTTGCCCGTTGCTACCTGAATTTCATGGCAATGGCGGTGGCCGTGGTGATCTTCTTCGGGGCCTTCAATTTTCTCGAGGCGCGCCTGCCCTCAAGCCTTTCAGAAGCCGCGGGCGAAGATGCGCGCGGCGCGGCACTTGGGGTGTTCTCAACCTGCCAGTTTGCGGGGGCCTTCGCCGGCGGAATCCTGGGCGGCGGGCTGCTCGGAAGCGCGGCGGGGATTCCCGGCGTGTTCCTGCTCGCGGGCCTGGCCGCCGCCGGCTGGCTGACGGTGGCAGGCCGCTCAGAATCCCCCTGAATTCACCCGATTGACGATGTGCCGGGGGGCCGGCCGGCGACTACAATGGCCCATCGACAACAAGAGGCGGGGAGACGGTCATGGCACGCGGCGTCAACAAGGTCATTCTATTGGGCAATATCGGGCAGGACCCGCAGAGCCGCGCGATGCCTTCGGGAAAAGCGGTCGTGAATCTCCGCATCGCCACCAGCAAGCAGTGGCGTGACAAGCAGACCGGCGAAAACAAGGAATCCACCGAGTGGCACACGGTGGTGATGTTCGACCGCCTGGCTGAAATCGCGGCTGAATACCTGCGCAAGGGCTCGCAGGTTTACATCGAGGGCGAGTTGCGGACACGCAAGTGGCAGGACAAGGAAGGCCACGATCGCTATTCGACCGAGATCGTCGCGAACGAAATGCAGATGCTGGGTGGACGCAGTGCGGGAGCAGGCGGCGCGGGAGCCGGTCGCGACCGGCCGGCGCCGGAGCCGGAGCGCAGCGAGGAAAGCAGTCCACGCGCGGAACCCGCGGGCGTCGCGGAAAACTTCGACGACGACATCCCGTTCTAGGGATCTTCAGCGCGGAGCAACATAACCGCCGCGCAGTCCACGCGGCGACAGAACGATTTGCCACAGCTGCGAGCGCCGCGCCCGAAATGTGGCCATCGATGTCGACAGGTAGTAGTGCCACATGCGGCGGAAACGCTCGTTGTAGCGCTCGCCGAGCGCAGGCCAGGCGCACTCCACGTTGTCCCGCCACGCCTGGAGCGTCCGGTCGTAGTCGGTGCCGAAGTTGTGCCAGTCCTCGATGATGAACAGGCCGTCGCTCGCGGCCGAAATCTGCGCGGCGGACGGCAGCATCGAGTACGGGAATATGTACTTGCCGATCCATGGGTCCATGGTACGCGTCGTTTCATCGCTGCCGATCGTGTGCAGCAGGAACAGGCCGTCGTCCGCGAGGCATGAGCGGGCGAGCTCGAAGAAGCGCCGGTAATTCGCGAACCCGACATGCTCGAACATACCAATCGAGAACACGCGATCGAACCTGCCGGAAACCTCGTGGTAATCCTGTAGGCGGGTGTCGATCGGCAGTCCGCGGCACAACTCACAAGCAAGCGTGACCTGCTGCTCTGACACCGTCACGCCGACGCCGACGGCGTGGTAACGCTCGGCCGCGAACTTCAGTGCCTCCCCCCAGCCGCAACCGATGTCGAGCACCGTCATGCCGGGCTCCAGGCTGAGCTTGCGGCAGACAAGGTCGAGCTTGTGCTCCTGGGCCTCGTCGAGGTTGCTGGCCTTCTGCCAGTAACCGCAGCTGTAGACAAGACGCTTGCCAAGCATTGCGCGATAGAGATCGTTGCCGAGGTCGTAATGATGCCTGCCGATCTCGAAGGGCCGGCGCCTTGGCAGGTTGAAGAGGCGCGCGCGCGCCGCAAACCGGTAGTCGTCCAGCGTGCGGACGCGGCGGTCGAGCCGCGCCTCAAGCAGGCGGCAAATCATCGAGTCGAGTTCGACGGCGTCCCAGCTGCCGTCCATGTAGCTCTCGCCGAGGCCCAGCGAGCCATGGGCCAGCACGCGGTGGAAGAACGACTCGTCGTGGACGCGGATGTCCCAGGGCCGGCTGCCGTCGAGCCGGACATCCGCCGCTTCCAGCAGGTGCTGGATCCGCTCCCTGGGAGTCATGCCATTCCCGCAAAAATCGTGCGCTGCGGCAACCGCCGGGCCGGGGGCCGGCTGCGATCTGTGACCGGCTTGGCGTCCAGCAAGGCCAAATTAAGTCACCATCAGGTCGGTTCGCCCGCGATCGGGAGCGGTATCGATGGAGCTGGAATCAGACCAGCAGCCAAGCAGTGGCCTGCGCGGGCCCATGGCGCCGTGGCTTGACCATCCGGCGTCGTGGTTCCTGCTGCTATGCGCGAGCTTCGCCGGCCTGGTACTGCTGGCGCCACACTTCCACAATCTTGCCGGACCGGCACGACTGCTGGCCTGGATCATTGGCGTCCTGTCGGTCCTGCTTTTCGCACGCCGGGTATTCGCAGCGAGCACCGCCACCGCGGCGAAAGCCGACCCTGTCACGCACGCAGCGAAAGCTCTCGGCAGCCGGCTGCTGAGCTTGCGTGTCACGACCGAGCGCGCGGACATTGAAGAACAGCTGCGGCGTCTGGCGTTCCATGACCCGTTGACGCTCCTCGCCAATCGCGCGCTGTTCCGCGACCGCGTCGAGCATGCCTTGGCCGTCAGCAAGCGCGGTGACCGTGGCGTGGCGATGCTGTTCATCGACCTGGACAACTTCAAGACGATCAACGACAGCTTCGGCCATGGCCAGGGCGATCGCGTGCTCAGTGCCACGGCCCAGCGGCTGATCCAGTGTACACGCAGCGGCGACACCGTCGCGCGATTCGGCGGTGATGAATTCGCGGTACTTCTCGAAAACCTGACGAGCCAGGAGCCGGTGATCGAGATCGCGGGCCGCATCGTCAAGGCGCTGCTGGAGCCCTTCCCGTTCCTGGGCAGCGACATGCGTGTTACCGCGAGCATTGGCGTTGCGTTCGCGACACCGGATGACGGCGTAGAGGAGTTGCTGCGCAATGCCGATGTGGCGATGTACTCGGCCAAGGCCCAGGGCAAGGGCCGCTACGCGATTTTCGTGGCTGAAATGCCGGATGTTGCGAACAAACGCCTGCAGGTCGAGGCGGAACTCGCGCAAGCTTTGACCAACGACCAGTTCCAGCTCCATTACCAGCCCATCGTCGAACTGCGTTCCGGTTACCTGCTGGGTGTCGAGGCACTGGTGCGCTGGCGGCACCCGAAGCGTGGCCTCATGGCGCCGGGCGAATTCCTTGGCATCGCAGAGGATTCCGGGCAGATGATCGCGTTGGGGCGCTGGGTGCTGCGCCAGACCTGCGCGGAAGTGAAGGCCTGGCAGGCGCGATTGCCCGAAGGGCGGCAGGTTCGCGTCGCGGTCAATGTGTCCGTCGGGCAGCTGCGGGACTCCGATCTCGTCGCCGATGTGACGCGGGCGCTGCAAGAGTCGCAGCTGGATCCAGGCTGCCTGGTCATTGAAGTGACTGAGGGCGTGCTGATGCACAACACCGAGAGCATGCTGGTCAAGTTGAATCAGCTGAAAAAGCTCGGTGTGCGCATCGCCATCGACGACTTTGGTACCGGCTACTCGTCGCTGGCGTACCTGCACCGGTTCCCGATCGACATCGTGAAGATCGACCGCTCCTTCATCGAACGGCTGGGCAGCATCGACGACGGCGCGGTTCTCGCGCGCGCGATCATTACGTTGGGCGATACGATGGGTCTTGAGGTTATTGCAGAGGGCGTTGAGCTCGAGCATCAGCAACGCGAACTGATCGCGCTGGGTTGCGTCGCGGGCCAGGGCTATTTCTACGCAAAGCCGGGCCTGCTGCAGGATCTCGAGCATTCCGTCCACATGAAGCGCCGCCGTACGATGGCGGACACGCTGCCACAGGGTGCCCGATTCACGGCTACCGGGCGTTTCCTGATCGGCAGCCTGAAGCGGTCGGAACCCAAATCCTTGGCAACCGGTACATTCAGGCCCGCCCCACCTCAATAAATCCTTAAAAAACAATATCTTGTAGTAGTATCCAGGCGCCCCTGCGCGCCTTGCCGCACTTCATCGGCGGCCCTAAAACCGTTACCCTAGGCCCCCTTTTTTGATGTGGGACCACTGGGGTACATGAGCGGCCGGCTGTACATCTCCACCTTTGGCTGCCAGATGAACGAATACGATTCGGCGCGCATGGCCGATGTATTGCGCGTGTCGTCCGGTCTGGAACTGACTGATCAGCCCGAGCAGGCCGATGTCATCCTGTTGAATACCTGCTCGGTGCGCGAAAAGGCCCAGGAAAAAGTCTTCTCCCAGCTCGGCAAATGGCGGCTGCTTAAGCGCCGCAAGCCGGACCTCCTGATCGGGGTCGGCGGCTGTGTCGCCAGCCAGGAAGGCGAGGGCATCCTGGCGCGCGCGCCGTTCGTTGACCTCGTATTTGGTCCGCAGACAATCCATCGCGTGCCCGACATGATCACGGCATTGCGTGCGACTGGCAGGCCGCAGGTCGATGTGTCATTTCCGGAGATAGAGAAATTCGACCGGTTGCCGGAACCGCATGCCAAGGGCGCCACGGCATTCGTGTCGATCATGGAAGGTTGCAGCAAGTACTGCACGTTTTGCGTCGTGCCATATACGCGCGGCGAGGAAATGAACCGCCCGTTCGGTCAGGTCGTCGCCGAAGTCGAATCGCTCGTGGCACAAGGCGCGCGCGAAATCACGTTGCTCGGACAGAATGTCAACGCGTATCGCGGCCCGATGGCTGACGGCACGATCTGCGACCTCGCCACCCTGGTGCGGCACATTGCGCGCATCGAGGACCTCGAGCGCATCCGTTTCACGACCTCGCACCCGGTCGAATTTACCGACGCACTGGTCGAGGCCTATGCCGACGTGCCGAAGCTCGCGAATTGCCTGCACCTGCCGGTGCAAAGCGGATCCGACCGCATCCTTGCGTTGATGAAGCGCGGTTACACGCGCCTCGAGTACAAGCAGAAGATCCGGCGGCTGCGCGCGGTGCGCCCCGACATCAGCCTCTCGTCGGACTTCATCATCGGGTTCCCAGGCGAGACCGATGCCGATTTTGGCCATACGATGGAACTGATCGCTGACGTCGGCTTCGACCAGTCGTTCAGCTTCATCTACAGCCGCAGGCCGGGCACGCCGGCCGCCGCGCTGCCGGACGAAGTTCCGCATGAACTGAAGCAGCAGCGTCTTGCGTTGCTGCAGGCGCGGCTCAACCAACAGGCACGGCGCATCAGCGAGGGCATGATCGGCAGCATCCAGCGCGTGCTGGTCGAGCGACCGTCGAGACGCGACCCTGGCCAGCTCGCGGGGCGCACCGAGAACATGCGCTGGGTGAATTTCGACGGACCTGCGGGGCTCATCGACCGGTTCGCGCGCGTCCAGATAACCGAGGCCATGCCGAATTCGCTGCGCGGCCGGCTGGTCGCTTGACTAGCGGCCCGGAATCAAACGTCGACTTCGGCGCCGCGGACAACGCCCGACTCGCCGCGCTTTGTGGCCCGTTTGACGAGAATCTGCAGCAGCTCGAGAACCGGCTCGGTGTGGAAATCCGCTACCGGTCCGGGCGCTTCTCGGTGACCGGCGCGAATGCCGAGGCTGGCGCGACCGTGCTGAGGCTCCTGTTCGAACGCGCCGGCGCCAATGTGGTGACGCCGGAAGACGTGCACCTGGCGATCCAGGAAACCGGCATGGGCGGCGAGTCCGCCGATGACGCCCTCTCGGTGCAGACACTGCGCGGGCGCATCCGCGGCCGCGGCCCGAACCAGCAGGAATACCTGCGCAATATCCGCGAACACGACCTGACATTCGGCATCGGGCCGGCGGGCACGGGCAAGACCTACATCGCAGTCGCCTGCGCCGTCGAGGCGCTGCAGCGAGAAACAGTGCGGCGCATCGTACTGGTGCGGCCCGCGGTCGAGGCCGGCGAGCGCCTCGGGTTCCTGCCGGGGGACTTGTCGCAGAAGATCGATCCCTACCTGCGGCCGATGTATGACGCGTTGTACGAGATGATCGGTTTTGATCGCGTCGCCCGCCTGATCGAACGCAACATCATCGAGATTGCGCCGCTCGCGTTCATGCGCGGTCGCACGCTGAACGAAGCCTTCGTCATACTCGACGAGGCGCAGAACACGACGGTCGAGCAGATCAAGATGTTCCTGACCCGGATCGGCTTTGGCTCCCGCGCGGTCGTCACTGGCGACATCACCCAGACCGACCTGCCGGCCCATCGCCAGTCCGGATTGCGCCACGCACTCGAGGTGCTGGACGGCGTCGAGGGCATCGCGGTCACGCGTTTTTCGGCGCGTGACGTCGTGCGCCACCCGCTGGTGCAACGCATAGTCGAAGCCTATGAGCGCGAAACGGGACGTGGGAGCGGGAAATGACGATCGAAGTCCTGCTGCGCTATCGCACGCGCCGGCCGTGGGTACCTGCGCCGGCGACACTGCGCGGCTGGGCACGTCTCGCCGCCGGCGGCCGGAATGGCGAACTCGGCATCCGCGTGGTTGGCACCGCCGAAAGCCGCGCGTTGAACATACGTTACCGGGGCAAGCCCGCGCCGACCAACGTGCTGTCATTTCCGATGCCAGCCGACGCCGGCCAGGCGCCCGGGATCATCGGCGACATCGTGGTTTGCGCGCCGCTAGTCGCGCGTGAGGCGCGCGAGCAGGGCAAGACACTGCGCGCGCATTGGGCCCACATGGTGATTCACGGCACCTTGCACCTGCTCGGCTTCGATCACCAGCGCGCGACCGAGGCGCGCCGCATGGAAGGACGCGAGCGGGAATTGCTCGCGCGGCTGGGCTTTGCGGACCCGTACGGAGGCTGAAGCGATGACGGAGCGCAAACCCGGCAGGAAATGGTTGCGGCGCCTCATCAAGGAGGAGCCGGGCGATCGCGCCGAGCTGATCGAGCTCTTGCGCACCGTGGCGCGCCGCGGCGTGCTCGGTGCCGATGCACTCGCGATGATCGAGGGCGTGCTGGGCGTCGCCGACCTGCAGGTGCGCGACATCATGGTGCCGCGCTCGCAGATGGTCGTGCTGGAGCGTGATTGCGCGCCTGGCCAGCTGCTGCCGGTCATTATCGAATCGGGGCACTCGCGCTTTCCGGTCATCGGCGATGACCGCGACCAGGTGGTCGGCATCCTGCTTGCGAAGGATTTGCTGCGCTATTACTCGGAGGGGGCTACAGGCACATTCGACATCAGGGAAGTGCTCCGCCCGGCGGCATTCGTGCCGGAAAGCAAGAGGCTGAACGTGTTGCTGAAGGAATTCCGCGTGAGCCGCAACCACATGGCGATCGTCGTGGATGAATACGGTGGCGTTTCCGGCCTCGTGACCATCGAGGACGTCATCGAGGAGATCGTCGGCGAGATCGCCGATGAATACGACATCGACGAGGACCAGACCATCCGCCGCGAGGGCGACCGCCAGTTCGTCGTGTTGGCGCTGACGCGGATCGAGGAATTCAACGACTACTTCTCGACCCGCTTCAGCGTGGAGGAGTACGACACCATCGGCGGCCTCGTGATGCAGCAGTTCGGCCGGCTGCCGCGGCGCGGCGAATCGGTGACGATGGATGGCCATGAGTTCAAGGTGCTGCGCGCCGACCGCCGCCGCATCGATCAGTTGCGTGTGATTTCGCCCGTACCGGTGCCGCCGCGCGCCGGCGATACGCGCGGTGCCTGAATGAGGCTCCAGCGTTACGGCTTTTGGCTCGCCGCGCTTGCGGGTGCGGCGACGACGCTGGCTTTCGCACCATACGGGATTTTCCCGCTCGCATTGCTGGGACCGGCGTTCCTGTTCCTGCTGTGGGACGGCGCCGTGCCGCGCCAGGCGGCCAAGCTCGGCTTCGCCTGGGGCGCGGGACTTTTCCTGGCCGGCACCTGGTGGATCTACACGGCGGTTCATGATTTCGGCGGTGCACCGGCTTGGATGGCGGCCCTGATACTTCTGGTGCCGGTCGCGGTCATGGGCAGCTACTACGCGCTGCTTGGCTGGCTCGCGGCGCGCTTCGTTCGACCGCCACGCCTTGCGCATTGCCTGCTGTTGCTGCCGGGCGGCTGGACCCTGATGGAGTGGCTGCGCGGCTGGCTGTTGTCGGGCTTTCCCTGGCTGGAACTCGGTTATGCGCACAGCGACAGCCCGCTTGCTGCATTGGCACCGATCGGTGGCATTCACCTGGTCACGCTGGCGAGCGCGGTCACTGCGGGGGCCCTGCTCGTGATCCTGAGGGGCGCCTGGCGGGACCGTGGCATTGCGTTCGCCGTCATGGTCGTGATTTGGGGCGGCAGCTGGGCCCTGTCCGGGCGGCAATGGACGGCGCCCGTCGGAGACAAGACAAGCGTTGCGTTGCTTCAGGGCGCGATCCCGCAAGACGAGAAGTGGCAGGTGGATCATCGCAAGGACACGCTCGATCGTTATCGCGTGCTCAATCGCGAGGCGCTCGGTCAGCGGCTGATCGTATGGCCGGAGGCTGCGCTGCCGATGCTGGCGCACGAGGCGGAAATTTATCTGAAATCTATTCGCGCAGAAGCGCGCGCCCGCAATTCCGACGTGCTGATCGGGTTGCTTCGCTACGATTTTGAAAGCGGCGAGATCAGGAATGGCCTGCTCGCGATGAGCGTCACGGGCGACGCGTGGTATTACAAACGCCGCCTCGTGCCCTTTGGCGAATTCTTTCCGGTGCCTGACTTCATTCGCCACTGGATGCGGCTGATGAACCTGCCTTACTACGACATGACGCCCGGCGGCGAGCACCAGGCGGCATTGCCGGCGGCGGGGCAGAAGCTGGGTGCGACGATCTGCTACGAAGACGCTTATGGGTCCGAGCAGCTTGAAGTGCTCGGCGAAGCGACTTTGCTCGTCAACGTCACCAACAATGCCTGGTTTGGCGACTCGGCGGCGCCGCATCAGCAGCTGCAGATGGCGCGCTTTCGCGCGCGCGAGGCCGGGCGCAGCCTGGTTCGTGCGACCAGCAACGGCATTACGGCTGTGATCGCGCCTGACGGCAGTCTTGCCGCCGTAGCGCCGCAATTCGTGCAGGCGGTGCTGAAATCCAGCGTGCAGCCGATGACCGGGCTCACGCCTTACGCGCGGACCGGCAATTGGCCGGTGCTGCTCGGCTGCCTGCTGATGGCGTTGATATGTATCGGGTATCCTTCAAGGCATGAAGGAGCGTTACGAGCCCGCCGAGGTCGAGACCGCCGCCCAGCGTGAATGGGAGGCTGCGGGCACCTTCGCCGTGCGCGAGGACGCAGCGCGGCCCAAGTATTACTGCCTTTGCATGTTCCCGTATCCGAGCGGCCGGCTGCACATGGGCCATGTCCGCAACTACACGATCGGCGACGTGCTCGCCCGCTACATGCGCATGCGCGGCTTCAATGTCCTGCAGCCGATGGGCTGGGATGCATTCGGGCTGCCGGCGGAAAACGCCGCGATCGAGAATGACGTTCCGCCGGCGCGCTGGACGCGCGCCAACATTGCGCACATGAAGCAGCAGCTGAAGTCACTCGGCTTCGGCATCGACTGGTCACGTGAACTCGCGACCTGCGACGCGGATTACTACCGCTGGAACCAGTGGTTGTTCCTGCGCATGCTAGAGCGCGGCATCGCCTACAAGAAGACCGGCGTCGTCAACTGGGATCCGGTCGACCAAACCGTGCTCGCAAACGAGCAGGTCATCGACGGGCGTGGCTGGCGCACCGGCGCGGCCGTTGAGAAGCGCGAGATTCCGATGTATTACCTGCGCATCACCGCTTACGCGCAGGAATTGCTCGCGGCGCTCGACCGGCTCAAGGACTGGCCGGAGCGCGTGCGGGTCATGCAGGCGAACTGGATTGGGCGCAGCGAGGGCGTCAACCTGTCGTTTCCCTGGCAGATCGACGGCGAGCGCGGAGAACTGCGGGTTTTCACGACGCGCGCGGACACGATCATGGGCGTCACATTCGTGGCGGTCGCCGCCGAGCATCCGCTCGCGGCCATGGCGGCCGCACGCAATGCCAGGGTCCGCACCTTCGTCGACGAATGCCGCCGCGGCAGCATCATGGAAGCCGATGTCGCGACGATGGACAAGCAGGGCGTCGCCACCGGCCTTTTCGTCCGGCATCCGCTGAACGGCGCTGAGATTGAAGTGTGGGTTGGCAACTACGTGCTGATGGCCTACGGCGAGGGCGCCGTGATGGGCGTGCCGGGCCACGACGAGCGCGATTTCGCATTCGCGAAAAAATACGGCCTGCCCATCCTGCCGGTCATCGACGTGGGCAGTCGGCCCTATTCGACCGACGCCTGGCAGCCCTGGTACGCGGATCAGGGCCGCTGCGTCAATTCCGGCGCTTATGACGGCCTTGACTATCAGATTGCAACGGACGCCATTGCACTCGACCTCGAGACGCGTGGTCTCGGCCGCAAGCAGGTGGTCTGGCGGCTGCGCGACTGGGGCATTTCACGGCAGCGCTACTGGGGCTGCCCGATTCCGGTCATTCATTGCCAGGCTTGCGGTGACGTGCCCGTGCCCGACGACCAGTTGCCGGTGCTGCTGCCGGAGGACCTGGTGCCGGATGGCTCCGGAAATCCGCTCGCGAAGACGCCGTCCTTCTTCGAATGCCGCTGCCCGAAATGCGGAGCGCCGGCGCGGCGCGAGACCGACACGATGGACACCTTTGTGGACTCATCCTGGTATTTTTTCCGCTACGCAAGCGTCGGCAATGCGCACGCGATGGTGGATGAGCGGGCTACCTACTGGCTGCCCGTGGATCAGTACATCGGCGGCATCGAGCACGCGATCCTGCACCTGCTTTATTCCCGGTTCTGGACCCGCGTGATGCGCGACTGCGGTCTGATCCGCCTCGACGAGCCATTCGAGCGATTGCTGACGCAGGGCATGGTGCTGAACGAGATCTGGTTTCGGAAGCCCGCTTCGGGCCGCATCGTGTATCACGACCCGGCCGAGGTCGAATCGCGGATAGAAGGTAGCGAGCGCCGCGGCGTGCTGAAGGCCGATGGCCAGGCGGTCGAGTACGGCGGCATCGGCACGATGTCGAAGTCGCGGCGGAATGGCGTGGATCCGCAGCAGCTCGTGGATCGCTACGGTGCCGACACAGCGCGGCTCTTCATGATGTTCGCGGCACCACCGGAGCACACGCTCGAATGGTCAGACGAAGGCGTCGAAGGCGCTTTCCGGTTCATGAAGCGGCTCTGGAAGATCGTGCACACGCATGTGCAGGCAGGTCCGGTAGCCGCGCCAGATCTAGCTTTGCTCGATCCCGCGCAGCGCGAGTTGCGCCGCCAGTTGCACCAGACACTCGCCAAGGTCGGCGACGACATCGGCAGGCGCCGGACATTCAATACGGCGATCGCTGCGATCATGGAACTGTTGAATGCGCTGGTGCGTTTTTCGGACAGCTCGCCGCAAGGTCGCGCCGTGATGCAGGAGGCGCTGGATCTCGTCGTGCTGATGCTGTCGCCGTTCGTGCCACATGCGGCGCATGCGCTGTGGCGCGCGCTGGGTCATGCGACGGCAGTGGTCGACGAAGCCTGGCCGGAGCCAGATACTCGCGCGCTTGCGCTGGACACGGTGGAAATCGTCGTGCAGGTCAATGGCAGGCTGCGTGGGCGCGTGCCGGTGCCCGCCGATGCCGACGAGGCGACCGCGCGTGCAGCCGCACTCGCGGATCCTGGCGTCGCGCGCTTCATCGCCGGCCAGCCGGTACGCAAGCTGGTCTATGTCCCCGGCAAGCTCGTCAACGTGGTGATCTGATGCGCCAGTTGCTTCTGCGCCTCGCAATCGTCTGGATGACGCTGATATCGGGCTGCGGCTTCCAGTTGCGCGGCCAGGCACCGCTGCCGGCCGCGCTTGCGACGCCCTACCTCGAGACCGGCGACCGTTACACGCCGCTCCATGCGGCACTTGAGGCACGACTGCGCGCCGCAGGCGCGAAACTCGCGACCGATCCGGCGACCGCGAGTGCGGTGATCCACCTGCACAAGGACGAAACCGGTCGCGAGCTGCTGTCGGTTTCAGCGAGCAACACCCCGGGCGAGTTCGAGGTCTACTACACGGTGGAGTACTCGGTCAGCGCCGGCGGCAGCGATCTGCTCGCGCGCCAGCAGGTGACGCTGACCCGCAACTTCAGCTACGATGAGGCGGCGGTACTCGCCAAGGAACATGAAGAGCAGTCGCTGCGAGCGGCGCTCGCCGACGAATTGGCCGGACTGATGCTGCGGCGCCTGGCGACGCTATGAATCTTTCGGTATTCGATGTCTTCAAAGTCGGTGTCGGGCCATCGTCATCGCACACGATGGGCCCGATGCTGGCTGCGCGGATGTTCGTGCAGGATCTGGCGGCGCGCGACCTGCTTGAACGTACGACCGAGATCTTCGCGCAGCTCTACGGTTCGCTGGCACTGACGGGTCTCGGGCACTGCACCGATCGCGCCGTGCTGCTGGGCCTCGAGGGAAACGATCCGGCGGGTTTCGATCCGGCGATCATGGAGCCGGCACTCGCGCGCATCCGCGGCAGCGGCCGGTTGCGCTTGCTGGGCCGCCACGAAGTCGCCTTCGACGAGCCGATGAATCTGCTGTTCCTGCGCGACCAGGTGCTGCCGGGCCATTCCAATGGCATGCGTTTCACGGCCCGCGATGCTGCGGGCGCGACGCTGCTGGGCGAAGAGATGTATTCGATCGGCGGCGGTGTCGTGCAGCGCGCCGGCGACCAGGAAGTGTCCGCGGGTGGCGGCGTGCCCAAGCCGCCACTGCCATTCGCCAACGCCGATGAACTGCTGGTGCGCTGCCGCGAAGCGGGTCTCACGATCGATGGATTGATGCTCGAGAACGAACGCGCATTACGCAAGCCGGCCGAGATTGAGGCGGGGCTCACGCGGATCTGGAGCGTCATGCAGGCCTGCGTGCTGCGCGGATTTGCGGCCGAAGGAATCCTGCCTGGCGTGCTGAAAGTGCCGCGTCGCGCGCCGCGCCTGCAGCGCATGCTGCTGGCCGAGGCGCCTGGCGGACTCGTTGACGCGATGGAATGGGTCAATGCCTGGGCGCTCGCCGTCAACGAGGAAAACGCGGCAGGCGGCCAGGTCGTCACGGCGCCGACCAACGGTGCGGCCGGTATCGTGCCTGCAGTGCTGCATTACTACGCAAAGCTGTGTCGGGGCAGCGACGAAGCAGGGGTGCGCCGGTTTCTGCTGGTGGCTGGTGCGATCGGCCTGCTGTACAAGCGCAATGCGTCAATTTCCGGCGCCGAGATGGGCTGTCAGGGCGAAGTCGGCGTGGCCTGCTCGATGGCGGCCGGCGGACTCGTCGCGGCGCTTGGCGGCTCGAACGAGCAGGTCGAGAATGCCGCGGAGATCGGCATGGAGCACAACCTTGGCCTGACCTGCGATCCGATCGCGGGGCTCGTCCAGATTCCCTGCATCGAAAGGAATGCGATGGGCGCCGTCAAGGCCATCAATGCCGCGCGCCTGGCAATGCGTGGCGATGGATCGCACAAAGTCTCGCTCGATCAGGTCATCGCGACGATGCGACAGACCGGCCACGATATGTCGTCGATCTACAAGGAGACTTCGCAGGGCGGGCTCGCGGTCAACGTACCCGAGTGCTGAATCCGTGCCGTACTCAGCCTTAGCAGTCCTCAGCCTGCGAATCGGTCGGTCGCGCGCACCAGTTCGTCGGTGATGCCGGCCTCGAAGGCCGAATGCCCGGCGTCGGCGACGACGCGGAAATCCGCCTCGGGCCAGGCGCGATGCAGGTCCCAGGCCGTCATCAGTGGGCAGACGACGTCATAGCGGCCCTGCACGATCACCGCCGGGATGTGGCGGATCCGGCCGACATCGTCCAGCAGCTGGTTCTCGCCGCGCAGGAAGCCGCCATTGACGAAGTAGTGGCACTCGATGCGTGCGACCGCGAGTGCGAACTCGTCTTCGCCCCATTTGCGGACATTGTCGTCATCGGTCAGCAGGAAGCTGGTCGAGCCTTCCCAGACCGCCCAAGCGCGCGCGGCGGCGATGGCCGCAGCGCGGTCCGTTCCGGTCAAGCGGCGGTGAAATGCATGCACCAGGTCGCCGCGCTCGCTCGAGGAGATGGGTGCGATGTAGGCCTCCCAGCGATCTGGAAACAGCGCGCTGGCACCCTGCTGGTAGAACCAGTCGAGCTCGCTCTTGCGCAGCAGGAAAATCCCGCGCAATACGAGCTCCGAGACCCGCGCCGGATGTGCCTCCGCATAGGCGAGCGCGAGCGTCGAACCCCAGGATCCGCCGAACACCTGCCAGCGTTGAATGCCGAGGTGCTCGCGCAGTCGCTCCAGATCGGCGACCAGGTCCCAGGTCGTGTTGTACTCGAGACTCGCATGCGGCCGGCTGCGGCCGCAGCCGCGCTGGTCGAAGAGCACGATGCGATAGCGTGCGGGATCGAAGAACCGGCGCGCGCGTGTGTCGCAGCCGGCGCCCGGGCCACCGTGCAGGAAAACCGCCGGCTTGCCCGTGGGATTGCCGCATTCCTCCCAATAGAGCTCGTGACCGTGGCCGACCGCCAGATGACCCTGGCGGCGCGGCTCGACCGGCGGATAGAGTCCGCGCCTGGTGCCGCTGCCGTTCAGAACTTGTACTCCTCGTAAGCGATACCGGCGAGTGTATAAGCGGCGGCGCCCAGACGCGTAGCGCGGGTCTTGGCCGATAGTTTGCCCGTAATCCAGTAGGCCGAATACATCGAGTCCAGCTTGATGCCCTGTTTCATTTTCACGTAGAGCATCTGGTTCGGCGGCGGTGGCGGCACGTGGATGCACGCCCCAAAATACGGCACCAGGAAAAACTCGGTGACATTGCCCTCTTCATCCAGTTCGAGCGGCACGACGAAACCCGGGATCCTGATCTCCTGGCCCTCGAGGTCCATGTTGACGCTGAAGTCGAGCGGCTGCTGGGCCGCCAGGCCACCTGACTCGCCGGTCAGGTAATCGTGTATCGGCGGCGGTGGCGTCGGGTCGAAGGTGGCGCGCTGATCGGCCGGTACCAGCTCGATCCAGTCGATCTGCAGTGCCGCGGCGCCGGCCTGCAGCGCGAGTCCGCATGCGAGCAGGGTCGTCATGACCAACCGAATGAGGGATTTCTTCATGTGCGAATGGTCAGTCCGTCGGCGAGGGAGTTGCGATAGGCGAGCCAGGCAGGCACCAGGCCTGCCAAAACCGCGGCGCCAACCACCGCCCCCGCCAGCAGCAGATCGTAAACGCCGGGGCCGCCTGTTTCCATGAACAGGCCGAAACGGCTCGCCAGCAGCTGCGTGGTTGACGCGAGCGCCGCATGGGCGGCCGTGATGCCGAGCACTACGCCTGCCAGCGCCAGAAGGCTGGCCTCGAGCATGAGGAGCGCAAACACATGCATGGGCCGCGCGCCGACCGAACGCAGGATTGCCATCTCGCGGCGCCGCTCGCGCAGGCTCGTCAGGATCGAGGTCAGCATGCCGATCAGACCGGCCAGCACGACAAATGTTGCAACGAGGAACAATGCGCGGTCGGCGACACCCACGATCTGCCAGAGCTGCTGCAGCGCCACGCCGGGAATGACTGCCGTGAGCGGCTCGGCGCGGTACTCATTCAGCGCGCGCTGCATCTGCAGCAGGCTGTCCTTCGTACGCATGCCGACCAGGAATGCCGTAATGCCGGCGAGTGCCGGCCGCGCGGCTTCCTCAGCCGCTGCGCCTTCGGGATCATCGACGTCGTGGGGGTGTCGTGGCTCGACCGCCATGGCGCGCGCGCCGCCCTGCCAGTCCTCGTGGATTTCGGCGATCGCATCGAGACTGACATGCACGGTCCGGTCCACCGGCGTGCCCGTGGGCTCAAGAATTCCGGCGATCCGGAATGGATGATCGCCGTGCTCGGCGAAGCTGACCTCGCCGATGCCGTGGGCAATCGTGATTTCGTCACCGATCCCGTAACCCAGCTGGCGCGCGACTTCGGCTCCGATGACTGCGTCGTGCGCGTCTTCAAAGGCCTTGCCGGCAGCAACAGCAAGCGCCTGCCGGTTGCCATAGCGGTAATGCCGGAAGTAATCGCCATTCGTGCCCATGACGCGGTAACCGCGATGCGAGTCGCCGAGCGAGATCGGGATTGTCCAGGCGACGTCGGGATGGCGCGAGACCAGCTCGAAGCTCTGCCAGGAGACATTCGTCGTGGCATCGCCGATGCGGAACACCGAATAAAGCAACAGGTTGATCGGGCCGCTGCGCGCGCCGACGATCAGGTCCGTGCCGGAGATCGTTCGTGCGAAGCTCTCGCGGGCGCCGATGCGCACGGTCTCGACGCCGACCAGCAGCATCACGCTGATTGCGATGGCGAACACGGTGAGCGCCGCGCTGCCGCGCCGGTTCCACAGGCTCCGTGACGCCAGGCCGATGAGCGGCTTCACGACTGCTCCAGCTGCAGCCGCACGCGATTGACATCATCGATGGACATCTGCCGGTCAAACAGGCCGCCGAGCGCCGTATCGTGGCTGACGAACAGGAGCGCGGCGCCTGTCGCACTGCATTCCGCCATTAGCAGACGGAGAAAGCCATCACGCGCTTCGCTGTCGAGCGCCGACGTCGGTTCGTCCGCGATGACGAGTTCCGGGCGCCCGAGCAACGCGCGCGCGACCGCGACCCGTTGCTGCTGCCCGATGGAGAGCTCCGTAACGGGACGGGCCGGAGTCGTGGCGATCCCGAGTTCGTCGAGCAGGCGCCTGGCCTCAGATGCCGGATCCGGCTGCGCCCGCTCGCGGCGCGTGGTCGAAAAGCGCGCCGGCAGCAGCACATTGTCCATGACCGACAGGTAGGGCAGCAGGTTGAACATCTGGAACACGAGTCCGATATGGGCCGCGCGGAATTCGTCGCGGCGCCCGCCCGACAATGAGCCGAGATCCTCGCCGAGCACGCGGACCCGCCCGCGCCCCGCAGCGAGCACGCCGCTGACGATGCCGAGCAGCGTGCTCTTGCCGCTGCCGCTGGGACCGCGCAGAAAAACGCGCTCGCCACGGCGGACTTCAAAGTGCGGAACATCGAGCACGGGCCGGCCTTCGGTCCAGGCGAATGCCAGCCCCTCGATGTCGATCGCGAGTTTCGTCATTCGTGCGCTTGAAGCCCCGGGATTCTGTCATTGTATACTTTGTGTCGAACACGAGTCTGCGGCACAGGCTACGCATCGTGGCCCCGCCGGAGGAACGATGCAGGCCCGATTCTCGATATTTTCGCTGGTGAAGGTCCTGTTCCGGCCGAAAGCCGCATTCGATACGCTGGCGGCCCAGGAGCCGCCCGCGACGCGGGTGTTCTTCGGCTTTGCGCTCTGGATCGGACTGTTACCTCCGCTCTTTGCCTACATCGGCACGATGAATTTCGGCTGGCGGTTGGGCGTCGAACCGGTGTTCTTGCCGCAGCGCACCGTGTTCGCCATCAGCGCGGCCTATTTCGTCGCCCTGCTGCTTGGCTTTCTCAGCAGCGCGGTGATCGCACGCTGGATGGCCGTCACCTACGATGCCAGCCAGTCGCTCGGGCGCTGCTTCGCGCTGATGGCGGTAGTCGGGGCGCCACTCGCGATCGGCAGCGTGATTCACCTTTACCCGCACGCATTCATCAATCTCCTCGTGCTGGTGCCAACGCTGATCTGGAGCATGTACCTGCTGTATCGCGGCCTGCCGGTCGTGCTGCACACGGGACCCAATCGCGGCATGCTGATGGCCTCGGCATTGATCGCCTACCTGCTGGTCGCGGCAGTCAGCCTGCTTGGCGTCACCGTCGCATTGTGGGGCAGCGGACTCGGTCCGCTGATCGGCAACTGAAGCCATGAACTACGAAGATCGTATTGTCACCGCATTCACTGCCTGCGCCGTGTTCTGGGCGGTGCTCGGCATGCTGGCCGGCGTGTACGTGGCGGCCGAACTCGTGTGGCCCATGATCGACTTCGGCCTGCCCGGACTGTCGTTCGGGCGCCTGCGCACGCTGCACACGACATTGGTGCTGTTCGGGTTCGGCGTCTCCGGGCTCATCGCCACCGGACTCTACAGCGTGCAACGCACCTCGCATGTCCGCCTGTTCGCGCCGGGCCTGGCGTGGTTCGTGCTCTATGCCTGGCAACTCACCATCGCGCTCGGCGGTGCCTCCATCCTGGCGGGCTGGAATGCCGGCAAGGAATATGCAGAGCTCGAATGGCCCTTCGACCTCGCGATTGCGGTCGCCTGGGTCTCCTTCGGTGTTGTCTTCTTCGGCACGATCGCGCGCCGCAAGATGGAAGCGATCTACATCTCGAACTGGTTCTACGGCGCGTTGATCATCGTCGTCGCGATGCTGCACATCGTCAACAGCCTCGCGCTGCCCGCAACGCTCGGAAAGTCGTACTCGCTGTTCGCCGGCGCGCAGGACGCGGTGGTGGAGTGGTGGTACGGCCACAATGCGGTCGGATTCCTGCTGACCGGCGGATTCCTCGGCATGCTCTACTACTTCCTGCCGAAGCAGGCCGAGCAGCCGATCTGGAGTTACCGGCTCTCGATCGTCGCGTTCTGGGCCTTCGTCTACACTTACATCTGGGCGGGTCCGCATCACTTGCACTACCACGCGATTCCGGAATGGGTGCAATCGCTTGGCATGGCCATGAGCCTGATCCTGCTGGCGCCGTCCTGGGCGACCATGGTCAACGGCATCATGACGGTCAGCGCGGCGGCGAAGAAGTTGCGCAGCGACCCCGCGCTCAAGTTCATCGTTCTGTCGCTGGCTTTCTACGGCCTCGCGACCTTCGAAGGCCCGATGCTGGCCATCAAGAGCGTCAATGTGTTCAGCCATTTCACCGAATGGACCATCGGCCACGTGCATTCGGGCGCGCTGGGCTGGAA
>CAYYQQ010000040.1:21495-24561 GCA_964473595.1 uncultured Steroidobacteraceae bacterium | reverse complement strand
TTGCTGCCCGGCGAATCCCGGATTGACCGACATCAGCAACAGCAGGTCGATCTGCTCCAGCGTGTGATCGAGCCAGGTCAACGGCGTGGCCGGATTAAGAACCAGACCTGGCCGGCAGCCCGATTCGCGGATCAGCCGGATGGTGCGATCGACATGCCGGCTCGCTTCGGGATGGAAGCTGATCCAGGTCGCGCCGGCCTCGGCGAACTCCGGCACCAGCCGGTCCACCGGATCCACCATCAGGTGCACGTCGATCGGCGCCGTTACGCCGTGCTTGCGCAGCGCCTTGCAGACCAGCGGGCCGATGGTCAGGTTCGGAACATAGTGATTATCCATCACGTCGAAATGGATCCAATCGGCACCCGCGGCGAGCACAGCATCCACCTCGGCGCCGAGGCGCGCGAAATCCGCGGACAGGATCGAGGGTGCGATGACCGGCGCCAGCATGTTCTTACTTTAGCCTATCGCATGCCACGCGATTCGCGGATGCGCTCATAAGCCGCCTGGATCGCCTGGGTTTTCTGCTTGGCGACTTCGAGCATCGATTCTGGCAGACCGCGGGCCACCAGCTTGTCGGGATGGTTCTGGCTCATCAGGCGCCGGTAGGCACGCTTGACCTCGGCATCGCTGGCGGTCCGCGGCACGTCGAGGACTTCATAGGCCTCCGCGAGCGCGTCGCGTCCTGCTGCCGTCGCGCCGGGCGGCGGCCCGCGGCCAGTCGGTCCATAGCCATTCGCCGCACCGTAGCCCTGGAGGCGCAGCACGGTCTCCAGGTGCGCGAATTCGATGGCACCGATCTCGAGCACTTGAGCCACGCGTACGAGCGTGGCGCGTGTGGCGCCATACATCCCGTCACCCATCAGCGCGGCGCGCATCTGGATCTCGAGGAACATGCGCAACAGGTCAGCGCGGCCGTGGCAGACGCCCAGCAGTTCCGCGAGTGAGGCCGCCGCGTCAAACCCGCTGTCCTTGCCCTGCGTGAAACACCCCATCGCCGCACGCGTATCGGCCTCGCCGAGGTTGAACTGGCGGAAGATCCTGCGCGCCGCGGCAATGTCCTGCTCCGACACCCGGCCGTCGGATTTCGCGACATGCCCCATGACGCTGAAGGCCGTGCGGAAGAATGTGGTGCGCACGATGGCCGGATCCACGCGCGCACCTGCCAAACCACCTGTCGTTTGAAGGTCGTAGAAATGGCCGAAGATCAGCCCGATCAGCACACCCCAGGGCCGGCGAGTCAAGACGAACCCCAGCAATGCGCCGACCAGCTTGCCGATCCAGTTCATCGTCATTTCCTTGACCGCCCCATCACCGGGCTGCAAGAATCCGCGCTCCCTGGCCGGGCGCGCGCGAGCGCCATGGTATCAAGAGCCTGCAGCACATGGACGCAAGCCCCTTGTTTGAATCGAATCTCACCGGCCTGGCATTGGTCCATCGCGGCAAGGTACGGGATAACTATGCAATCGACGATACGCGTCTGTTGATCGTCGCGACCGATCGCCTTTCCGCCTTCGATGTCGTCATGCCGGATCCAATCCCCGGCAAGGGCCGCGTACTCACGGCAATTTCCGATTTCTGGTTCGGACGCACGCAACGAATCGTTTCCAATCATCTGACCGGCGAGCCACTGTCGCGCTATGTCGGCAATCCCGGCGAACTCGCGATGCTCGAAGGCCGTGCGGTCGTCGTCGAGCGCCTGACCCCGTTGCCCGTCGAGGCCGTCGTGCGCGGCTATCTCGCGGGCTCGGGCTGGAAGGACTACCAGAAGAGCGGCATGGTCTGCGGCATCAAGCTGCCCGAAGGACTCGCACAGGCCGCCAGGCTGCCGGAACCCATATTCACGCCGGCAACCAAGGCGCCGGCCGGCGCGCATGACCAGAATATCGGGTATGACCAGATGGTTGCGATTGTCGGCGCCTTGGCCGCCGCGAGGATCCGCGAGCTGGCGCTCAAGCTATACGCGCATGCGGTCGAGCACGCGCTCGCCCACGGCATCATCATCGCCGACACGAAATTCGAGTTCGGGCTGGACCACAAGAGCCGTGTAGTGCTGATGGATGAGGTCCTGACACCCGATTCGTCGCGATTCTGGCCGGTGGACAGCTACGAAGAGGGCACCAGCCCGCCGTCATTCGACAAGCAGTACGTGCGCGACTATCTCGAATCCCTGGGCTGGGACAAGCAACCGCCGGCCCCGAAGCTGCCGCCCGACGTCATCCGCCTGACCGCGCAGAAGTACCGCGAAGCGCAGCACAGGCTGATGGCCTGAATTCAGCGCGGGCGTTCCGCCCAGCGCCGGATCAGAGTATGCATTTCGGCGAGCCCGTCGGTCAGGGCCGCTGGCCCCGGCTGCAGGATTACTGCGGACTTGATCTCGTGCAGCTCGCCGTCGCGTACTGCCGGGATGCCCGACCAGCCAGCACGCGCAGCGACGCGCTCTGGCCGGAATTTCTTCCCGCACCAGGATCCGAAGATCAGGTCCGGCGCCCGGCGCACGATTTCCATCGGGTCCGCGATGATGCGATCGCGTCCGAGCGACATTGCCGCCAGCTCCGGAAAGCAGTTGTCGCCGCCGGCGATCCCGATCAGTTCGCCGACCCAGCGGATCGCCGAGATCTGCGGCTCATCCCATTCCTCGAAATAGACCCGCGGCCGGCGCGGCAGGGCCGCTGCCGCTATTCGCACACGCTCGACACCCTCGGCGAGGCGCGCCGCGAGCGCTGCCGCTTTCGCCTCGCAACCGATCATGCCGCCCAACATGCGGATCATGCCCAGGATTCCCGGCACGCTGCGGTGATTGAACAGGTGCACTTCGATGCCATGGCGCGCGAGAGCCGCTGCGATATCCGCCTGCAGGTCGGAGAAGCCGAGCACGAGATCCGGCGCGAGCGCGACGATGCGGTCGATCCTGGCGCTCGTGAATGCGGAGACCCGGGGCTTGTCGCGCCGCGCCTGCGGCGGGCGCACCGTGAAGCCCGAGATGCCCACGATGCGTGCGTCCTCGCCCAGCAGATAAAGCGTTTCGGTCGTCTCTTCGGTCAGGCAGACGATGCGTTCGGGAAAATC
>CAYYQQ010000040.1:0-21395 GCA_964473595.1 uncultured Steroidobacteraceae bacterium | reverse complement strand
TGGTGCGCGACCTGCTGACCGGCGAGCTGAATCTGCGCGCGATGGGGCTCGTCTACACGACACTCCTGTCGCTGGTGCCACTGGTCGCATTCGCATTCGCCGTGCTGAAGGGTCTCGGCGTGCACCGCGACCTGGAGCCACTGCTGTTCGAGTTCCTGCGGCCGATCGGCGAACGAGCGGGCGAACTGACCACCCAGATCATGAGCTTTGTCGAAAGGGTGCGCGGCGGCGTGCTGGGTTCCGTGGGTCTCGCATTTCTACTGTACACCGTGTTCACCGCGGTCCAGAAGCTCGAGGGCGCCTTCAACTTCGCCTGGCATGTCGAGCGGCCCCGGTCGCTGATGCGCCGCATCAGCGAGTACGTCAGCCTGATGGTCATCGGTCCGGTGTTTCTCGTGGTCGTCTTCAGCTTGTTCGGCGTCATCACTGAACACGAGACCATGCGCTGGCTCACGAGCCACGAGCCGCTCGGAACCATCATCCACGGCATGGGCGGCGCGGGACCCTACGTGTTCGTGACCGGCGTGTTCACATTCCTCTACGTGTACATACCGAATACGCGTGTGCGGCTCCGGCCCGCGCTCGCGGGCGGCGTGACTGCGGGTACCCTGTGGGCAATGAGCGGTGCGATATTCACGAAGATCGTAACGGCCTCGACCAACATGGTCGCGATCTATGCCGGCTTCGCGATCTTTCTCGCCGCGCTGATCTGGATCTACCTCAGCTGGCTGATCCTGCTGATCGGCGCGCAGCTTTCCTTCTACGTGCAGAACCCACGCTACCTGCGCGCCGGGCAGGCGCCCGTGCGACTGACCAGCCGCCTGCGTGAACGGCTCGCGCTCAGCGTCATGCTGCTGATCGCCAGAAACTTCGTCTCGGGTGCCAAGCCCTGGCGGCTGCGGGGCCTCGCGGAACAGCTGGAAGTGCCGGGTTCTGCGCTTGAAACCGTCATCGAAGCACTGGAGCATGCCGGGCTTGTGACGACGACCGATGAGGAAGAGGTATTGCCAGCGCGTGACCTCGAGAGTATCGGCATGCACGACATCCTCACCGCGGTTCGCGACGAGCGACAGTACGAGACCTGGCTGTTGTGGCGTGCGCGGACCGAGCCGGAGGCCGATTCGATCGCGGACAGCGTTGAGGCCGTGATCCGCGAATGCACGGCGGGCATGACGCTGCGCGAACTCGCCAGTGGGCCAGGACCCAAGTAGTCATCTCGCAGTGCAAGTGATCGCGTATCGCCCGATCACGCTGGCGCTGTGCGCGATGAGCGCACTGGCGGTCGTGACCCGCGCACACGCGGATATCGTCGTCGACGGCCACCTGGACGATGCCGACTGGAGCGGCGCGCAGGTGTTCGACGACTTTCGTTTGACTATGCCGTTCACCGGCGCTCCTGCGCCAGTCGTCACCAGCGCCCGCGTGCTCGCAACTCCCGAGGCACTCTTCATCGGCTTCCAGACCGGCCAGCCAGAGTCGATGCGCAAGCACGGACGTTCGCCGCGCGATGCCGAATTCATGGACGCGGACGAGGTCGCCTTCATCATCGATTTCGAGGGGCAGGGTACGACCGCCCACGAATTCACGGTGTCGCTCAGCGGCTCGGTGCGCGACGGCATCATCCTCCAGCAGACTACCTACAGCTACGACTGGGACGAGGTCTGGTACAGCGCGGTCTCGGAGGACGAAGCCGGATGGAGCATCGAAATCGAGCTGCCGTGGTCGGTCGCACCGATGGGACCGGTGACCGGGGGCCGGCGCCAGATCGGAATCTTCGTCGGCCTCTTTCTCCAGACCACCTCCGAGAACTACGCGTTTCCCGGCAACGACTACCGTAGCCCGACCTTCGTGGCCGACATGCACCCGATCGAGGTACCGGCCTACGATGCCAGTCTGCTGGCCTGGATCCCGTATCTGTCGAGCGCCACTGACCTGCTGCAGGGCAGCAGCCGCGTGCGCGGCGGCCTGGACGTAATCTGGAAACCGGACGCGTCCAGGCAGCTGACGGCCACCATCAATCCGGACTTCGGGCAGGTCGAATCCGACGATCTGGTGGTCAATTTCACGGCGATCGAGACATTCCTGACCGAAAAGCGGCCGTTCTTCACACAGAACCAGCAGCTGTTCGACCTGCGCACGACGCTCGACGGCCGCATCATCAACACGCGGCGCATCGGCGCCGCACCCGATGCCGGCCCCGACGGACAGACCGACGTCCTGGCCGCCGCAAAGTACAGCGCCAAGCATGCGGATTGGGAATACGGCATGTTTGCGGCCGCCGAGGACGACAGCGCGCTGGCGAGCGGAAGAGACTATTTCGCGGCTCGCCTGCACCGGCTTAGCGAGGACTGGAGCGTGGGCTATCTTGGCACCTACACCGATCATCCAGCCATTGATCGCACGGCGACCGTGCACTCGCTCGATGCCGAATACTCGCCGGCGCCGGGCTGGGCGTTCAGGACCCAGGCCATTGTCACGGATATGCAAGATCCTTCCGCCGAATTGACAGCGCGCGGCGCCGGCGCCTGGCTCGCCGCACTCTTCGCGCCAGGCGGGCGCCTTGAGCAGAATTTGTACGCGTCCTGGTACGACGACAACTACGACGTCAACGACCTCGGCTTCATGACGCGCAACGACATCCGTGAGTTCCAGTCCGAGACCTTCTGGTATCGCCGCAGCCACCCGCCGGACAGCCTCGTGCAGTCGAGCCATTGGAAGCTGGATGCGCACTGGCGCACCACTGCTGCGGGCCTGCGCCTGCCATCGTGGATCCAGCTTGGCCGGCACTGGAACTATCGTGACGGCAGTTTGCTTGACGCCAGTGTGCGCCCGACCTCGTCCGGGATCGATGATCTGTCGACGCGCGGCGGGCCCGTGTTCAACCTGCCTTCACAACCGGACGCGCATGTGTCGTTTCTCAGCCGGCGGACCGATCGCGGGCGGTGGTTGGCCTACGTGAGGGCATTTCGCGAGGGGCTCAGCCAAGCCGGCTACGAATGCGGGTTCAACCCGCAGTACTACGCGAGCACTGATCTGAATTTCGACATGGAACTGAATTACCTCGACAGCCCCGACTGGCTGATCTGGCAGCCGGATATCGAGCGGGTCGCACAATACTCGCGCCAGCAGCTGCAAGTAGCGTTCAACACGAACTGGTATCCGACACCGAAGTCCGAATTCCGCGTCCGGCTGCAGTGGGTCGGCCTGCAGGCGCGCGGCCGCCAGGCTTTCGGCATCGGGCCGGATGGCGACCTGATGCCGGCGGCAGAGATTGTGCCGGATTTCAGTCTCAGCGACATCGCCTTGCAGGCCCGCTATCGCTACGAGTTCAAGCCGCTGTCGGAATTGTTCGTCGTCTACTCGTTCGGTGGCAGCGTGCTGCAGGACGAAACTGCGTCATTCGGCGAGCTGTGGTCCGCCGGAGTGGATAACCCGACGGCACAGCAGTTCCTCGTCAAGCTGGCCTGGCGATTCTGAGGTTCCGCGCCGGGCCTCAAGCGCCTGCGATCGTCATCTGCTCGATCAGGATCGAACCGCAATGGATCGCGCCACGGCGATCCAGGTCGTCACCCAGCGCGACGATGCCGTGGTACATGTCGCGCAGGTTTCCGGCAACCGTGATTTCGTGAACCGGCCGGTCAACGACTCCGTTCTCGATCCAGAACCCCGATGCGCCGCGCGAATAATCGCCGGTCACCGAATTGACGCCCTGCCCCATCATCTCGGTGATGAGCAGGCCGGTGCCCAGGCGTTGAAGCAGCGCATCGTGATCAAGCCTGGCGCCCTGCACGACCAGGTTGTGAACCCCGCCGGCATTGCCGGTTGTCTTGAGTCCGAGCTTGCGCGCGGAATAGGCATCCAGCAGATAACCGCTCAGCACGCCGTTCACGACTAGATCGCGGTCGCGGGTCGCGACGCCCTCGCCGTCGAAGGGAGCGGAGCCCAGCGCGCCCTGCAGATGCGGTCGTTCGCTCAGCGAAATGGCCGGCGGAAAAACCTGCTGCCCGGCGGCGTCCAGCAGAAAACTGCTGCGCCGGTACTGCGCGCCACCACCGATCGCGCTGACGAAATGACCGATCAGGCCGCGTGCCACGTCGGGCGCAAACAGGATCGGCGCCTTGCGGGTCGGCAACTTGCCGGCGCCGAGCCGGCCAATAGCGCGCCCGGCCGCCTTGCGGCCTACCTCCTCGACATCCTCCAGCGCCCGCCAGTCGCGCGCTGCCGTGTACCAGTAGTCGCGCTGCATCTCTCCGTTGGCCTGGCCCAGCACGACGCAACTGACGCTATGCGACGTGGATGGATAGCCCCCGATGAAACCATGGCTGTTGCCGAGCACGCGCAAGTTGCGATGGGTCGCAACCGAAGCACCCTCGGAATTCCGGATGCGCGAGTCGACGGCAAGGCCTGCCGCCTCGCAGCGCTTCGCAAGCTCGATCGCGGCCGGCGCGTCGATGTCCCAGGGATGGCAGAGATCGAGATCCGGCAATTCGCGGGCCATCAATTCCGCGTCCGGCAGGCCAGAGTACTCGTCCTCGGCCGTGAAGCTCGCGATCGACAGCGCCTTGGAAACGGTTTCCTCGACCGCGGACGGTGTCAGGTTCGCCGTGCTCGCCGAGCCCTTGCGCTGGCCGACGTAGACAGTCACGCCGAGGCTGCGGTCGCGTTGGTATTCGAGCGTCTCCACCTCACCCAGGCGCACAGTGACCGAGAGTCCCGAGCCGACGCCCACGCCGGCCTCGGCCGCGGTCGCGCCGTGTCTGCGTGCAAGCGCGAGAGCCTGTTCGACGATGCGCTCGATATCTGGCTGCTCCATGTGCGCATGCTAGCATCGTGACGATGCGTCGCCGCCAGCTACCCGGGGAGCCTCCGCCCCCGACCAAGGGTGAACTGAAGCGCCAGGCCCAGACCCTGCAGGCCTTGGGCGAGCAGCTGATCGAAGCGCCCGAAGAATTGGTGGCAGGTCTCGACCTGCCGGAAAAACTGCGCGATGCGATCGAGCTTGCGCGCCGCATCACGAGTCATGGTGCGCTGGTGCGACAGAAACTCTTCGTTGGCAAGCTGATGCGCAGAGTCGATCCGGAGCCCATTCGGGCCGCGCTCGAGGCCGTCAGCGCGACCGCGCGCCTCACGACCATGCGCTTCAAGCGGGTCGAACGCTGGCGGGACCGGCTGGTGCTGGAGGGCCCCGCCGCAATCGTCGAGTTCATTGCGGAATTCCCGGCGGCAGACCGGGCTGAGTTGTCGCAACTCGTTGCCACCGCGATGGCGGAACAGACCCATGGCATGCCAGCCGGCGCGAAACGGGAGTTGTTCCGTTGGGTGCGTGACGCACTTGGCCGTTGATGCGAATGTGCCTGCGTGGCCTGTCGCTTTCCGGCGACGGACCCTTTTTTGAAGATCAAGCCGACGGCGCTAGCCTGAACGCGTTGCCCTACGTGTCAAGCATCCCCTGATTTCGGGCATCCCCCCGCGCCGCATGACTCACTTTCGGCGCGGGGGTATTTCAGGGCCAATCCCGCGCCGGATCCTGCGAACCGCATGCTAGACTTCCGCGATGAAACCGCTGGTCGGCATCATCATGGGCTCATCGTCCGACTGGGAGACCATGCGCCACTCTGCCGAGATGTTGACTGCTCTGTCCGTGTCCTTTGAGACCCGGATAATCTCTGCCCATCGCACTCCCGACCTGCTTTTTGAGTACGCTTCGGGCGCCGCGGCACGCGGAATCGAGGTGCTGATCGCGGGCGCCGGCGGCGCTGCGGCCCTGCCCGGCGTGGCGGCCTCCAAGACTTTGCTGCCGGTCATCGGCGTGCCGATCCAGTCGAAAGCGCTCAATGGCCTCGACTCGCTGCTGTCGATGGCGCAGATGCCGGCGGGCATTCCGGTCGCGACTGTCGCGATCGGCGTGGCCGGTGCGAAGAATGCGGCCCTGCTCGCGACTGCAATCCTCGCTGGGCGCTATCCGCCGTTGATGGATGCGTTGCGCGCGTTTCGCGAACGCCAGACCGCCGAAGTCCTGTCGAAACCCGACCCTTCCATCGGCTGAATCATCCGCACCGGTACTATTGGCGCCGCGCGGGCCGCTGATCGGCGCCCGCAAATCGCCCATATGCTAGCCTTGTCGTACGCATGTACTTGGAACATTTCCAGCTGACGGAACTGCCGTTTCGGTTGAGCCCGGACCCGGCATTCCTCTACCTCTCAAAGCACCATGCGCGCGCCAAGGCGTACATGGAAGCGACGATCTGGTTCACCGACGGCTTCGTCGTGATCACGGGCGAGATCGGCTCCGGCAAGACCACGCTGATCGAGACATTCCTGCACGAACTCCAGAAAGACGTGGTGGTCGCGCAGATTGCGCAGACCCAGGTCTCGCCGATCGAGTTCCTGCAGGCCGTGCTCGTGCAGTTCGGATTCTCTCCATTCAAGATGCGCAAGGCCGAGTTGCTTGCAACGCTCAACCAGTTCCTGGTCGAGCAGTACGCCGCCGGACGCAAGGTGCTGCTGATCGTCGATGAGGCACAGAATCTTTCGAGTCGCGTGCTCGAGGAGATCCGGCTACTGTCGGGTGTCGAGACCACCAAGGAAAAAGTGCTCAGGATCATCCTGGCGGGACAGCCGGAGCTCAATGACAGGCTTGATACCGAGGAGATGATCCAGCTCGTCCAGCGCGTGCGCCTGCGCTTCCACCTGACGGCTCTCACGCCGGAGGATACCCAGGCCTATGTGCTGCATCGGCTCGAGGTCGCAGGGTCGCACGGGCGGCAAATCTTCGCCGAGGACACCTATCCGGTCATCTTCCGCTACACCGGAGGCGTGCCGCGCCTGATCAACACCTTGTGCGACACAGCGCTGATGGGAGCCTATACGGTCGAGCAAACGCGGATCGGCATCGGCGAACTGAAGGCAGCGATCGAGGAACTGCAGTGGGTCGAGTTCGTTTCGCGCACCAACCGCATGCGCGCGGCGCTCGCCGCGGCACCCGCACCAAGACCTATCGGGCCGGACGAGGTGCTGGCACGCATCATCATCGCGCATTCCGGAGAGCGCGCCGAAGAACGCCCGTTGCGCCTGGGCCGCATGATCATCGGCCGCACGCCCGACAACGATCTGCAGGTCGACAGCAAGTTCATCAGCCGCCATCACTGCCAGATCATTACGACCACGGAAGGCAGCATGCTGGAGGATCTCAACAGCACAAATGGCGTCTTTGTGAAGTCAAAGCGGGTTCGCAAGCATCATCTCAATGACGGCGATGTCATCGCACTCGGCGAGCACGAGATCACGTATCTCGATGAACGCTCGGTCCGCGGCAGGGTGCCACAGGAGGCCGACCCGACCGGCGATCACGAAGTCGTCGACGAAGACTCAGATGCAGGTTGAAGCAGAGGGCGACGAGCAGGCCCCGGCGGCCGGGGCGAACTGATCAATCGTCGTCGCCAAATTCCGCGCCGTAACGGCGTTTCTGGATCCGAAAATCGCGACGTCTCAGCGCGAGCGCCAGCCCGGTAACCACGACGATCAGCCCGAATCCGGCCACCAGGTCGGACCAGTCCTCCGTTCGCCACAGGAACGAGGCCAACAACGCGCCGATGCCGACCAGCATGTAGACATAGGGCAACGATTCGTAGATCGAGCGTGCCAGTCGCATCAGCGCATCCCTCAGGCGGTACCACCGACGGTCAGCGCATCGATGCGCAGCGTCGGCTGGCCGACGCCGACCGGCACCGTCTGGCCGTCCTTGCCGCAACTTCCGATGCCGTCGTCGAGCGCCAGATCATTGCCGACCATGCTGACACGGGTCAGCACATCGGGCCCGTTGCCAATCAGTGTTGCGCCCTTGACCGGCGCGGTGACACGGCCATCCTCGATCAGGTAGGCCTCGCTCGCCGAGAACACGAACTTGCCCGAAGTGATGTCGACCTGCCCACCGCCGAAATTGACCGCATACAGGCCGCGCTTCACCGAACGGATGATCTCCTGCGGATCGTGCGGTCCCGGCAGCATGTAGGTATTGGTCATGCGCGGCAGCGTCGCATGCGCGAATGACTCGCGCCGCCCATTGCCAGTCGGCTTCATGCCCATCAGCCGCGCATTGAGTTTGTCCTGCAGATAGCCTTTCAGCACGCCATTCTCGATCAGCGTCGTACAAGACGTGGGTGTTCCTTCGTCATCGACATTCAGGGAGCCGCGCCGGCCGGGTAGCGTGCCGTCGTCGACGACTGTGCATAGCGGCGATGCCACCTGCTCGCCGATGCGTCCCGAAAACGCCGAGGTACCGCGGCGGTTGAAATCACCCTCCAGCCCGTGACCGATCGCCTCATGCAGCAGCACGCCAGGCCAGCCCGGTCCCAGTACGACGGTCATCGTGCCGGCAGGCGCCGGCACCGAGTCGAGATTGACAGTTGCCTGCCGTACCGCCTCGCGCGCGAGCCGCATCGGGCGGTCGCCCGTGACGAAATCCTGCAGCGAATGTCGACCGCCGGCGCCTGCATAGCCCTGCTCGCGGCGCCCATCCTGCTCGACGATGACCGAGACATTCATGCGCACCAGCGGTCGCACGTCAGCGGCCAGCGTGCCGTCGCTCGCGGCGACCAGCACGATTTCGTGGACGGCCGCAAGACTCGCGACGACCTGTTTCACGCGCGGATCGAGCGAGCGCGCATCGCGGTCGAGCTGGGTCAGCAGCGCAACTTTGTCGGCATCGGCCAGTGAGGCAATCGGGTCGTCCGGCAGGTACAGCCGGTGCGTTTCGGTGGACCTCCAGGCCTGCACCTGGCCGCCGCCACCCTCGCGCGCGATCGCGCGGGCCGCGCGCGCCGCCTCCAGCAAGGCGGCCGGCACGATTTCATCGGAGTAGGCAAAGCCCGTGCGCTCTCCCGCCATCGCGCGCACGCCGACACCCTGCTCGATGCCATAGCTGCCTTCCTTGACGATGCCTTCCTCGAGTGCCCAGTGTTCCTCGCGCGCAAGCTGGAAATAGAGATCGCCCGAATCGACGGCGGCACCGAGTAGCGAGCCCAGTGCCTGTTCCAGCCGCCCCTCGTCGAGACCCGACGGCGCGAGAATCAGTTCGCGCGCGCGCTGCAATGCGTTGGCGCTCACCCGAGTAGCCGATGGTCCAGCGCCGGAAAACTCTGGCGCGTCGCCACCTGCCGCTCCCGGTCAAGCGCAGCTAGCACGACGCCGCTGCCGCGTGGCAGGCGTCCCAGCACACGGCCCCAGTAATCGGCGATCAGGCTGTCACCATAGGTTTCGCGGCCATTGTCGTGGATCCCCGTTTGAGCGGCGGCGATCACAAATGAAAGGTCTTCGATCGCCCGGGCGCGCAACAGTACTTCCCAATGCGCGCGACCGGTCGGACCGGTGAATGCAGATGGCACGCTGAAAATCTCTGCTCCCTCGGAGACTAGGCGGCGGTACAACTCGGGGAAGCGCAAATCGTAGCACACGGTCAGTCCGAGCCGGCCCGCCGGAGTTTCAACCGTGACGGGTTGCGCGCCGGGGACTGCGTTTGTCGATTCCCGATAGCCCTCGCGGCCATCCGGCAGGTCGACGTCGAATAGATGGATCTTGTCATAGCGCGCGACCTGCCTGCCACCTGCATCGTAAACGATGCAGGCATTCGCCGGCCGCGCTTCGCCGGGAACGGCGATCGGCTGCGTGCCGGCGACGATCCATATTTCTAGATCCCTCGCTGCAGTCGCCATCGCCCGTTGCACCGGGCCGTCGCCGTCAGCCTCGACGATTTCGCGGCGCTCGGCTTCGGAGCGTCCCATGAAGGAAAAATTCTCGGGTAGCACGACCAGGCAGGCGCCGCCTTCGCGGGCCCGCTCCAGCAGCCGCCGTGCGGTATCGAGATTTCTGGCGACATTCGCGACCGAGGTCATCTGCACTGCGGCGACGATTGGCTGGATCATGGTGACAGTGCGCTCCCCGATTCATCAGCGCGCAAGGGCGCAGCGACCTGCTGCTTGTCCTTCATCTCGCGGGCATCGATGCGACGCACCAGCGGATCATCCCAGCTACCCGTGATGCGATAGTAACCGCGCGTGGCGCCGGCGAGCGGCTCCTTGAAAATCCGCGAGAACAGGAGCAGCGCCGCACCGACCGCCGGGCCACCGGCCAGTGCGCCCGCCACGCCGAGTGACGCACCCAGTTGACCCGTAACAACCGCGGTCTGGTCATAAGTCTGGTCGCGCAGGCTGGTGCGGCCAGCCAGGCCGATTTCTGCCGCCGAGCCGCGCAGCGTCAGGTTGTCCGTGTAGGCCTCGCCATCGGTCAGCTGGAATGTCCCGCGTAGCGTGTCGAAGGACAGACCGTCGCCGGTCAGGTCACCGAAATCAAGCGCCAGCCGGCGTGGCAGGTGCGCAATGCTCATCAGCCCGAGAACCCGCCCGGCGCCCGGTTCGACCGATGTCAGGCGGCCGTCCTCCGCAGCCATCTCGAGCCGGCCGGAAAGCCGCTCGATCGCGCTCGATTCCGGCGGGCCCGGCCAGCTCAGACTGGCGGAGATGCGGCCATGGTGACCGGCAACCAGCGAGCCGAGCTGCATCGCATTCATGAATGCGAGCACGTTGGTGCTCTCAACCTCGAATTCGAGCCGGCATTCGGCGCCCGCTTCACGCACCAGCCAGCTGCCGCGGCCCTTTGCCTCAAAGGCTGCGTGCTTCATTGTGAACTGGTTCAGCGTCATCCCGGTTGTGCCGCGCGCGAGATCGGCCTGCAGATGACCGTACTGGCGGCCCTCGAACTGCAAGTCGCGGATGTCGACGTGGATCACCGGTAACTGGCGCGGATCGGTCTCACCCTCACCGCTACGCACGGACCCGCCGAAATGCAGACGGTCGAGATCCAGCACCATCGGGACTTCGCCGGGGAATGTGTACGGCACGATGAGGTGGCCGCTCGCGTCCTCCGAGGTCACATCGATTTCCCAGGCGCCATTGCCGGGCCGCATTCGGCCGCTCGCATTGGCGAATGCATAGCCCAGCACTTCGAGACGCTGGATCGACAGATCGACCCCACCCAGCCATTCGTACAGCGGACGCCCGCGCGGCTGGTCCCATTTGAGTTCCAGCAGATCCGAGAGACTCGCCGACTCGAGGCGACCGGCCAGCCACAGACCCGCGGCGCGCGGCAATGCGCTCGGCGCGGAGGTGCCAAATGACACGATGCCGCGCTCGATCGGCGGATCCTGCGGCTTGCTGCGCCATTGCAGCAGCGCATGCACGTCACGCCCAAGCTGCGCCTGGATCCGCGGGCCACCATCGCTGCCGAAACTCGCGATGATCGTCAGCGGGCGCACGGCATCGGCGGTTTTCGCAAAGGGTTCCGGCAGTTTCGACGCGAAGCCGCGCAGGTCACTGCTCAGGCGCAGCGTGCCGCGCACCGGGACTTCCCGGTCGGCGCTGCGCTCGACCGTCAGAAAGCCGCGCCAGTCTGCAGTTCCGGAGATACCCGCATTGGACGGCAGTCGCGCGACCGGCCGCAGCAGTCCGGCCGCCACCGTGCCTTGCGCATTGACCTGCGTGCTGAGATCGCCATTCTTCTGCGTCATCGTCTTGATCGACACCTGCAGCGGGCCACCCAGCAGCTGGCCGCTCAGAGTCGGCGCCTCGATTTCCCGGTTGCGCACCCAGAGAACGCCTTTCAAATCGCTGACCTCGACGGCCTGCTGGCGCTGTTGCAGATTGATGCCGTCAAGCGTGGCCATCACCGTCACGACCCGCCGCTCGAAATCCTTGATCGGCAGGACCATTGCGAGCTCACCGGTCACCGGCCCGGAACCGGTCAATTCGCCGAAGCCGGCACCCAGCGTCGGACCGAGCGGACTGTCCTGCAACAGCCGGAAGGCGCGGCCAGCATCGCCGCGGGCAGTGGCCTGGACCGCAAGGATGGACTCGCGATAGTCCGCACTGTTGGCCTCGGCCTGTGTGATCGCGATCCCTGCCATCAAGCCCCTGGTCGCTACCGCGCGCATGCTGGGCCCGTCAAAGACCAGCTCGGCGTCGAGCCCGCGGATCTCCGGCCAACCCGGCGCATAGAAAAGCGTCACACCCTTCACGAGCGCTTCGGCATGGAATCGGCCCTGCCCTTCGCGATAAGGAAAACCGCGAGTCGGTCCCGTTTGCGACACAGTGCCTTCGACGATGCGTCCGGCACGGAACGCGGCATCCAGCCAGCCCAATGACTTTGGCTTCAGTTGCTCGATCGGCAGGTAGCGCCAGACCTGAGTCGCGTCGAAGTCCGCGACGCTTGCGGTCAGGTCCATGAGCGGCAGCTGGCCGGGCCGAAACGCCATGCGCAGCTTGCCACGCGCGATGCCGTGCCCGGTGTCGATGACGGCTTCGTCGACCCACAGCCGCACGCCGCTACCAAAGCGATTCCATTCGATCCGACCGTCGGCCTGGCGAAGTTCCGCGATTGCGCGCCATTGCAGGGGCCAGCTGACCAGCCCGTCACGGGTCGCCAGATGCACGACACCGCCGGCGCCGCGACCTTCGATCGCGCCGTCGAGGCCCTGCAGGCCGGGCACCTTGCCGAACGCCTCGAATCCGAGATCCGCGAATCGAACCCGGCCGCTGATGTCGGGCAGGCGGCCCGCGCCGAAATCGACGACCGCGGCATCGAGACCGAACAGCTCGCCGCGCGGTGCAAGCGCCTCCAGTTTCTCGCGCAGCGGCCCGGCCGGCAGCAGCGATGAGAATGCCGCGAGATTCTCGATCCGCAGGTAATCCGCCCGGGCCGCGACCGAGACGATACGGTCTTCGTTTTTTTTCAGCGTTGCGGAGATACTGGTCGGCCGCCAGGGCATGCCCTCGCGCGATATTTCAAGGCCCGTGCCCTCGATGGAGATGTCTTCGGCATTGCGTTGCAGGCGTAGGTCACCGGCCACGCGCGTAAATACGACTCCGCCGTCGGGCAGCTGCAGATTGCTGAGCTCCGGGCGCAGCCACAGGCTCGTGAGACCGGGGCCGACGCCGCGCGCCGACGCGCGCACCGAACCGCGGCCCGCGGCGGGAACGACGATGCTATCCGGAAGCAACGCCGCCCATTGTTCGAGATCAAGGTCGCGTGCATCAATGCTGGCCCGCCACTCGACTGAGTCCGCGTGAGCGAGATCGCCTTCCAGATCGGCATCCACCTCCAGGGCCGAGCCGAGGTGTTCCGGCAGCTCGACCTGTCCGCGCAGGCTCACGTGATTGCCCCTGCGTTCGAACTCAAGGTTTGCGCCGGTCAATTCGAATCGTCCCTGCCGGGCGCGCAGGTCGAGCACGTCGAGTGTCGCGTCATGCACCGCGAACAGGCCGCGCGGCAGGCGCGCGAGCGTCATCGGCTGGCGCTCGACGCCCGGTTTCGGCTCGATCGCGCCCTGGCCGACCAGCTCGACGCTGCCGTCCGTATGGATCACGAAATGCAGCCGCGGCCGCTCCAGCACGACGCGCCCGACTTCGATCCGGCGGGACCGCAGCGAGCGGCCGATTGCGAGGCTCACGCGACCTGACTCGGCACTGACCAGCGGCTGGTCACCGCTGGCCGGCAACACCCGCGCGCCATTGAATTGGATTTCCGGTCCATAACGGCCAATTCGCGCATTCAGCGAATCGAATTCCAGCCTGAGCCCGGTCGCCGCACGGACCTGGTCGGCGACCTGCTGCTGGTAGCCGGGCAGCAATTCGATCGCGAGGCGGAATGCGCCGACGCCAAGCGCCGCGAGCAGCGCGAGCGCCGCCACCACGACCGCCAGCCAGCGCCATAGCCGCCTGAGTCTTTGTCCCGTCCTGACCATGCTGCCCAAACCTGCCTCTACCTATACCAGCACGACATCGAATTGTTCCTCGGCATACAGCGCCTCGGCTTGCAGCCGGATCGGCTTTCCGACCGTGAGCTCGAGCTCGGCCAGCGCCGCGGACTCTTCGTCGAGCAACAACTCGATGACGTCCTGGTGCGCCAGCACAAGTAATTCCTGGAAATCGAATTGCCGTGCCTGGCGCAGCACCTCGCGGAAGGCCTGATAGGCGACCGTCTCGGCCGTCTTCACAAATCCGCGGGAATCGCAGCTTGGACAAGGCCTGCACAGCTGGTGTTCCAGGCTCTCGCGCGTGCGCTTGCGTGTCATTTCGACGAGACCCAGTGCCGAAACGGCCGATAGGTGGGTCCGGACGTGATCCCCCGCCAGTGCCTGCCCAAGCGCCTGCAGCACGAGGCGGCGGTGCTCGAAATCCTGCATGTCGATGAAGTCCACGATGATGATGCCGCCGAGATTGCGCAGCCTGAGTTGCCGCGCAATCGCAACGGCCGCCTCGAGATTCGTGCGATATGTCGTGTCCTCGAGATTCCGGTGGCCGACGAAAGCCCCGGTATTGACATCGATCGTCGTCAGCGCCTCAGTCTGGTCGAACATCAGGTAGCCGCCCGATTTCAGCGGCACCTTGCGATCCAGTGCGCGCTCGATTTCATCGTCTACGCCGTACAGGTCGAATATGGGTCGCTTGCCGTCGTAGGTCTCGATGCGCCCGGCGAGTGCCGGCATGAAGGTCCTGGCGAAACCGGTCATCTGCGCATGAACGGCCGCTGTATCCACGAGCACGCGGTCGACCTGCTCACCCAGCAGGTCGCGCAGCACGCGCAACGGCAGCGCGAGGTCCTCGTGGATGATTTCCGCAGCAGCGGCGCGCTCACCGCGCTCCTGCACGATTTCCCAGAGGCGTTCAAGAAACATCATGTCGGCGCGCAGCGTCTCGACCTGCACGCCCTCGGCCACGGTCCGCACGATCCAGCCGCCACGATTGCCGCCGAATTCCTGCACCGCCTCACGCAATCGCAGGCGCTCGGCCTCGTCTTCGATGCGCGCCGACACGCCGACACCTCGTCCCTGCGGCGTGAACACGAGAAATCGCGATGGCAGCGACACATAGGTCGTCAGCCGTGCACCCTTCGTGCCGAGCGGATTCTTCAGCACCTGAACGAGAATCGTGTCGCCTTCGCTGAGGAGATCGCGGACGCTTTCGGAGGCTTGCGCCCCGACCCCGGAGTCGAGGCCCGGCGGCGGCATGATGTCCGAGGCATGCAGGAATGCCGCGCGATCGAGCCCGATTTCGATGAATGCTGCCTGCATGCCCGGCAGTACGCGTGACGCACGGCCCTTGTAGATGTTTCCGGCCAGGCCGCGCCGGTTGGCACGCTCGATGTAAAGCTCCTGGACGACACCCTGCTCGACCACGGCAGCGCGACTTTCGCGCGGCGTCACATTGACGAGGATTTCGACGCTCATGCGTCGGCTTGCCAGCGACGGACGCCGGCGGTGTCGAGGAGCGCCGCCGTTTCGAACAAGGGCAGGCCCATCACGCCTGAGTAGCTGCCCTCGAGGCGCGCGATGAATACGGCGCCGAGGCCCTGGATCGCGTACGCGCCGGCCTTGTCCACCGGTTCGCCGCTCGCCCAATAATCCCGGCATTCGGCGGCAGTAAGCGCGCGGAATGTCACGCGCGTCTCGCTGATCGTCGTTTCAAGGCGCCCTGCGCTCGCGAGCGCCACTGCGGTCAGCACGCCGTGGCTCCTGCCGGACAACGCAGCGAGCATGCGGACTCCGTCATTCTCATCCCGCGGCTTGCCAAAGATTTCCTCGCCGATGGCGACGGTGGTGTCCGCCGCCAGCACCGGCAGGCCGCCGCCCATGGCGGCCCCCACCGATGCCTTCTCGAGCGCCAGTCGCAGCACGTAGTCTCGTGGCGACTCGCCAGAGCGCCGCGATTCATCAAGATTGACCGGCTGGATGTCGTGCGCAACGCCAATCTGGCGCAGCAGCTGACTCCGTCGCGGCGAAGCGGATGCGAGTTGGATACGTTCGTAAGGCATTGAGTGGGCCGGAAAATTCATGAGCATACCCCCTCGCCGGTAGGGCCGGTCGGATCAGCCGCGATGGTAGGGATGTCCCTTCAGGATGCTCTGGGCACGGTAGAGCTGTTCGGCCAGCATGACCCGGATCAGGCCATGCGGCCAGGTCAGCGGCGACAGCGACCAGCGGAAGTCGGCGCGTTTCAGCAGTTCGGGCGCAAGACCATCGGGACCTCCGATTACGAACGCCAGGTCGCGACCGCTCGCGAGGCGGGTCTCGAGCCAGCGTGCAAGTTCGGCAGTCGTCATGGCGCGGCCCGTCAGTTCGAGTGCCACGACGTAATCGCGTGGGTTGATGATCTCGAGCATGTGCCGCCGGGCGGGGATCTCAACCAGTTCGAGGCGGAATCCCACCAGGCGCCTGGCGTATTCGGCGTATCCGGCATTGACCCAGTCGGGAAGCCGTGTGCCGGCCGCAATCAGCCGGACGCGCATCGGCAGCGCTCAGGCGAGACTCGGCGCGCGCAGCGAGGGACGCAGGTCCCACAGCTTCTCGAGCCCGTAGAACTCACGGATTCGCGGCAGCATCACGTGCACGATCAGGTCCTGCAGATCGACCAGCACCCACTCGCCCTCGCGTTCGCCCTCGACGCCATGGGGCCGGTGGCCAGCCTGCTGGCAGCGTTCAACCAGACGACCGGCGATCGACTTGACGTGGCGGTCGGAAGTGCCGGTTGCGACGATCATCGTGTCGGCGACATCGGTCAGCTTGCGGACGTCGAGGACCTTGACGTTGACGGCCTTCATGTCCTCGAGTGCGGCGATGGCGATTTCGGTCAGCGCGCCAGGTTCTTTCCTGGTCTTCTTCGGTGTGGTCACGGAAGTGCGGCGTTTTGTCTTGGTTCTCTTTTCGGTCATTCCCCTGTTTCACCTGGCCGGGCGTAGCTGCCCCTGGCGACGATGATCCTACGCACAGCCTCGGGCATCAAGTAGCGCGGATCGCGACCTGCGGCGACGACATCCCGCACCGCACTCGAGGACACATCCAGCTGGGTGCCCTTATTGACGAAAACCAGCCCCGCCGGGGCTGCGGACAGGCGGCGCGGATCATCGCAGCGCCGCTCGCGCAGCAGCGCCGCTGCCAGGCCGGTGTGTGGCGACCGCGATCCCGGCCGCACCGCAACAACCATGTGCGCGAGCCCGATCAGTTCCTGTGCGCGATGCCAGCCATTGAGGCCAGCGAAGGCATCCATGCCCATGATCAAGGCGATCGGCTGCGCGCCACGCTCGGCGCGCAATTCCTCGAGTGTCAGCACGGTGTACGAAGGCCCGGAGCGGCGCAGTTCGCGATCATCCACGAGAAATCGCGCATCGCCCTCGACCGCTGCGCGGACCATCGCGAGCCGGGTTGCGGCGTCCGCAAGTGGCCGGGCGCGGTGTGGCGGATCGCCGGCCGGAACGAACGCGATCGCCTCGAGATCCAGCAGCTCGAAAAGCTCGTGCGCGGTACGCAGATGCCCGTAATGAATCGGATCGAACATCCCGCCGAAGACACCGAATGGCCGCATCGGGCCTCAGGCGGCCGGTGCTTCGGGGAGCGCGACACCCGCGAGCGCCGCGACCAGACCCGTCAGTCCGGTCCAGGGATCGCCCAGACTGAGCCCCTTGACCTGGCGATCGATCCGCCCTGCCTCGATAAAGTGCGGCGCGAGCGGCTGGCTCGCGGTGCGCCGCAAAGCACGCTCCAGGAGTGCCGCGCGGCGCTCGGCCTGGCGGCCGTAGCCCGCCGCTGCGCCCGGATTGCGGCGCGCTTCGGCGAGCGCGCGCAACTCGCGGCATAGCACCCACAGCACAAGCAAAGGCTCCGCACCCTCGGCGCGCAGGCCATCGAGGATGCGCAGACTCCTCGCTGCATCGCCGTCGAGCGCAGCCTCGCCGAGTTGGAATACGTCATAGCGAGCGCTGTTTGCGACCGCGGCCAGTACCTCATCGGCACTCACCGTGCTACCCGCATGCAGCAATGCCAGCTTTTCGATCTCCTGGTGCGCAGCAAGCAGATTGCCCTCGACCCGTTCGGCGAGAAGCTGCGCGGCGTCCGGCTCGATCGCGAGGCCATGCCGACCGGCGCGGGCGACGATCCACTGCGGCAATTGGCCGATCTCGACCGGCCAGGACTGCACGACCACGCCGCTTTTCTCAAAGGCCTTGAACCAGGCCGCGCTCCAGGTATCCCGCTCCGGACGCCCGGTCACGACCAGCAGCAGCGTGTCCGGCGCGGGATCGGAGACCAGCTGCGCGAGCACCGCGCCGCCATCCTTCCCCGGACGCGGAGTCGGCATTTTGAGCTCGATGATGCGCCGCTCCGCAAACAGAGACAGTGACTGGCTGGAGGCAAGCAATTCGGACCAGTCAAAGTTGCGCTCGATGAAGAACAGGTCGCGGCCGGTGTAGCCCTCGGCGCGCGCACGCGCGCGGATTGCATCGGCGGACTCTGCGACTAGCAGCGGCTCGTCGCCGGTTACCAGCCAGGCAGGCACCAGCTTCTTCTCGAGCGTGCGGGCGAGCTTGTCAGTCGAGATGCGCATCAGGCTGATTGTCGGTGCGTGGGTTGTCGGCGGCAAGTCATCGAATTTTTCGACGCCACCCGCATCGCGCAGATACCACTCCTGCGGATGGGTATCGCAGCACACGTAGAAATCCACGACCTTCTCGCCAAATGCTTCGCTGAATGCCGCAGCAACTCATTGATTCCAATGATAATTAGAATGCCTCTTATGCGTAACAAGCACACAAACAAGCTTTGGATTGCGTACGATATTGCCCGTGAAAGTGAGGATCGCATGACTCCGAAAATCCTGATCGCAGTTGCCGCCCTGGTTGCGGCCCCCCTCGCCCGCGCCGATGACCTGCCTTTCCTGCAGCTGGCCGCGTATGGCGGTTATCGCGTCGGCGGCAGTCTCGAGGATTCGGTCAGCGGCGACAGCCATGATCTGGACGACGGCGCGAGCCTGGCGCTGGCGCTCGAGTTCCGTTACGGCAAGGGTGACGACCGCTATCTGCAACTCTGGTATTCGCGCCAGGGCTCCAGCGTCAGCGACGGTCTTGCGGACCATGACGTCGACGTCGAGTACCTGCATTTCGGTGGCACCGTGCCGTTCGGCGACTACGAAAAGGCCCAGGCCTATCTCGCATTGGGTCTCGGGGCAACGCGGTTTTCACCTTCAGGCGCCGGCGCGACCAACCAGACGAAATTCTCCGGCTCCCTCGGGCTTGGAATCGCCATGCCCGTATCCGAGCACGCGGCATTTCGGCTCGAGACGCGTGGCTACCTGACGTTCGTGGAATCCGACACGTCGATCTTCTGTCGTTCGGACAATGGCAGCGGTTTCTGTCGCATCATCGCCAGTGGTTCGACAATCTTCCAGGCTGAAGTACTGGCAGGGTTCGCCGTCAGCTTCTAGCGTTCGTCCGGAATCCGGGCACCAGCTGAAAGCCAGGCCGCGAGAAGCCGGATCTGTGTGGCGTCCAGACGCGACCCGAATGCGGGCATCACACCGTTTCGCCCCAGGGCAATCGATCGGATGACCTGGGCGCGATCACCGCCGTACAGCCAGACTTCGTCGTTGAGGACCGGGGCGCCAAGCATTGCCTGGCCCGAGCCGGTTGGCCCGTGGCAGGTGGAACAGAACTGCTGGAAGAGAGCGCCGCCCTCCACATTTGTCGGCGATCCGGAATCGCCGGCCGAAAGCCCCAGCACATAGTCGGCGACCAGTTCGACGCCCTGCGCACCGATCACGGGCTCCCATGCCGGCATCGCGGCCTGACGACCGGAATGAATCGTCTCTACGATCTGCATTTCGTCACGGCCCCATTGCCAGGACTCGTCCGTCAGGTCGGGAAACTGCCAGGCCTGGCCTCCCGCGTCCCGGCCATGGCAGGAAGTGCAGTTGTTATTGAACACCCGCCAGGCTGATTGCATCGCTTCACTGTCGCCCTCGAGCTGCGCCAGCGGCAAGGCCTGCAGCCGTCGCCGTTCTGCGCCGAACTGCGCCTCGTAATCCGCAAACCGCTCGGCGATCCTGCCGCCCTGGGACCACCGCAACACGCCCTGGTACGAGCCGAGCCCCGGGTAAAGAATCACATAGACCACCGACACCGTCATCAGCGCGAGGATGAACCAGAACCACCACACCGGCGCGGGCCGCGAGCCTTCACGCAGGGTTTCATCCCAGACTTGGTCTTCCGTGCCGGCGTCCTGGTCGCCCGCCCGATAGAGGTCGCGAAGGAACCAGATGAGCGCAATGAAGCTCGTAACCGTGATCACGACGATCCAGCCGGCCCAGAAATCCGAGGGCATGTCAGCCATGCAGGTCTTCGTCTTCCAGCGGTATCCGTGAGGCTGCGTCGAGCTGTCCGCGGGTCGAGCGCAGCGAGAGCCAGACGACCACTGCAATCATGAATGCCATCACCAGCATGTCGCCGAAGAAAATCAGCAGCATCATGGCTGAGGCGCCCCCTGCATGGTTCGGCCGAGCGATTGCAGGTATGCGGTCACGGCATCGAGCTCGGTCTTGCCCTCGAGTGCCGCCGGCGCAGCCGCGATGTCCTCGTTAGAATATGGATGCCCGAGCATCCGCAATGTGCGCATGCGCGCGGCGATTGAGCGGCCCTGATCTGCGTCGCGCTCTGCGAACCAGGGATAGGCCGGCATGATCGAGGTCGGCACCACGGCACGCGGATCCAGCAGGTGCAGGTGGTGCCAAGCGTCGCTGAACTTGCCGCCGACCCGCGCGAGATCGGGGCCTGTGCGCTTGGATCCCCACAGGAATGGCCGGTCATAGGCGAACTCGCCGGCCCGGGAAAAAGGCCCATAGCGCTTGACCTCGGCCAGCAGCGGGCGCACCTGCTGCGTGTGGCAGGTGCTGCAGGATTCACGGATGTAGATGTCGCGTCCCTCGAGTTCGAGCGGCGAATAGACCGCGAGACCGGCAGCCGGCGCGCTGTGCGAGTCGTCGAGCACGATCGGCAGGACCTGCACCAGGCCACCGATCGAAGACACGACCAGGATGCCGAAGATCAGCAGGCCGGAATGGCGCTCGATTTTCCTGTGCAGCGACAGGAAGTTCACGCGAGCCCCCTCGCCGCATGGGTCGGCGGTGGCGCGACCACGACGGTCCGGCGACCGGCGAATGTGCGCGCAAGATTGACGGCCATCAGCGCCGCGCCCGCCAGGAACAAGAGGCCACCGATGAACCGCAGCAGGTAGTAGAGTTTCATCGCAGCCATCACGTCATTGAAGCTGAAGCGAACTTCGCCCAGATTGTCGAGCGATAGCCACAGCACGCCCTGAGACACGCCGGCGCCCCACATCGAAAGCACGTAGAGCATGATTCCCGCGAGCGCCAGCCAGAAATGGACATTGGCTAGGCGTGCGCTGTATAGCGGCGCTCCGGCCAGGCGCGGCACCAGGAAATAGAAGGTGCCAAATGTGATCAGCGCGTTCCAGCCCAGCGCGCCCGAATGCACGTGGCCGATGGTCCATTCGGTGAAATGGC
>CAYYQQ010000039.1:7149-24969 GCA_964473595.1 uncultured Steroidobacteraceae bacterium | reverse complement strand
GTTCCGGGTGGCGCGACTGCAAGGCCAGGCAACTCCCGACGCCGGCAAACTCGATGTAGGCCTCGTCCAGCACGACGAGTGCGCGGCCAGCGAGACCGGTCAGCACATGCTCAATGGCGCCTCGAGCCAGGCTGTTGCCGGTCGGGTTGTTGGGTGAACAGAGAAAGATGATCTTCACACCCGGCGACCAGCCCTTGAGCACGGTGTCAGCATCGAGCCCGAAGCTCCCGTCGAGCGGAACCTCCACGACATCGGCGCCCTGGACCGCCGCCGCGAATCCGTACATGGCGAAAGTCGGCGGGCAGAACATCACGCGGTCGCGGCCGGCCCGACAGAAGGCCCGGACCACAAGGTCGATCCCTTCATCGCTTCCACGGCAGGTCAATACCTGGCCCGGCTGCACGCCGTAGAGCGTAGCGAGCGCGCCGATGAGCGCCTTTGGCTGCGACTCCGAATAGCGGTTTAGCCCCAATGCACCTGCGTCGGCTTCGTCAGCCCATGGATTTTCATTCGCATGCAGGCGCGTGAGCGCTGGCTCCCAGGCTGAATGCGCGTAGGGTTCGAGCGCGCGAATATCCGGTCGCGCGAAATCGAGGACGTCAATCATGCTGCAGCCACCTGGGCGGCGCCGAGGCGCACGGCGACAGCGTGTGCATGCGCATCGAGGCCCTCGAGCAGCGCCAGGCGCTGCGCGACAGGACCGAGCCCGGCGAGTCCGTCGCGTGTGGCCTGCTGCACCGTAATGCGCCGCGTGAAATCCGCGAGCGACAGGCCACTGTACGAGCGGGCGTATCCGTAGGTCGGCAACACGTGATTGGCCCCGCTGCAATAGTCGCCCAGCACCTCCGGCGTCCAGTGACCGAGGAAGACCGAACCGGCGCTGGTCACCTGCGCGAGCCACTCGCGCGGCTGCTCGGTCGCGATGATCAGGTGCTCCGGTGCGTAACGATTCGAGACCTCGAACGCGGTTCCGAGGTCGACTACGAAGATCGCACGGCCGTTTGCGAGCGCACCGGAGATTATGGCGCTCCGCTTTCGCTGGCCGGATTGGCGCAGCAGCTCTTCATTGACAAGACGGAACAGCTCGCGTGAGGTCGCGACGAGGATCACTTGCGCGTCCGCGCTGTGCTCCGCCTGGGCGAGCAGATCGGCCGCCACGAAATCAGGCCGCGCAGAGTCGTCGGCGATGACGAGTACTTCGGAGGGACCGGCCGGGAGGTCGCAGGCAGCGCCTTCCGGATCGGCGGCGACCAGCTGCTTGGCGGCAGCAACCCAGGCATTGCCGGGCCCGAATATCTTGTCGACCCGCGGCACGGATTCGGTGCCGTAAGCGAGTGCTGCGATCCCCTGCGCGCCGCCGAGCTTGAAGATCCGCTGCACACCGCAGGCTCGCGCAACGTATAGCACCGCTGGATCGGCACGACCATCGGCGCGCGGCGGTGTGCAAAGTACGCGAATGCGGCAGCCGGCAGTGCGCGCTGGAACGGCGAGCATGATCGCCGTGGACGGCAGCGGCGCGCTGCCGGCGGGCACGTATAGACCAACCGAGTCGATCGGCAATTCGAGTCGCTCACAAACAACGCCAGGCGCCGTTTCGATCGAAAGCGGCGCGCTGCGTTGCGCTTCGTGATAGCGGCCGACCGTCGCGATTGCGATGTCGAGTGCCGCGCGATCGGCGGCGGAAACGGATTCCGCAGCTGACTCGAGTTCCGCGGCGCCCACCTCAAGGGACTCGACGCGCACGCGGTCGAATCGCTCGGTCAGTTCCAGGAGAGCCCGGTCGCCGGACTCCCGGACCTGCTGGATAGTCTCGCGTGCGCGTTCTCGCGTCGCTGCCAGGTCGAGTTGGGCAGGCCGCGCCAGCAGCCGGCGGCGCTGCCCATCATCGAGCTGCGCCCACTCGGAAATCTCGAGCGCCGGCGGCGTCATGCGAGCATCTTCTCGACCGGCAGTACCAGGATGGCCGAGGCGCCGGCGGCCTTGAGGCTCTCCAGCGTTTCCCAGAACACATTCTCGCGGCAGACGGCGTGCAGGGCGACTCTCTCATCGGTCCCATCAAGTGGCAAGATCGTCGGGTGCTCGTTGCCCGGCAGCAGCTTGGTAATCTGTGGCAGCGCTGATCGTGGGGCGTGTAGCATGATGTACTTGCTACCGTTCACTCGCTGCACGCCGTCCATTCGCACCAGCAGCCGTTCCATCCAGTCAGCTTTTTCGCTCGCAACAGGAACCGGCGTGCGGATCAGCGCCGCACGACTCTCGAGCACCCGTTCGACTTCGCGCAGACCGTTTGCGGCCAGGGTGCTACCGGTCGAGACCAGGTCGCAGATCAGGTCGGCGCGGCCGAGGCGCGGCGCAATTTCGACCGCGGCGGACTGTGCGACAACCTCGGCTGCAATACCTCGCTCGGCGAGCCAGCGGCCGAGCACGAACGGATAGCTGGTCGCGATGCGTCGGCCGCGGAGCGATTCCGGACCCGCATAGGTCGCCTCCTCCGGCACCGCGATTGCGAGCCGGCATAGCCCGAAGTCGAGTGTCATGACCTGCTCGAAGGGCGTACCGCGACCGCTGGCAGCGAACGCGAGGCGCTTTTCCTCAATCAGGTTCTGCCCGACGATGCCGAGGTCGCAGACGTCGTCCTGCACGAGCGAAGGGATGTCGTCGTCGCGTACCAGCAGGATGTCGAGCGGAAGGTTCTCGCCGAAACAGATGAGCTGGTCCTTGCCGCGGCTGTACCTGAGCCCGCAACGCGTCATCAGGTCCAGCGAATTGTCGGTCAACCGGCCGGATTTCTGGATCGCGATCTTGATCCGTTGTGCCTGGGCAGCGCTCATCGCCGGCGACCGCCAGTGAGGCGCGCTTCCGCAATCGCGTAGCCGCCGTGGCCGGCCTGCAGGTACCTGGCTACGCGACCGATGGTCGTGACGCTGACACCGGTCTCGCGCTGAATCTCGCGGTACGGGAGTTTCGCGTCCAGGAGGGTTACCACCGTCCAGCGGTCGGCCATTGCCTGCAATTCCGCTGGTGTGCACAGGTCACGGAAGAACGCGCGCACTTCCTCGGTCGTCTCAAGCGTAAGGATCGCGTTGTAGAGCGCCCTCTCGTTGAGGTGCTCCTGGCGCGGGCTGACGGTTCGATGCTCCTTCATGGGGCACCTCGATGTAATAGCCGATTAGTACACTAATACATTAGTTCGACCGAGGCAAGAAGAGTGCTTGACGGATACCGGCTAAAGGAAAGGCCCATTGACACCGGGGCAACCGCCAGGGCTGGACGTCACGCGACTGGGCTGCCGCACTACTCGCGTCAGGGGGATCCGACGCGCGGTCGGCTAGAGCAGCTCCAGAACCGCTCTGCCCGCCGCGCGGGTATCGGCGGCCACCGTACCGCGCAACGCGAGGTCGGGCGTCAGGATGCCCGCCGCGATTGCGCCGGCGACCGCTTTTTCGAGTACCGATGCCTCGGCTTCGAGGCCGAGCGAATGACGCAGCAGCAGCGCGGCACTGCCAATTGCGGCATACGGATTCGCGATACCGCGCCCGGCGATGTCCGGCGCCGAACCGTGGATCGGCTCGTAAAGCCCGCGCGTCCCGTCGCCGATCGACGCGGACGGCAGCAGGCCAAGCGAACCTGCAAGCGCCGCGGCCTCATCGCTCAGGATGTCGCCGAAAAGGTTTTCGGTGACGATGACGTCGTAGCTGGCCGGCCGGCTGAGCAGCAACATCGCTGCGGAGTCGACCAGCTGATGCTCGAGCTGGACATCCGGGAACTCTTCCGCAATGACACGCGTGACGACCTGGCGCCAGAGCCGCGAGGTCTCGAGCACGTTGGCCTTGTCCACGGATGTGATCTGGCGGCGGCGCGCCCGGGCGAGTCGTCCGGCGACGCGCGCGATGCGTTCGACTTCCGCAACCGTATAACGGCACTCGTCTGTGGCGGTATCGCCTTGCCGTTGCTGCCGCCCGAAGTAAATCCCTCCAGTCAGCTCGCGGACCACCATCAGATCGACACCCTCGAGCAACTCATCTTTGAGCGGCGAGGCGTGACGCAGCGACGCGTGCGGCACGATCGGGCGCAGGTTTGCGAACAGGCCGAGTTCACGGCGCAGGCCAAGGATTGCCTGTTCCGGCCGCACCTGCAGCGCCGGATCGGAGTAGCGCGGCGAACCGATCGCGCCGAACAGGATGGCATCAACCTTGCGCGCGAGTTCAAGCGTCGGGGCCGGCAGTGGCTCCAGACCGGCATCCATGGCCAGCGCACCAACCGGCGCCTCGATCAACTCGAAATCGTGGTGAAACTTCGCGGCAATGGCGCGCAGGCAGTGCACCGCCTCGGCTGTCACCTCGGGGCCGATGCCATCACCAGGCAGAACCGCGATGCGTGCCTTCACCGGGTCCGGGCGCGTTCCCAGGCGCCGATCGCAGCTGCACGCGACAGCAGGTAACCCAGTTCGTCGACGCCGTGCACCAGGCAATGCCGCGCGAACGCCTCGAGCGGAAATTTCACGCAGCGGCCATCCGGCAGCGTCACCGTCGTCGCCTCGACGTCGATTTCGACGGTGGCGCCCGGGTGCGCGAGCAGCCAACCGTGCGTGTCCTCGTCAACCAGCACGGGCAGCAGGCCGTTCTTGAGCGAGTTGTTGAAAAAGATGTCGGCGATCGCCGTGCTGATCACGGCGCGGATGCCAAAGTCATGAAGCGCCCAGGGCGCGTGCTCACGCGATGAGCCGCAGCCGAAATTGCGGCCCGCCACCAGGATCGCGCAGCCGGCCGCCTTCGGGCCATTCAACACGAAATCCGGTCGCGGGTGTCCGTTCGCATCGAAGCGCCAGTCCGCAAACAATGCGCTGCCGAGTCCCTCGCGGCTCGTGGTAGTCAGGAAACGGGCCGGGATGATCTGATCGGTGTCTACATCGGCGGCCGGCAGCACGACCGTGCGCGAGCGAATGTGGCGGATGGCTTGCATGATTCAGTCTCCGCGGCAGCTCAGGCCATCAGTTCGCGTGGGTCGGTAATGCGCCCGGTCACTGCCGCAGCTGCCGCTGTTGCGGGGCTCGCGAGCAGTGTGCGCGCTCCCTGGCCCTGGCGACCTTCGAAATTCCGGTTACTGGTGCTGACGACGTAATGGCCGGCAACGGCCGTATCACCATTCATGCCAATGCACATGGAGCAGCCGGATTCGCGCCATTCGGCGCCGGCCGCGGTAAACACGTCGTGCAGGCCTTCGGCCTCGGCCGCGCGCTTGATCTGCTGCGACCCCGGCACGACCAGCATGCGCACGCCGCGCGCGACCTTACGATCGCGCAGCAGGTCGGCCGCGGCTCGCAGATCCGAAAGTCGCGCATTCGTGCAACTGCCGATGAATACGACATCGACCCGCTTGCCTGCGAGCACTTCGCCCGGCTCGAAGCCCATGTAGCGCAATGCCTTCAGGAACGCCTCATCGTCGCGTTGCGGGATGCGGCCGCCGATCGGGACCACCATGCCAGGATTCGTGCCATAGCTGATCATCGGCTCGACCAGACCGGCATCCAACCTCACAGCGTTGTCGAAGGCAACACCCGCATCGCCGGGCAGGCGCCGCCAGTCATCCAGCGCTCGCTCCCATGCCGCTCCGACCGGCGCGCGCGCACGGCCACGCAGATACTCGAAAGTCGTCTCATCCGGTGCGATCATGCCGGCCCTGGCGCCGGCCTCGATCGACATGTTGCAGACTGTCATGCGCTCGTCCATCGAAAGCCGACGAATCGCCTCGCCGCAATATTCGATGACCTGCCCCGCCCCACCCGCGACGCCGATCTGGCCGATGATCGCGAGCACGAGGTCCTTCGCGCCGACCGCGGCAGCAAGCCTTCCGCTGACCTCGACAGCGAGCGTCTTCGGCTTGCGCTGAAGCAGGCACTGGGTCGCAAGCACGTAACCAACCTCAGTCGTACCGATACCAAAGGCGAGCGTGCCAAACGCGCCGTGCGTGCTGGTGTGGCTGTCGCCGCAAACAATCGTCATGCCGGGCTGCGTTGCGCCCAGTTCCGGACCGATGATATGCACGATGCCGCGCCGCTCATCCTTGAGCCCCAGCAGCTCGATTCCAAAATCGGCCGCGTTGCGCTCGAGCTCGGCAACCTGCCGGGCGGCCGATTCAAGCCGGATCGGCACGCCACCGAATACCTGCTGCGGATCCGTTGGCGTTGAGTGATCCAGCGTCGCGAGCGTCCGCTCCGGCCGGCGCACGGAAATGCCGCGCCCGCGCAGCAGGGTAAAGGCCTGGGGCGAGGTGACCTCGTGCACCAGGTGCAGGTCAATGTAGAGCACGGCCGGTGTCTCGGCGGATTCCGGCACGACCTCGTGGGCCCGCCAGATCTTCTCAAACATCGACAGCGCGGTCATGCGGCCCCTTGGGCAACCGGCGCAGCAGCATCGGCCTGCCGGACGCGCCGCCCGCTGTTGCGCGAGAGCTCGATCCGGTTGATCACCTCGAGGAAAGCGCGCACGCCGGACTCGACGATGTTGGTACTGACGCTGCTACCGCGATAGGTGCGGCCATCGCAGTCGACGGTGACCAGCGCCTCGCCCTGGGCATCCTCGCCCTCGCTGACGCTGCGCACCTCGAACTTGCGCAGCCGGACCGGCAACCCGATGGCCTGCTCGATCGCGGTCAGTGCGGCGTCCACCGGCCCGTCGCCGGTAGACGACTGCTCGATGCGCCGTCCATCCGCGTGGGTGAGCACGACAGTGGCGCGCGCGTCTTCGCCGGTCACGGCGGACGTAGCCAGCCGCTCGAGAGTCCACGGTCCGCCGGAATCTCCCTCGACACTCAGCACGAGCGCCTCGATGTCGCCGTCGAACAATTCCTTCTTGCGATCGGCCAGCGCCTTGAAGCGAGTAAAGATCCGGCCAAGCTCCTCTTCGTCCAGATCGAAGCCAAGTTCGCGCACGCGTTCGCGAAACGCGTGACGGCCACTGTGCTTGCCGAGCACCAGGTTGCTGCGCGAGAGGCCCACGTCCTGCGGGCGCATGATCTCGTAGGTCGAAGCATGGCGCAGCATGCCGTGCTGGTGGATGCCCGATTCGTGCGCAAAGGCGTTCTCGCCGGTCACGGCCTTGTTGCGCGGAATCGGCATGCCGGTGATCGCCGATATCAGCCTGCAGGTGGGATACAAACGCTGGGCGTTGATACCGGTGCGCATGCCGAAGACCTGCTTGCGCACCGCGAGCGCCATCACGACTTCCTCCATCGAGCAGTTGCCGGCACGTTCGCCGATGCCGTTGATCGTGCATTCGACCTGGCGCGCGCCTGCACGCACCGCGCTCAGGCTGTTCGCAACCGCCATGCCGAGATCGTCGTGACAATGAACCGACAGCGTTACGCCATCGATGCCGCGGATCCGGCTGCGCAGAAACGTAAAGGTCTCGTGGAACTCCTGCGGCGTCGTGTAACCAACAGTGTCCGGAATGTTGATCGTCGTGGCGCCCGCGTCAACAACTGCCTGCACGACTTCTGCGAGGAACTCGAGTTCGGTGCGCGAAGCATCCTCAGGCGAGAATTCCACGTCGTCGCAAAGGCTGCGCGCATGGCGCACGCTTTCAACCGCCATCCGGATGATCTCGGCGCACGCCATGTGGAGTTTGTGCTCGCGATGGATCGCGCTGGTCGCAAGGAACACATGCAGTCTCGGCCGTGCTGCCACATCGATCGCCGACCAGGCCTTGTCGATGTCCGCACGGCTACAGCGCGCCAGCGCGCAGATGATCGGTGCCCGAACCTCGCGCGCGACCGCAGCCACCGATTCCCAGTCCCCTTGCGAAGCAGCCGGGAAACCGGCCTCGATGATATCCACGCCGAGTTCGGCAAGCGCCCGCGCCACGCGCAGCTTTTCTTCCCGCGTCATGCTGCAGCCCGGTGACTGCTCGCCGTCGCGCAGAGTCGTGTCGAAGATTTTTACGTAGTCGAAGTCATGGGGGCTCATTTATCATTGCTCCATAAAGAGAAACCCCGCCGCGGCATGTGTCCGGGGCGGGGTTTCTGGATTTCGAATCCATCCGGGTGTCAGCCCGGCATCCCACGCCTTTCTGGCCTAAGCAGCAGCAGGTCACCGAGCAACAGCGTGTGCAAAATCAACGGACACACAGCATACGCCATGCGTCTCAATGACGTGGCCGGGATGTGTCGCTGCTGCGTCATGGCTTGGTGCGGCATGAGGAGACCGCATGACAGCATGGCGATGATGCGACTGTCAACAGTTGGACTTGCCCACATTCTGGCGTCAGGCGACGCCGAGCTCGGCCGGGCAGGCGACACCCGTGCCGTCGAGGCCACAGTAACCGCCAGGATTCTTGGCCAGATACTGCTGATGATATTCCTCGGCGTAGTAGAAGAGCAGCGCCATCAGCACTTCGGTCGAGATCGGCCGGCCATGCCCTGCGGCCGTGAGCGCGCGCTGATACGCAGCCTTTGATTCTTCCGCCTGGCGTAGCTGGGCATCGTCAGTCGCGTAGATCGCGGAGCGGTATTGCGTGCCGACGTCACCGCCCTGGCGCATGCCCTGGGTCGGGTCATGCGACTCCCAGAAGTACTTGAGCAATTCTGGATAGCCGATGCGCGCCGGATCGAAGACGACACGCACGACTTCGGTGTGCCCGGTCATGCCCGTGCAGACTTCCTGGTAGCTCGGATTGGGCGTGAATCCGCCCGCATAGCCCGCGGCGGTCGAGTAGACACCCGGCAATTCCCAGAACAGCCGCTCGGCGCCCCAGAAACAGCCCATGCCGAATATTGCGAGCTGCAGGCCCGCGGGGAACGGCGGCGACAGGCGATTGCCATTGACGAAGTGACGCTCAGGCACCGCCATGGGAGCCGGGCGTCCCGGCAAAGAATCCGTAGCGGACGGCACTGTTGTCTTGCGCATTCTGGCATCCTAGGCGAGCAGCAGCTCGCGCACACTGTTGATGACGAACTGCACGCGGATGCAGATCATCAGGAATCCCATGATGCGGGCGATGGCGCCGATACATGCTCGATCATGAACCGCGCATCCCGCTCCTCGAGCCGAATCGTCGAGGACATCGAAATCACCATCGCGATCGAGCCCGGGCCGGACAGCGACGGCATGGCGAGCGGCGAGAATGAAATGTTGGCCTTGGCCCGCGCCTCGGCGAGCGCCTCGGGGGACATGACAGGCACTGCGTCCGGGAACAGCATCCGGAGCACTGCCGTCCCGACCGGATTGATGATCGGCAGGAGCGTCATGACGGTCAAGCCAACATATCCCAGGAAATCAGCGACGAAGCTCATGGTCGCGCTATCTTACAATGAGCTTATGACGACTTCCGGCAGCACACCCAGGATCCGGCTGACCCAGGCGTTTTACCTGCTGGTACTCGCGCTGGTGGCGATGAGCGGCGGCCGGAGTCTGCAGGGCGGCTTGGCGCTCGTTGCGCAATCCGCTGGATTCCTGCTGGTCGTCGCTGCGGCGCTTGGGCGGCTCTGGACCACGCTCTTCATCGCCGGAAGCAAGGACGAACGGTTGGTGCGCGAGGGTCCGTTCTCGCTCTGCCGGCACCCCCTGTATCTCGGCTCCGTCGTCGGCGCGGCCGGCATCGGCCTGACGACCCTCTCGCTGACACTGACGATTGCGCTGCCGCTCATCGTCAGCGCGATCGTATTCACGGCCGCCCGCCGTGAAGACGCGGCCCATCTTGCGGCGTATGGCGATGCTTGGCGCGAATACCGGGATCTGGTGCCGGCGTTCTGGCCCGACTGGTCGCACAGGCGGACGCCAGAGTCCGTCGCCGTGCCACCCCGGATTTACAGCAAGGCCTTCCTCGATGCGGCTTCCTTCCTCAGCCTGTGGCTGCTCGTCCTGCTGCTTGAGGGCCTGCGCGCGGGCGGCGCCTGGCAGCCGTTTTTCCGGCTGCCCTGAAACGGTTTTATGAAGCTCCTGAAGTCCGATCTGTTCGGCCAGATGACGCTGGAACAGGAGCGCGGGCAGGCCGTCGTGGTTCGCGACTCGGGACCCGCGCGCTGGTGGCTCGCCTGGCTTGCGCGCCACCTGTGCCGTCGCGAAGCACGCGCCCTCGCCCGGCTCGACGGCCTGCCGGGCACGCCGCGGCTGCTCGCAGCCGAGGCCGGCCGCCTGCGCCGCGAATGGATCGAAGGCCGGCCCATGCAGATCGCAATGCCACGCAATCCCGATTACTTCCGCCGCGCGCGCTGCCTGGTCGCAGCTCTTCACCGCCGGGGTGTGGCGCATAACGATCTCGCAAAGGAACCCAACTGGCTGGTCACGCCGATCGGCACGCCAGCGCTCCTGGATTTCCAGCTCGCCACGGTGTCGGCGCGTCGCGGACGACTGTTCCGCGTGCTGGCGCGCGAGGACCTGCGACATCTCCTGAAGCACAAGCGTCTCTATTGCCCGGAGCGCCTTACCACGCGTGAACGGCGTATCCTTGCGACGCCGGCGCCGATTTCGCGCCTGTGGATGGCGACCGGCAAGCCGGTCTACCGGTTCATCACGCGCAGGTTGTTGGGTTGGGCGGATCGCGAAGGTGCTTGCGATCGCCGATTCTGAAAATCATGTTTGGTATGCCGGCGCGGATTCGTTATGGTAGCGCCATGGCCATCTGTCACGAGCACAATCTGAAGGCGGCCCTGCCGCAGGCGCGGCCCTTTGGAATCCAGGTCCGCCTGAAGCCCGGCGATCCCTTTGTGAAGCTGGTCGGGCCCGATTGGCAGAAGTCACACTGGTTTGCGACCGCGAGAGAGCGCGATGCGGTGCTTGCCGACATGGAGAGCGGGCATCTCTATTCACGCCGCGGCGATGAGCCTTCAGTCGTGCTCGAGAGAATCGAGCAAGCTTAGCGCACGCGGCCCAGCAGTAAATAGAAGCTGCGGTCGCCGCCCTCGCCCACGCCTGCGGCCAGGTAAATCGGGCCGAGGAACGTAGCGAAACCCAGGAAGGCCGCGCCATTGACGCGCGTTGAGTTGAAGTCGATATCGCTGCGGCTTTCCCAGACGTTTCCGACCTCGAGTGAAACGCCCACGTAGGTCGGCACATTCAGGAATTCTCCCCCGCCGCCGCCGACGCGCCGGTAGTAGAGCGCACGCGCGACGCCGAAATGCGGGCCGCTCAGCGAATCGGCTGGCAGGCCCGACAAGTTGAACAGCCCACCCAATGAGTAGAAATCCTGGACCGCGTCCTGCGGACCCGATACCGCGACGCCGCCGGTCGTCCACAGTACGTAGGTGCTCCGGCCCCAGGAGCGCGCCAGCAGCCAGTCAAAGGAGATCCGGTCCGCGTTGACGTCGGCACCGAGCCCCTCGCGCGCGCCGTTCCATTGCAGCGTGAAGGACTCGCCGTGACGCGGGAAATAGACGTCATCCAGCCGGTCCAGCGTGAATCGCAAGTACAACTCGCCACGTTCGAAATCGATGCGCGGCGGCAGGTCCGTATCCCCGGGATCGCCGACCAGCAGTTGCTGATCACCTTCGCCGCGGATCAGGCCAACGCGCAACTCGCCCCAGTTGCCGAACTCACGACCGACATCCAGCCCTGCCTCCTGATTGCGCACACGGTAGGTCGCGAGCCGCTCGCCCCCCGAAAAGAAGTCGAAGTTCCGCCGCTCGACCAGCAGACGTGGCGCGACGAACCAGTCCCAGGCATAGCCGAGTGGCTGGTAGAACTCCGTGGAGAACCGCGGGTTCGCGCCTATACGCAAGTCGGTCTGCCACTCGGCACCGTACTTGTTGACCTCGGTGACCTGCGTGCGGACACCGGCAGTGAAGCTGTTGGAACCTTCGAAATCGTCCTGCAGCTCGAGGCCGAACCGGACGTAATTCGGGCCCCAGCTCTTGCGCCGCGCCGCGACCTCGATGCCCTCCGCCTCGTGATCCCGAACGATCCTGTAGTCCAGTGATTCGAAGTTGCCATCGCCGTACAGATGCGACAGGCGCTGTTCCATGGCACCGGGATCCAGCGGTATTCCGACGACCGGCGAAAGCGCCGCCTCGATGCGCTCGCGATAGCGGGCGGATTTCGCGTCCACGCGAACGAACTGGATCTCCGGCAGCGTCGACTCGCCGGCTGCCCGCGCGGCGACATACTGCTGCCACTGTGCCTCGTCGATACTGAGCGCAGCGAGACGCGCTGTCTGCCCCCGCGCGCCATCGACGCCGCACGTAACCGTTTGGTCGACGGCCGTGAAATCGAGCGACGGCATGGTGCCGAGCAGCGGCTCGATCAGCACATCCCGATCGACGAGCAGCTCGCGCTGCCGCTCGGTCTCGCGCTGCATCATGATGGTGAGCATCTGGTTGGAAACCGCGAGCGCCGAAGTGAGTTCACGGCGGCCGACCGGCTGGAATCCGACATCCACCGCAATGACGATGTCGACGCCCATTTCCTTGGCGACGTCCACCGGCAGGTTCTCTACCAGGCCGCCATCCACGAGCAGCCTGTCATTGACCTCGACCGGCGCGAACACGCCGGGCGCGGACATGCTGGCGCGCAAGGCCGCGGTCAGGTCGCCGCTGGCGAGTACGCGGCGCTCACCGGTCTCGAGATCGGTCGCGACCGCGCGAAAGCGGGTTGGCAGGCGATCGAAGTCATTGATCTCCGCGATCGAGATCGTTGCGCGGCGCAGGATCTGCGTGAGCTTCTGACCCTGGATCAATCCGTGCGGCACGCGGAACTTGCCGGCCTTGATGCCAAGCGGGAAACGAACCAGGTATTCGCGATCGTCCTGCTTGCGGCGAAAATTCAGGTCGCTGCGTGGCGGGTGATCATGAAATGCGGAATTCCAGTCTATCGTTCGCACCAGCGCCTCGATCTCCGCCGCCGTCATGCCGGAGGCGTAGAGGCCGCCGATCACGGCGCCCATGCTGGTGCCCGCGATCGCATCCACCGGGACATGCATCTCATCAAGTACTTTCAGTACGCCGACATGCGCAAGACCGCGCGCACCGCCGCCCGACAGGACCAGCCCGATGCGCGGGTGCGGCGGCGGATCGTCAGCAGGCGCCTGCTGCGCCAGCGCAGGAGTGGCGATCAGAAGGCAGAGCGTGAATGTGATTGAGCAGGCCATGTTCAGCAGCACCTGCGGACACCTTCCCAGCGAGCCGTCTGATTGCTCCTGAAGAATTCCTCGCGCGACATCGCTTGAACTTCGGGATGATGCACGCGCAGGTGCGTGAGGTACTGCTCGTATGCCGAGAGGCCCGATGCGCCCGTGACGATGTCGCGAAGGCGCGCGCCAAACCCGGCCAGCGCGAGGCAAATCACCCGCATGAATTTTCGATCAGGCATTCGCCACTCCCGCGTACTGCGTACGCTGGTATGGCGCCTCGACAGCAGACGTCAGGGGCTCGCCCCGATACGCCCGCCAGCCGATGCTCAGCATATCCAGGATAACTGCCCATAGCACCAGCAGGAAAAACGCCGTCAGCGCCGCATCGATGCGCAGGTTGACCATGAGCTTTCCGGCAACCGCTGCCTTGTCCATGGCGAGCGCACCCACCGCAAGCTTTTCTGCAAGATCCGATGCACCCGTGAGAAATCCCACCTTGGGGTCCAGGCTGAACAATTTCTGATAAGCGGCGGTCGACGTCACGACGGCGAGCCACGCGAGCGGCAATCCCGTAACCCAGCAAAATCGAGCGCGCCCGGTCTTCAGGAAAATCGCGGTCGCGATCGCGAGCGCGATGCCGGCCAGCATCTGGTTCGCGATGCCGAATAGCGGCCAGAGGATATTGATGCCGCCGTAGGGATCGATTACGCCGACATACAGGAAGTAACCCCAGCCGGTCACCACGATTGCACTTGCCAGAATCACCGACGGATACCACGACGTGCGGCCGAGCGGCTCCCAGAATTGCCCAAGCGCATCCTGAACCATGAAGCGCCCGACGCGCGTACCGGCGTCGAGCGTGGTCAGGATAAACACCGCCTCGAACATGATCGCGAAGTGATACCAGATCGCGAGTAGCCGGGCGCCGAATACACTCGAGAAGATGCTCGCCATTCCGACCGCGAGCGACGGCGCGCCGCCGGTGCGTGCGAAGAGCGTCGCCTCGCCGACTTCATTCGCGAGTGCCTGCATCTGCCCGGTCGTGACCGGAAATCCCAGGGATGCCAGTGTGGTGACCGCCGCATCGGGCGAGCCTCCAAGCGCCGCCAGCGGGCTGTTGATCGCGAAGTACACGCCGGGATCCAGAAGAGTCGCCGCGATCATCGCCATGATGGCGACGAAGGACTCGAGCACCATCGAGCCGTAGCCCACGAGCCGCACATCCGCCTCGGTGCGGATCAGCTTCGGCGTCGTGCCACTTGAAATGAGGGAATGAAAACCGGAGATGGCGCCGCAGGCGATCGTGATGAACACGAATGGAAACAGCTTGCCGGAGAATATCGGTCCCGTGCCATCGATGAAGCGCGTGAGCGCCGGCATCTTGAGGTCGGGCTGCATCACCAGGATCGCGATCGCGAGCAGTACGACCGTGCCGAGCTTCAGGAATGTGGACAGGTAGTCCCGCGGTGCAAGCAGCATCCAGACAGGCAGGATTGCCGCAATGAACCCGTAGCCCATCACGAACCAGGCGAGCGCCGGGCCATCGTGGTCGAACCAGGTACGAAGCACCGGGTGATGATCGACCCAGCCGCCACCGACGACGGCGAACAACAGCAGCGCAATGCCGATCACCGAGCCTTCGACCACGTGTCCCGGCCGGATGCCGCGCATATAGAACCCGACTAGCATCGCGATCGGAATCGTCGCGAACACCGTGGCGGACGCCCACGGGCTGTGCTTCATCGCATTGACGACCACGAGCGCGAGCACGGCTATCAGGATGATCATGATTGCCAGAGTCCCGAACAGCGCCGCGAACCCGCCGATGGGTCCGAGCTCGTCGCGTGCCATCTTGCCGAGCGACCGGCCATTCCGGCGCGTGGAGAGGAACAGGATTACCATATCCTGGACACAGCCGCCAAGCACGGATCCGAACAGGATCCACAGCGTGCCCGGCAGGTACCCAAACTGAGCAGCGAGCGTGGGCCCGATCAGCGGTCCGGGTCCGGCGATTGCGGCAAAGTGATGGCCGAATACGACCCAGCGCGGGGTCGGCACGAAATCGCGGCCATCGTCGAGGCGCTCCGCGGGCGTGGCGCGCGTACCGTCCGTTGAGAGCACGCTCGCCGTGATCCACGCCGCGTAGATGCGATAGCCGATCGTGTAAAGGCAGACCGCCGCGGTCAGGATCCAGAGGGCGTTGATGGGCTCGCCGCGGTTGAGCGCAATGCCGGATACCGCAAAGGCGCCGATGACCGCCAGCGCGATGCCAATAAGCTTCTGCATTCGAGCCCCCCGCGGGTTTCGCCGCGACAATCCAGCGCATCCTGGCCGATAATCGCAGCCGTGCCAAAGCCCGCCCACATTGCGGTCGTATTCTCGCTGCTCGCGATACTACACGCGGCGCCGGCGCAATCGCTCGACGAAGTGATCGTCACGGCCACGCGCAGCCCGGTGGCGGTCATGGATTACCCGGGCAGCGTGACGCGCATTGACGCGGCGACAGTGGGGCTGACCAGTCCGACGCACTCCTCCGAACTCCTGAACCGCGCGCCCGGCACGATGATCCAGCGCGGCAGCGGACAGGAATCCTTGACGGCGCTGCGCTCCCCGGTGCTGACCGGTGCGGGCGCCTGCGGTGCGGTGCTGGTGCTCGAGGACAGCATCCCGATCCGGCCGGTCGGCAGCTGCAACGTCAACGAACTGTTCGAGGTCAACATCGAGCAGGCCGCCGCCGTCGAGATCCTTCGCGGTCCGGGCAGTTCCCTGTATGGTTCGAGCGCCGTGCACGGCATTATCAATGTGATTCCGCCCTTGCCCGATGAACTGCCGGTGCTCGGTCTCGCGCTTGAGGCCGGCAGCGACGACTACCGACGCATGCGACTTGCGGCTTCGACTGAATCCGACGGACGAGGATTGGGCATCGCGCTGCTCGCGACCGACGATGGCGGCTGGCGTGATTCCTCCGGATTCTCGGAACAGAAGCTGAATACCGTGTGGACCCAGCCTCTCTCCACCGGCAGCCTCACCATGCGCCTGGCCGCGACGCACCTTGATCAGGAGACCGCGGGATTCATCACCGGCCAAGATGCCTATCGGAATTCAGCGCTCGCGCATTCGAACCCAAACCCCGAGGCCTACCGCGACGCCCAAAGCGCGCGATTCACCGTGCACTACGAGAATGGCTCCGGTCTTGAACTGCGCGGCTACCTGCGTAGCTCCCGCATGGATTTCCTGCAGCATTTCCTGCTCGGCCAGCCGGTCGAAGAGAATGGCCAGGACAGCGCGGGGCTTCTGTTCTCGCTCACGCGGGAAAATGTGGCGGGCGGTGAACTAATGCTCGGCACGGATGCCGAGGTTGCTGCGAGCTCCTTGTTGCAGTTCCAGGATGGCCCGACGACCAGCCCTTCGCCCGACGCGAATGCCATCCGCCCTGCCGGCCGGCATTATGACTATGACGTGGATTCACAGGTCTTCGCGGGCTATGCGCAATGGCGGCGGCCGCTCGCCCCAAACTGGTCGATCGAGGCCGGCATCCGGCTCGAAGAGGTTCGCTACGACTGCAACAACCGGATGATCGACGGCAACACGGACGAGAACGGTGCCCTTTGCCTGGGTGGTTGTCTCTATTCGCGTCCTGCGGACCGCTCTGACGATTTCACGAACTTTGCGCCGCGACTGGGCCTCGTCTGGCGTCCGGTCGAAAGCCTTGCCGCCTACCTCTCAATGGCGCGCGGTTATCGCGCGCCGGAAGTGACGGAACTCTATCGCCTGCAACGCCAGCAATCCGTCGCTGATCTTGATTCGGAGCGCGCGGATGCCGTCGAGCTTGGCCTGCGGTTGCGCGGTGCGTCGGCCGGACTGGATCTCGCCGCCTTCACGATGGACAAGCAGAACGTGATCCTGCGCGACTCCGCCGGATTCAATGTCAGCGGCGGCCGCACGCGTCATCGCGGCCTCGAGTACGACTTCGACTGGGACTTCGCCGAAAATTGGGCGGTCGCGGCCAGCGGCACCCTGGCGCGGCATGAGTACCGCTTCACGGCGGCCGTCGAGCAGGGCGAGCAGATCACCGCAGGAAACGACATCGACACGGCACCGCGTGATGTTCACGCACTGCGGCTGCAATATGAAACGGCGCGTCTCGCCGCCGAGCTCGAGTGGCTGCAAGTGGGCAGTTACTGGACCAACGCCGCCAATACGGCGCGATACGACGGCCACGACCTCGTGAATCTGCGATTATCCTGGCAGCTGCAGCCGGCCTGGACATTCGCGCTGCGCGTAACCAACCTGCTGGATGCGGCCTATGCCGACCGCGCCGATTTTGTGACAATTAGCGGCAGCGGCATCTATCGTTACTTTCCGGGCCGCGACCGCGCGGCCTTCGTCGAACTGGCCTGGCGAAAAGACTGAGCCCATGAATTACGCCGCGATGATCGTCACCGCCCTCGTCGGCGCCTCACTTGCCGTGCAGATCGGCCTGAATGCCACGATGAGCCAACACGTCGGCTCGCCGATGGCGGCGGCCCTGATCAATTTCGCGGTGGGAACACTGGTGCTGTCCGCAATTGTCCTGCTGGGTCGCGGATCAATGCCGGTGCTTGCCCAGGCGGGCGACGCACCCTGGTGGGCCTGGGGTGCGGGCCTGCTCGGCGCCTGTTTCATCACGGCCTCGACAGCCTTCGGGCCGCTGATCGGCGGCGCAACGTTCCTGGCACTACTGGTGGCCGGACAGATGATCGCGGCGCTTGCGATCGATCAC
>CAYYQQ010000039.1:0-7049 GCA_964473595.1 uncultured Steroidobacteraceae bacterium | reverse complement strand
GGTGCCGCGCCGAACCAGTGCAGCTTCGTTGCGAGCGCCGCGACATCCCCGACGAAAAGCATGGACGGTGATCCCACCGAATGGCGCTTCGCGGCCCCCGGAAGATCAGAGAGTTCCGTCACGATGACGCGCTGGTTGTCACGCGTGCCATTTTCGACAAGCGCTGCCGGCGTCGCCGGCGAAAGCCCGGCCGCCGTGAGGCGATCGCGAATCGCGACAAGTTCCGCGACACCCATGTAGAAGGCCAGCGTCTGGCCGGGTCGCGCAAGACCGGTCCAGTCGATTGCATTAATGGACTCGCGGCAATGCGCAGTCACGAATTGAACGCCCTGGGCATGATCACGGTGGGTCAACGGAATACCCGCATAGGCGGCGCAGGCGAGCGCGGCGGTGATGCCCGGCACGATATCGAAGGCGATACCATGGCGCTCCAGGTATTCGAGTTCCTCGCCTCCCCGGCCGAACACGAAGGGATCGCCGCCTTTCAAGCGCACGACCCGCCGGCCTCGCCGCGCTTCGGCTACCAGCATGCGGTTGATGCGGTCCTGCCGTGCGCCATGACCACCCGGCGCCTTGCCAACGTCGACGATCTCGGCATCAAGGCGCGCGCGCGCCAGGACCTGTGGTGATACGAGACGATCCACGAGGATCACGTCGGCCGCCTGCAGGGCACGCAGGGCGCGCAGTGTCAGCAATTCCGGGTCACCGGGGCCGGCGCCCACCAGCGTGACGGTGCCAGTCGGCGGCGAAACCGCGGTCAGGCGCTCCCCCAGAATTCGGTCCGCCTCCTCTTCGCGGCCTGCGCGCACGAGGGAGGCGGCAGCTCCATCCAGGAGCCAGTCGTAAAAGCGTCGCCTTGCCGCAAGGTCTGCGATTCCGGAACGGATGCGCGCGCGCCAGCGTTCGGCGAAGAGCGCAAGCCGTCCCCAGGATTCGTCGAGCAGGTTCTCAATCAGAGCACGCACGCGCGTCGCAAGCATTGGTGCGACACCGCCGCTCGAAATTGCAACAACCAGCGGCGAACGATCGACGATCGCCGGCACGATGAAGGTCGAGAGCGCCGCGTCGTCCACGACATTGACCGGTATGCCGGCCTCGCGCGCGGCCCGGGCAACCGCCGCATTGACATCCCGGTCGCCGGTTGCCGCGATCACGATGCGCATGCCTGCGACGTCCGCGGGTTCGAAGCGGCGCACGAGCAAGCGTAGTCCACCCTCCTTCGCACGCCCGGAGATACCGGCGATGGCCCTCGGCGAGACGACCGTGACACTCGCACCCGCCTGACGCAGCAGCTCCAGCCTGCGCGCCGCAATCTCGCCACCGCCGACGATCAGGATGGGTGCCGTTTGCAGATCCAGGAAGGCCGGGAAATAGCGCATGGGCCTCAGATCCCCGAGCCGTTGATCTCGTGCAGGCCGCACTCGCGCTTCAGGCCAAAGAAACGCGTGGCCTCGGCGTCGTCGCCGGCATCGCGCAGCGAGCGCGTCGTATGCCAGTCGCCGATCGACACATAGCCCTGCTCCCACAGCGGGTGATAGGGCAGCGCGTGCCTCTTCAGGTAGCGATAGACGTCCCGGTCCGTCCAGTCGAAGATCGGGTGAATCTTGTAGCGTCCGGCGCCAGTGAGCTGCACGGGCTCGATCGAGGCACGCGTGAGTGACTGTTCCCGGCGCAAGCCGGCAAACCAGGTACCGCCATCCAGGTCGCGCAATGCACGCTCCATCGGGTCGACCTTGTTCATGCGGTTGTAGCGCTCGATACCATCGGCGCCCTGTTCCCAGAGCTTGCCGTGGCGCGCCTCCTGCCAGGCGGGCGACATCGGGCTGCGGTAGATCTTGAGATTAAGGCTCAGACGCTCGGTCAGCTCATCGATGAACCGGTAGGTTTCGGGGAACAGATAACCGGTGTCGATCAGGATCACCGGGACTCGCGGCATCGCCCGCGTTACAAGATGCAGCGAGACGGCAGCCTGGGCGCCAAAACTCGAAGTCAGCAGATGCTCGCCGGGCAGTAGCTCGAGCGCGCGCGCGACGCGCTGCTCGGCCGTGAGACGCCGGAACTCCTCATTCATCACATCGAGATCGATGAGTGGCTGGGAACGTAGTGCCATGGCGCGTGGAGGCGACATCACGCACTCCCTGCCGGGATCGTTGCCGTGAGCAGGCCGCTGCGGTGCAGGAAATCGCCGAAGGCTTCATTCGCTTGCCGCTCGCCTGCCCAGGCTGCAAAGAGCGGTGAAAGCGTGTCGAGGAATTCCCGCTCGTCCAGATTCTCGCGATAGAGCTGGTTGAGACGCAGGCCCTTGCGGTCTCCACCCAGGTGCAGGTTGTAGCGCCCGGGGGCCTTCCCCACCAGCGCAATTTCGGCAAGATAGGGTCGCGAGCAGCCATTCGGGCAACCGCTGATCCGGAACAGGATCGGCTCGCCGCCGAGGCCCTGCTCTTCCATCAACTCGTCCAGCGCAGATGTCACCGCCGGCAGGTAGCGCTCGGCCTCGGCCATTGCGAGCGGGCAGGTCGGCATTGCGACGCAGGCCAGTGCCTCGCGCCGGATCGGTCGCGCAGCGCGAAAATCATCGAGCCCATAAGCTTCGACCAGCGCGTCGATGCGCGCGCGTTCGCCGGGCTCGACACCCGCGATGACCAGGTTCTGGTTCGGTGTCAGGCGGAAGTCGCCGCGGTGAATACCTGCGATGCGCGCAAGCCCCGTGCGCAGCCGTCGATCGCCACGATCGACGATACGCCCGGACTCGATGTGCAGTGCCAGTTGCCAGCAGCCGTCCCGCCCTTCACTCCAGTCGTAGCGATCGCCGGTCGACGTGAATGCGAATGGGCGTGCCGTCTGCAGCGCAAACCCGGTGCGGCGCCCGATTTCCGCCTTGAACCATTCGAGACCGCGATCCGCGATCGTGTATTTCAGCCGCGCGTGCTTGCGTTCGCCGCGATCGCCGAAGTCACGCTGTGTCGTGACCACGGCCTCGGCGACCGGCAGCAGTTGTTCCGGTGTCAGGAAACCAGCCAGGTCCGCGAGCCGCGGCCAGGTCGCAGCATCACCGTGCGTAGTGCCGAGGCCGCCGCCTACGGTCAGGTTGAATCCCGCGAGCCGTCCGTCCTCGACGATTGCTATGAATCCGAGGTCGTGTGCGAATACGTCCACGTCGTTGACGGGTGGCACGGCGATCGCTGCCTTGAACTTGCGCGGCAGGTAAGTCGCGCCGTAGATCGGCTCAACCTCTTCTCCACCCGCGACTTTTTCGCCGTCCAGCCAGATCTCGTGATAGGCACGCGTTCGTGGCAGCAGGTGTTCTGAAAGGCGTTCAGCCCAGACCTGCGCCTCGGCATGCGCGGGGGATTCCGGCGCATTCGCGCTCGCGAGCACATTGCGGTTGACATCGCCGCAGGCCGCGATGCTGTCGATGAGAGCGGCATTCATTGCCGCGATGGTCTCCTTGAGCTCACGCTTGATGACGCCGTGCAGCTGGAATGCCTGGCGCGAAGTGAGCCGCAGCGTGCCATTGCCATAACGCCCGGCCAGGCCATCGAGTACCAGCCACTGCGCGGGCGTGCAGACGCCGCCCGGCAGCCGTGTGCGGATCATGAAGCTGTAGGCGGGCTCCAGTTTCGCAAGCCGGCGTTCTTCGCGGAGGTCGCGGTCGTCCTGCTGGTAGGTCCCGTGGAACTTGATCAGTTGCTGGTCGTCCTCGCGCAAGGCACCCGTGGCCGGCTCCGCGAGGCTCTCGACGATCGTGCCGCGAAGCCGCCTGCTCGCGGCCTTGATATTTTCGACCGGCGATAAGGCGGGCGCGGCCATCAGTAGACGTCCCGCAGGTAGCGCCCCGCGGCACCCAGCCGGTCGAGGCGTTCGCGGGCCGTCTCGGCCGAAAGGGCGCCATGCCGTTCGATGACCGATGCAAGCGCCGCATGCACGTCGGGCGCCATGTGCGTCGCATCACCGCACACATAGATGGATGCGCCCGACTCGATCCAGTCGTAAAGCTCCCTGCCCGCCTCGGCAATGCGCTGTTGCACATACGCACGGGGTCCGCGGTCGCGAGAGAAGGCCAGGTCGATCCGCGTGAGCAGGCCGCGCTTCAAGGCGCGCTGCCATTCGATCTGGTAGAGAAAATCGTTCGCGAAATGACGTGCACCGAATACGAGCCAGTTGCGCCCGGCGGCGCCGGTCGCGGCCCGCTCCTGCAGGAAACCGCGATATGGCGCGACGCCGGTGCCGGGGCCGATCATGATCACGTCGCGCGACGTGTCGGCCGGCAGGCGGAAGCGTAGATTCGGCTCGACATACACGGACAACTGCGCGGCATCGGCGCGTGTCGCGATGAAATGCGAGGCCGCGCCCGGCCGGGTCGAGCCGCCGCCGGAATCAAGGCGCGCGACGGTCAGGTGCACTTCATCGCCGACTTCCTTGGCACTCGATGCGATCGAATAGAGCCGCGGCACCAGCGGGCGCAGGCTGCCCGCGAGCGCCGCGGCATCCCAGTCAGCCGGGTAATGAACCAGCAGGTCCACGAGTTGCGTGCGCGTCATGAATTCGCGGAGCCCTGCCTCATTCCCGGGCCGCAGCAGCGCCGCCAGTTCCGCGCTGCCACTGCGCTCGGCGAACTTCCCGATCAGCGGTTTCGTGACGCGCGTGATTTCGAGTCCCGACCGCAGCCAGCCGGCCAGGTCGCGGGTCTCCCCACTGCGCTCGATTGCTTCGCTGCCGCTGAATCCCGCTGCCGAAAGCACGGCCTCGACGGTTTGCGGCGGATTCTCTGCGACGACGCCGAGCGCATCGCCGGGCTCATAGTGCAGGCCGGAACCCGCGAGCGACAACTCGATGTGCCGCACGTCGCGCACGCCCTCGCCGATCGTGATTCGCTGGTTGGCGAGGAGTTCAGCCGTGAACGGACGTTCGCGGCTCCAGGGCGCTGCGACGGCAACCGGGCGCAGTGTTGCAACGCGCGTCGCCGGCAAAACGGGCCGCACCTGTTCCAGGATCGTGAATGCACTCGCAGACCAGTCCGCGGCTCCCGCCTCGAAATCCACATCGCAATCGACACGCTCGAACAACCGGGTTGCACCGAGTTCCGCGAGCCGCTCATCGATGCGTCTCCCGATCTCGCAGTACTTCGGGTAGCTCGAGTCGCCGAGCGCAAGCACGGCGAATTCGAGCGATGGCAGCTGCGGCGCACGGCGGCTGAACAGGAAATCCGTGAACGCCCGCGCATCGTCCGGTGGGTCGCCGTCGCCGTGCGTGCTCATGGCGACGAACAGGCGCCGCTCGCGCGCGAGTTCGCGTAATGGATATTCGCCCGCGCGGATCAATCGCGCCTGGATGCCCTGGCTCTGCAGCCTTGTGGCCAGCGCCTCGGCGATACGCCGGCCATTGCCGGTCTGCGAACCGTGGACGATGGTCGCGAATACAGAGGCGTCCAGTTCCGCTGCGGGCGGGGCACGAGGCGTGTCGCCCTGCGCCGAAGCGAGACCCGCGGCGTAACCCGAGAGCCATTGCAGCGTGGATGCGTCGAGGCCTTTCACCAGGCGCGAGAGCAGCTCGACGCGCGTCGCGTCGAGCGGATATGCCTCGGTCTGAATTGCTGCGCCTGCGTTCGCCACCGCCGATACCCCGGGACAATGTTCCTGGGGAAGATCCTATGTAGCAGCGGGTGGTCTCCGGAAAGGCCGGCTCGTTATGCCTTCATAACGCGCCGCGGCCGTGGCTGCTGCTGGGTGATGCAGTGGATATCGCCGCCGCCCAGCAGGATCTCGCGCGCAGGCACACCGATGACTTCCCGGCCAGGGAATAGCCGCGAGATCAGCGTTCTTGCGCGCTTGTCCGTGCGCGCATCGAGCAGCGGCATCACGATTGATCGATTCGCGATGTAGAAATTTACATAGGACCCCGCGAGCCGGTCGCCGCCGCGGCGTTGCTTGCTGACGGGTTCCTGCTCGATGCCTGCGGCTTCCTCGGCCGTCATGTATAAGGGCCCAGGTTGATAAAGCTTATGTATTTTCAATGCTTTACCGCGCGCATCTCGACACGTTCGAAGTACCTCGTAAGCCTCGTGCGAAATATCGTATTGCGGATCCTCGGGGTCATCGCACCAGGTCAGCACCACTTCGCCCGGTCGCACGAAGCAGCAGAGATTGTCCACGTGCCCGTCGGTTTCGTCCTTGTAGACACCCCGCTTGAGCCAGATGATCTGCTCGATCCCCAGATAGCGCTGCAACAGGGTCTCGATCTGGCCGCGCCGAAGATCGGGATTCCGGTTCGGATTGAGCAGGCATTCTTCTGTGGTCAGCAGAGTCCCGCGGCCATCCACGTGGATGGCGCCACCTTCCAGCACAAATGGCGCGCGGTAGCGTTCGCAACGCTCGATCTCGAGCACCTTCGCTGCGACCTGCGCGTCCCGGTCCCAGGAGCAATAGATACCGGCGGAGCGCCCGCCCCAGGCTTTGAAGATCCAGTGCACGCCACGCACGCGCGCGCGCCGGTCCACGACGAAGGTTGGGCCGACATCGCGCATCCACGCGTCGTCCGACGACATCTCGACCACGCGCACGGCCGCCGGCAGTGCAGCGCGTGCCTGCTGGAACTGCTCCGCCGAGGCGCACATTGTCACCGGTTCGCTTTGCGAAATTGCCGTGGCCACCGCGGCGTATGCCCGCTGTGCAGGCACGGCGCCCGCACGCCAGTTGTCATGACGCTCGGGCCACAACATCCAGGCGCCCGCATGCGGCTCAAATTCCGCCGGCATGCGGAAACCGTCCATGGCGGGCGTGCTATTCCGGATTGGTGCTGCGATTCTCCGCTGCTGCATGGCGCGATTCTACGCGATGTCGCGGGCAGATTCAGACTTCCCCCCGCCGGATGGCGCCTTCCTTGACGACCGCGTAAATCGCCGGGATCACGATCAGGGCGAGTACCGTGACCGAGACCATGCCGCCCACCATCGGTGCGGCGATTCGGCGCATCACCTCTGAGCCAGTGCCACTGCCCCACATGATCGGCAGTAGTCCGCCGATAATTGCCGCTACCGTCATCATGATGGG
>CAYYQQ010000038.1:0-25400 GCA_964473595.1 uncultured Steroidobacteraceae bacterium | reverse complement strand
GCATGTCAATCGTCGGCCGCGTACTTGTGGGCTTTGTGCTTGGGGCGGGCTCGATCGTTTCCGTCGCTGCCGAGGTGGACACCACCTCTACGATCATCGTCAATGCCTGGATCGTGGATGGCACCGGTGCCCCGGCGCGCAAGGGCGCCGTGCGTCTGCAGGGCGATCGGATCGTCGCCGTCGGCGAGCTTGAACCGACTCCGGGGGAACTCATCGTTGATGCCGGCGGGTTGACGCTCACGCCGGGTTTCATCGATACGCATAGCCACCACGACCGGGGAATCTTCGAGCAGCGCGAGGCGATGGCGGCCGTGAGCCAGGGCATCACGACCATCGTGGTTGGTCAGGATGGCGGGATGACCTATCCGCTCAAGTATCTGTTCGACAGGCTCAAGCAGACGCCGGCTGCCATCAACGTGGCGTCTTACATCGGGCACGGCAACATCCGCGAGTTCGTAATGGGCACGGACTTCGCCCGCGCGGCGACGCCGGAAGAAATCGAACGAATGCGAAAGCTGGTCAGCGAGGGCATGGGCTATGGCGCGCTCGGACTCTCGACCGGCCTCGAGTACGACCCGGGCATTTACTCGACGACTGACGAGCTGCTCGTGCTCGCGAAAGAGGCCGCACGCTACGGCGGCCGCTATATCAGTCACATTCGCAGTGAGGACCGCTATTTCTGGGCTGCGGTGGACGAAATCGTGCGGATCGGCCGCGAGGCAAAGATCCCGGTGCAGGTGTCCCACATGAAGCTCGCGATGGTGGACTGGTGGGGCCAATCGCAGCGGTTGATCGATGTGCTGGAGCGGGCGCGAAGTGAGGGTGTCGACATTACCGGCGACATCTATCCTTACGAGTACTGGCAGGCCAACCTGGGTGTGCTGTTTCCAGCGCGGGATTTCTCGAATCGCGAAACCGCGGAATTCGTCTTGAAGAGCATTTCACCGCCCGATGGCCTGCTCTTGACCGGGTATCCGCCCGAGCCGGCGCTGGAAGGCCTGACCGTGGCGCAGATCGCCGAGCGCAAGGGCACGACGCCCGCCGAGGCCCTGATGGACCTCACTCAGCGTTCGGCGGTCATGGGCAACGAGGATGACGTGATTGGAACCAGCATGCGCTCCGATGACGTGGCGGCGCTGACGGCGTGGCCGTACGCGAACATCTGTTCCGACGGATCGTTGTCAGGCAAGCACCCGCGCGGCGCCGGCGCATTCACCAAGGTGCTCCGCGTTTATGTTCGCGAGCAGAAACTGTTCAGCTTCGAGGAAGCGATCCACAAGATGACTGGCCTGTCCGCCGCGCACATGGGCTTTGTCGATCGCGGCGTGATCCGGCCGGGCGCCCATGCTGATCTGGTCCTGCTCGATCCGGAGCAGGTGTCCGACCGCTCGACGATCGAGCATCCGGAGGCGCGCTCCGTGGGCATCAGCAAGGTCTGGGTCAACGGCGTCGTCGTCCTCAATGAAGGCGAGGCGACTGGGCACTATCCGGGACAGGTGATTCGCAGGGTAGAGCCATGACCGTGACCAACTGATCCGCGTGCGACAGTGGTTCGACAAATACCTGAAGTAACGCGCGAGGCGAGCATCGCAGCCGCGCTCGAGGCGCTGCGGGCGAATCACCCGCTGCGGGCCGAAGAGACCTGCCGTGACTACCTAAGCGCGAATCCGGGATGTGTCGACCACCTGCGCCTGCTTGGTCATGCGCTGACGAAGCAGGCACGCTACGCGGAAGCCGAGCAGACGATTCGGCTCGTGATCTCGCTGAAACCGGACTTCCCGCATCTTCACGAGGATCTCGGCAGCGTGTTCGCGTTGCAACAGCGCTTTGAGGAGGCCGTGCCCTGCTTCGAAGAGGCCATCCGCCTCGAGCCGCAATTGCCGCTCGCGCACAAGAAGCTCGGAGAGGCGCTCGCGGCGCTGGGCCGAGGCCGCGAGGCGGATGCGGCCTTCGAGGAATACTTCGAGCAGGACAGTGACAAGGGCAAGGTTGCGCTCGCGCTCGATCATCTGCGGGCCGGGCGCAAGGAAGAGGCGATCGAGACGCTCCGCGACGCCTTGCGTGAGAACGTGGACAATGTCGATGCCATGCGCGCGCTGGCCCAGGTCTACTGGCGCGACGAGAAGCACCTGAGCGACGCTGAGGCGCTCCTGCGCCGCGCGACGACTCTTGCGCCGGGCTATACGGCCGCGTGGATGATGCTCGGAGCGCTCCTGTACGAGGCGAACCGCCATCCCGAGTCAATCGATTGCTACGGTACGGCCACCCGGCTTGAGCCCACCAATGCTCCCGCCTGGAGCGGACTCGGCAATGCCTACGCCCACGCGGGCGAAGTGCAGAAAAGCGCCGAGGCCTACGAACGCTCGCTCGCCTTGAATGCAGACGCGCCGGGCGTGCAGATGAGCTACGGCCATGTATTGAAAACGCTCGGCGACCAGGCGGCGGCGCTACGTGCCTATCGCGCCGCGATCGCCGCCAGCCCCGATTTCGGCGAGGTCTACTGGAGCATGGCGAACCTCAAGGTGTTCCGTTTCGAGGATGCCGAGGTCGCGGCGATGGAAGAGCAGGTGAAGCGCGGCGATCTTGCGGATAGCGCGGACATCCATTTCCGGTTCGCACTTGGCAAGGCCTGTGAGGACATGGGCGACTACGAAAAGGCCTGGCACTACTACGACACCGGCAACCAGCGCCAGCGCAAGCTCGTGTTTTACGATCCGGTCGCGCTGGAAGCACGCCACGAAGAGATCATCGAGGTCTTCAGCCGGGAATTCCTCGATCAGCATGCAGGCCATGGTGACGAATCAGCCGCCCCGATCTTCATCGTCGGCCTGCCGCGCTCCGGATCCACACTCATCGAGCAGATACTCGCGAGCCACAGCCAGGTCGAGGGGACCGCGGAATTGCCGACACTCGGCCAGGTGGCCTCGTCCATCGGCCGCTATCGGTCCGATCGAAAGCAGTACCCGGAAACTGTCCGGGACCTGCGCAGCAAGGACTTCCGTGCCTACGGCCGGCAATACATTGACAAAACGCGTGCATTCCGGACCACGGACAAGTCGTACTTCACCGATAAGTTGCCGAACAATTTCTCCCATGTCGGATTCGTGCACCTGATCCTGCCGAACGCGAAGATCATCAATGCGCGGCGCCACCCCTACGACACCTGTCTCGGCGGCTACAAGCAGTTGTTCGGCAAAGGGCAGGACTTCACCTACGACATGATGGAACTCGCCGCGTATTACCGCCAGTATCACGAGACGATGCGGCACTGGCATCGGGTGCTGCCGGGCAAAGTGCTGGACGTGCACTACGAGGAAACGGTGACCGACCTCGAAACGCAGGTACACCGGATTCTCGAGCACTGCGGCCTGCCGTTCGAGGAGGCTTGCGTGCGGTTCCACGAGACCCGGCGCGCGATCAAGACGGCAAGTTCCGAACAGGTCCGCCAGCCGCTTTACACGAGCGCGCTCGGCACCTGGCGCCGCTATGAAAAATACCTCGACCTGTGGCGCGAAGAATTCGCGGACATCCTCGAGGAACTGCCCGAGACCGTCCGTAACGCCGGAATCTGATCAACCGTACGGCCAGACCTCGAGTCCATGGATGGCATTACGGACATCCATCGAAAGATTCACGGACAGCGTGCGCTTGCTTGCCGCAAGGTCGTAGACCGACACGGTGGATGGCGAGGAGCCGCCGGCGACGACAGTCTCGGATAGCACGCACAGACCGCGCGCGAATCCCTGGCGCGCGACTCCGCTCTGGTCCAGGTCGCGATTGAGTAGCGCAGCCGGGTCGTAGCGCGGCACGGCCAGCGTGCGGTCCTCGAGTCCCTCGCCACGGCCGGAGTAACGGAGCGTATCCGCCTCAGTGTCATTAAACAACACGCCGTCGCGGAACGGACGCGCATTGTGGGTGCCCGCCGGCAGTTCGACCGCCATCTGAATTGTCTTGCCGTTGAACAGCAGCATGCCACCGGTCCGCATCCCGGTGATGTACATGCCGCCCTTGGCGCAATGGATGCTGTTGAGATGCAACTTGTTCAGCATCAAGGGACCGTCCTTGCCGAGCGGATCGTAAATCGCGCCCTTGAACCTGAACTCGTGCGTCATGACTTGCAGCGCCCAGCTGAATTCGCGGGCGTCGAGGTCGAATCCAAGGATACTGTCGTAGCCGGTCGAGGTCAGGAACAGGCGGCGCTCGTGCACCGCGATCTCGTGGCAGTGCCGCAAATATGGATTGCGCCAGGAACCGATCGGCTCGAAGTCGGGCGTATAAGCGAACAGCTCGTCACTGGCGGCGATATAGACGACATCACCGTCGAAGGCGATGCCGCGCAGGCCGCGGTCCCAGCCGCGACCCTGCCAGTCGATGTCGGTCCTGTTCCAGTCGAGGGTCTGCCGGACCGTGCGCTTGTCGAGGTCGATCAGGTAAATGCCGCCGTGGCTCTCGCCCTGGTGGCTGCCGCGAACCACCGAGGTCGTGACCAGCTTCAAGGCGACCGCCGCTGCGTCAATCGCGAGCGGTCACCATTTCTTGCTGAAATAGAGGCTGATGCTCCGTGGCCGCTGCTCGCTTCGGAGGTAAGCATATCGCGGGTCGCTGAAAGTGGGTCCGTCATTCTTATCGTCGAACGGGTCGCTGCCGTAGTGACTGCCACTGATATAGTTGTAGCGCTTTTCGTCGAAGAGGTTCCGGACCACGAGCGCCGTACTCCAGCCGTTTTCGTGATCAAAGCCAAACTGCAAGGTGCTGGTCGACGAGGAGGGCACCAGGAGATTCGCGTCCTTGTGACGCACCGCGTCGATGCTGTCCCAGAATTCTGACTGATAGCTGTAGGACCACCGCATCCACAGATTGCCATTCAGGGAACCGACGCGAGGGAACTGGTAGTCCGCCGCGATCCAGTACTTCCGGCCGGGCGAAACCGGCATCGTCGTCCCTGCCTTGATGACGGCGTTATCGGTGGGGTCGGGACTGTCATCGGGATAGATCAGGTCTTCCGAGAATTCCGGTTCTCCGTAGAACCCACTGGCTTCCAGGCTGAAGCGGTCGGTCAGCTTCCAGCTGCCGCTCAACTCGATGCCTTTCTGCTCCCCCTTGGTGCCGTTGAATCTGCCGCGTAGCCACCACCGGTCGGTTGAGATGTCCTGCTGAATGTCGGACCACTGCATGTAGAACAGCGCTCCGTTGAGCTGCAGCCGGTTGTCCATCCAACGGCTCTTCAGGCCCAGCTCATAGTTCTTGAGTGTGTCAGGAGCGTATTCGAGCGGCACCACGCCGGTCGAGGCGGCGCGGGGGCCATTGCTGCCACCGAGCCGGAATCCTTCGCTGAACAGGAAATAGGCCATCCGCTCGTCGTCAAAATGGAATTCGGTGGCAAGCTTGATGACGTGTTCGCTGTCCTTGCCCGAGCGCTCGTTGCGGCCGTCGGGGCCGTAACAGCCGCAGCCGGGGGGGTCGGTCTCGTCGGAGTCGTACGGGGGCAGGCCATTCGGGAACTGATAGATATCGAGCTCCTGGCGGTCATACTCGAACCAGCGCGCCCCGACGGTGGCCGACCAGCGGTCGGTCAGGGCATAGGTCATCTCGCCAAACAGCGCTTTCTGCTTGATGGTCTTGGCGTAGATGTTTGAATAGTAGATATTGGTTTCCGGCAGCGGGGATTCGATGCCGTACTTGGGGTTCGCTTGGCTGGCGTAGAACTGGGCGGCATCCCAGGCGGTGGTCTTGGTCAGGCGCAGGTTCTTGGTGCCGTAGTCCCACCAGTCCCAGACGTCTTCGTAAAACGCGCCGGCCATCCACTGGAAGCGACTGTCACCCTGCGAGGTCAGGCGCACCTCATAGGCCCAGCGATTCTGCTTCTGGTCGTTGTAGGTGGTGCCAAAGGTCAAATCGGTGTCGTAAATCGCATACTTGAAGCCCTGTTGGGCGCTGGACGACCGCCACTGGTCGTAGGTCATGTTGTCCCATTCGTACTTGATCTTGCGGTCGAAATAGGACGCCGTGACCGACAACTCGGCGAAACCAAGGTCACCCTTGATGGTCATCGACGCCTGGTACCAGTCGTCATCGCGGTACTCGTCGAAGAAACGCGTGATCTTGTTGTCGCCGAGATAGGGATCCGTCTCCCAGGCGCCGTCGGCGGCGCTCGATTGCTGGATCAGGCTGAGTGTCGCCTCCCACTCCGGGTTGATGGTCCAGCGCGCCGCAATGCGGCCGCCGGCGGTCGAGTAGTCGTTCCAGTCTTTCTCGACAACGTTGGCGTTGTTGCGTTTGCCACCTTGCGCTGCCGCCATCAGCGTGAGACCGAGCACGTTGTCGACGTAGCCACCTTCCTTCGTGTAATAGCCGGTGGCGCGGACGGCGAGATTGTCGGTGATCGGGATGTTGACCCAGCCGCTGACGTTGTAGCTTTCCTCACCGCCCTTGGTCGTGCCGACTTCCAGGTCGAGCTGACTGGAAAATCCGCTCGGTTCCGGCTTGTTGGTGATGTAACGCAGCGTGCCGGACTGGGAACTCGAGCCGAACAGCGTGCCCTGCGGGCCGGGCAGCACCTCGATGCGCGCGATGTCGATCAGGCGCACGTCCACCTGCTGCGAAATCGAGGTCATCGGCTGGTCGTCCAGGTAGATGGCCACCTGGCTGTCCAGGCGGTACTCATCCGATCCGGCCGAGATGCCGCGTATCTGGACCGAGCTGCGGCCCGGCATGCTGTTGACGATGTTGACGGAGGGCAGTGCGCCGATCACGTCCGGCAGATTCTGGAATGCCTGCTTCTCGATGTCCTCGGTCGAAATGGCTGTGATGCTTTGCGCGACGTCCTGGAGGTTCTCGTTGCGTCGCGTCGCGGTCACCACGACCTGCTCGAGCTTGGTGGCATCCGCAGGCGCCTGCTGGGCGAGGGCCGCCGCGGCTGGGTACAAAACCGCAAATACCGCTGCTGCCAGCGGGGTCATGCGTTCGTTCATGGATCCCTCCCACGCAACGGCTTGAGCGTATATCAGCAGACCCAGATTTGCCAGCCCCGGCGGGGCGTCAGTAGATCCCGTCCCGCGATGAGCTGAGTACACCCTCCTTGGCGCTCAGGCGGTAGCTGATCCCGCCCGATCCCTGCCACGCAGCCAGGTCGAATCGGCCGCCAGGGCCGATGCGATAGACCTCGACGTCCCGGAATGTCAGCGGCTGGCCGGGTTCGCAGCGTTCCGGGGGCTGCGTGGGCCTCAGAAAATAGACAAATGGCGTCGGATGAGTGGCCGTCGCAAACACTTCCGCCGTGCCTTCCTTCGGATCAATGTGCAGCGCGGTTTCGCGATCGGCCGCGATCGCCCGGGGTTCCGATGACCAGCCGTCCTGCATCAGCCGGGCGAGCAGCGTGACGGTCCGCCCGATCCGGTCGCGTTCCTGCAAATGCTGGTCCGTCAATATGCCGGTCAGTCGCGGCAGCGAGAGAAGACCACGCTCGAGCGTCACGTCGTGGGCGTAGGGATCCGCCAGCGCGACCGCGCTGGTCAGGCTCTCGTACATCGCCGAGTAAACGAATTCCCCGAGGACCGCCATGCCGGCACTGGTGCCGCCGATCGGGGCGGGCTTGGCCGCGACGAAGTTGATCGCATCCTGCACCGGCGTGCCCCTCCAGAAGCGCACATAGCGGTCCTGGTCGCCGCCGGCGATGAACAGCGCCTCGGCGTTGCGGATCGTTTGAATGACATAGGGATCGCTGGCTGCCACGCGATCGTCGAAGACGATGGTTTCCACCGAGTCGCACTTGCACAAATCATAAATGTACTGGTTGTACTCGCCCGCCTGGGACGCGCGCAGCACGACGAAGTCGCCGCCACCGCCGTGTGCGCCCATGCGCGCATAGTTTTCGTCGACGTCATCACCACCGCCCTGCAATACCCATAACCCGCTCGTCGGCCTGACCACATCGGCCGGATTGCCGACGAGGTAGTGCTGGTACCCGGCCGCGGGCTTGACCTCGTCGGCCGCTGCGACAGAACACAGGGCCATGAGGCCAGCCAGCTTTGCAAGCCGCAGAATCCGGCATCTAATGATCGAAGTCGGTGTCATGAGTACCGAGTGTCGCCTGCCACGCTGGAGCCTGTCCATGAAGTCATTTCTCGTCGCAATGATCCTGCTTCCGGGCCTCGCGCTGGCCGGCGAGGAAATTCGGATACAGCCCGAAGTGCAGCGCCTGCAAGCCATGTCCGCACGCCTTGCGCCGGTGGACATCAGGGTCGACCTGTCCGGCCTGCCCGCGAACGAGCGCCAGGCGCTCGCACACCTGGTCCGCGCCGCCCGTATCACCGATGCGCTGTTCCTGCGCCAGGTCTGGGCCGGCAACGAAGCGTTGCTGCTCAAATTACTGGAAGACACAACGCTGCTGGGTCAGGCCCGCCTCAAGGCATTCCTCATTGACAAGGGCCCGTGGTCGCGCCTCGACCTCGACGTGCCATTTATCCCCGGCATCGGCGAGAAACCCGACGCCGCAAATTTCTACCCGGCCGGTGCGACCAAGGCCGAAGTGGAGGCCTGGATTGCCGGCCTTGCACCCGCCGAGCGTGCGAATGCGACCGGATTCTTCACGACGATACGCCGCGATGCCAGCGGGGCATTCACGACCGTGCCCTATAGCCTCGAGTACCAGGGCGAGCTTGCCGAGATGGCGCAGGAGCTTCGCGCGGCCGCGGCGGCGACGACACAGCCCACGTTGAAGGCCTTTCTCGAGTCGCGTGCGGCGGCGCTGCTCTCCAACGATTACTACGCGAGTGATGTCGCCTGGATGAAACTCGATTCCTCGATCGAGCCGACCATCGGGCCCTACGAGGTCTACGAGGACGAGTGGTTCAATTTCAAGGCCGCCTTCGAGGCCTTCATCACCGTGCGCGACGATACGGAGACGGCGAAGCTGACCCGATTCAATAGCGAATTGCAGGGCCTCGAGGACCGGTTGCCCATCGATGCACGTTACCGCCGCGCGAAACTCGGCGGCATGGCGCCGATGCGGGTCGTCAACGTCGTGTTCGCCGCCGGCGACGGCAACCGCGGCGTCCAGACGGCCGCCTACAACCTGCCGAATGACGAACGCATCGTCAACGAGATGGGCTCCAAGCGGATGATGCTGAAGAACTTCCAGCAGGCGAAGTTCGACCAGGCGCTGCTGCCGATTTCAAGAGTCGCGCTGGCGCCCACGGATCAGCCCTACGTCAACTTTGACGCGTTCTTCACCCACATCCTGATGCACGAAGTGATGCACGGTCTCGGACCCCAGAACACCGGGCCGGGCGGGACGGGTAGTGGCGTGCGCCAGGCGATCAAGGAGCTCTTCAGCACGGTCGAGGAAGCCAAGGCCGATGTCTCCGGCCTGTGGGCGCTGCAGATGCTCATGGACCAGGGTGTCCTTAACAAGGCCGACGAGCGCGCGATGTACACGACATTCCTGGCCTCGTCATTTCGCACGCTGCGTTTCGGCATGACCGAGGCGCACGCCAAGGGCATGGCGTTGCAGGTCAATTACCTGCTCGATGCCGACGGATTCCGCGTGAATCCGGATGGTACGTTCAGCGTGGATCTGCGTAAGGCGAAGAAGGGGGTCATCGGGCTCACGCACGAACTCATGACACTGGAGGCGACCGGCGACTATGCAGGCGCAAAGCGCCTGCTGGATCGCCTGGTCCTGATCCGTCCTGAAGTGCAGGTCGTGCTCGACCGCCTCGCTGATGTGCCGGTGGACATCCGCCCGCGCTTTGTCACTGCCGAAAGCGTGGAATGGGAGTTGCCCTGAGTTCAACGAAACCCACCGCCGTCATTTCCCGGATCCCGGGCGAGTCACGTGACTCGTTCCGGCGTCGCCCCGTAAATGATGATGGAGAGCATGCGGATCGGCACTTTCACCAGCTGCTCCGGACCGTGCGCGATGTCGCCGCGAAACGTGAGCGAATCGCCGGGCCGCAAGTGATAGCTCCTGCGGCCGAGGCGGTACACGATCTCGCCCCTTAGCAGGTGTATGAACTCGGTCCCTGGATGCTCGAATCCGGGGAACACTTCGCTCTTGTCAGTGAGCGTTACCAGGAACGGCTCGAACACCTTGCGTGGCCCGCGCTGCGCGGCGAGCAGGTGATAGGTGTGGCCGCGCCGGGTCCCGCGCCGCACGACTTCGAGCCCCTGACCTGCGTGCACGACCTGTGCACCCTCATCTTCGACGCCGATTTCCTGCAGCAACTGGGATGGCCGCACGCCGAGCGCGCCTGCGAGCGAAACAATGGTCTCGAGGCTCGGGCTGGCCCGGCCGGTTTCAAGGCGACTCAGCATCGCGGCGCTGATACCGGCGCGCGTGGCGACGTCGGCGAGCGTCAGGCCCTGACTATCGCGCAGGCGGCGCGCGACCCGGCCGAGCTCGGTTGCAAACGCAGGTTTGCTGGCCGCTTTCGCGGGATCACGCTTCGATCGCCGGGCTGTCATATGCATGGGGCTCAATATACTTGCATGTCATGTAATGTGATGCTACACATGCGATCATCACATAACCGCCCCTAGTGTTGCACCGTCATGCCGTGGCGTCTTCTTAAATTCGGGTTGGCGCGCAGGTATTCCGAGCCGCGGATGTTCACGCGCCATGACGAACTAAAGGGCACTTATGACGTCGTCATCATCGGCGCAGGGGGCCATGGTCTCGCCTCAGCGTACTACCTTGCGCGCGACCACGGAATCCGCAATGTGGCGGTGCTGGAGAAGGGCTACATCGGCGGCGGCAATACCGGGCGCAATACGACGATCATCCGCTCGAACTACCTGACCCCTGAAGGCGTGAAATTCTACGACGAGAGCGTGCGGCTGTGGCGCGATCTGTCGCAGGACTTTGACCTCAATCTCTTCTACTCGACGCGCGGGCACTTCACGCTGGCGCACACGGATTCTGCGATGCGCACCATGCGCTGGCGTGCCGAGGTCAACAAGCATTTCGGCATCGACAGCGAGGCAATCGACGCGAAGTCGGTCGCCGCAGCGATTCCGATGATGGATCTCAACTGCGGCGGGCACGGACTTCCGGTGCTGGGTGCGCTCTATCACGCGCCCGGCGCGATCGCACGCCACGACACGGTGGCCTGGGGCTATGGGCGTGGCGCCGACCGCCGTGGTGTCGAGATTCACCAGAATACCGAGGTCACGGCAATCGAGCTGGAGGATCGGGGCTCGGGTCCCGCGGTTGTCGGCGTACGTACCAGCCGGGGCCGCATCGCGACCCGCAAGCTGCTTTGTGCCGTCGCCGGGTCGACACCGCGAGTGCTCGCGATGGCCGGATTGCGTTCTCCGATCTATATTCACCCGCTGCAGGCGATGGTGTCGGAGCCGCTCAAGCCATGGCTCGATCCCATCATCGTCTCCGGATCGCTCCACGTGTATGTCAGCCAGAGCGCACGCGGCGAACTCGTGATGGGCGCATCGCTCGACCCTTACGAACTGCATTCGACGCGATCGACGCTCGACTTCACCGAGTCGCTGAGCGCGCACATGCTCGATCTGTTCCCCTTTCTGTCGGACGTGAAGATCGTGCGCCAGTGGTCGGGAATGGCCGACATGACGCCCGACTTCGCTCCAATCATGGGCAAGACTCCGGTCAAGGGTTTTTACCTCGATTCGGGCTGGGGCACCTGGGGATTCAAGGCGACGCCGGTGTGCGGCAAGACAATGAGCCATACCGTCGCGACCGACGAGGATCACAGTCTCATTCGCGGCTTCGCATTTGATCGCTTCGCCCGCTATGCATTGACGGGCGAGAAGGGAGCCGCCTCGGTCGGGCACTAGGCAGATGAAGATTCTCACCTGTCCGGTCAATGGTCCACGACCCATCAGCGAGTTTGCTTATGGCGGTGAGCTGCGCGAGATGCCGGATCCCGCGAGCGCGTCGGATGCGACCTGGTCAGATTACGTCTTCAATCGCAGCAGCGTGCCTTGCGTCAAGCTCGAATGGTGGTGTCACACCGCGAGTGGTGTCTGGTTCATAGCGGAGCGCGATACCGCCAGCGACGTGGTGCTGCGGACATTCATCTACGCCCGGCCGGCCGGAGGCGCTGCATGAAGCGGCTCGCCAGGCAGCCCGGAGAGTGGATCGATCGGTCGAGGTCGATCTCTTTTTCGTTCGAGGGACGCCGGTATCAAGGCTACCAGGGAGATACGCTCACCAGCGCACTCATGGCCAGCGGCGTCCGCACTCTGGGGCGCTCGTTCAAGTATCACCGTCGGCGCGGCGCGCTGTCGGTCGCGAACCACGACGTCAATGCAATGGTACAGGCCGTGCACGCTGGACGCAGCGTGCCGAATGCGCGTGCGGATCTCCTGCCCATCGTTGAAGGATTGACGGCGACCGCGGTCAACGCGCAAGGCGGCCTCGCGGGAGACCGTCGGGCACTGCTCGATTCCCTGTCGGCGTTTCTCCCGGTCGGGTTCTACTACAAGGCGTTTTACGGCAAACGCCTGTTTCCATACTGGGAACGGTTGTTTCGTGAGCTGGCCGGACTCGGTGAAGTGGATCTGCGGGCGCCGCGCAGCATGAGCGCCAAGCGCTATGAGTTCGCCGATGTCGTTGTCATCGGTGGTGGTCCTGCGGGCCTTGCGGCGGCGCTTGCGGCAGCGAATGCCGGTGCCGACGTCGCATTGGTCGATGAAAATCCGCAGTTCGGCGGGAGCGGCATCTATGCCCTGGGATCGGACCCGGCAAGTCTGGGACGAGTGGTTGATCTCATCGGATCGGTCGCAGGGCATGCACGAATTCGTTGCTTTCCGTCGACTGTCGCCGCGGGCTACTACGCTGATCACTGGCTCGCACTCGATACGCCCGATCGTCTCATCAAGATGCGGGCCCGCGCGGTCGTCGTTGCCCAGGGTGCTTTCGAGCAGCCGGCGGTGTTCCGTAATAACGATCTGCCCGGCGTCATGCTGGCTTCCGGGGCGCAACGGCTGATGCGCCGATTCGCGGTTGCCCCGTGCACGCGCGCCGCGATACTCGGTGCGAATATTCATGCATACCGCGCGGCGCTGGATGCATTGGCGGCGGGCATCGAAGTACCGCTGCTGCTCGATCTGCGTGAACAACCAGGCCCGCGGTCCGCCGCGCTTGCTGATGGGCTGCGTGCCAGGGGTGTCCGTATCCTCAATGGATCTGCGGTGTATGCGGCGCATCGCAATAGCGCAGGTGAAATCGACGCCGTTGAAACGGCCAATCTGGAACATGGCGAGTGGTCACGCGCACCGTTTGAGCCGGTCGATGTCAACGGCTTGTGGATGAGTGTGGGTTTTGCTCCGGCCGACGCACTTCTGCGGCAGGCCGGTACGACCATGCGCTACGACGCGAAGATAGAGCAGTTCGTGCCGGACTCGCTGCCTGCGGGCCTGTTTGCCTGTGGCAAGGTCAACGGCGTATTTGATTTCGAACCAGGGCTGGCGGATGGCCTACGCGCTGGCAGTGCCGCGGCCCGGCACTGCGGTTACGAAGCGCCAGGCTGGCAGGATGCGATGCGCTCGCCCGTCTTCTTGCCCGCCGAATCTCCAACACATCCTTCGCCCATCGTGCAACACCCCAAGGGCAGGAACTTCGTCGACTTTGATGAGGATCTGCAGCTCAAGGACCTCGCTGACGCCGTGCAGGAGGGCTTCGACAGCGCCGAGCTGCTGAAGCGCTACGCAACGGTTGGCATGGGGCCAAGCCAGGGCAAGCACTCCAGTATCAATGCGCTGCGGGTGCTGGCCCGCCTGCGCGGCATTTCGATCGCGACGCTCGCGCCGACCACCGCGCGGCCGATGTTTCATCCGGTCGCGATGGCGCATCTCGCGGGGCGCGGTTTCACGCCGGAGCGTCGCACGCCAATCGATGAAGATCATGTAAAGCTCGGCGCGGTGTGGATGCCCGCCGGAAACTGGCGACGGCCCGAGTACTACCAGGTCGCCGGCTGCACCCGTGCGCAATGCATCGCGGCTGAAGTGCGTGCGGTGCGTGAAGGTGTCGGTCTTATCGACGTCGGCACACTCGGCAAGATCGAGGTTCATGGCGTTGAGGCGGGCCGTTTTCTCGATCGCGTCTACACGGGACGATTCGACACGCTGAAGGCCGGCATGACGCGCTACGGTCTGATGCTCGATGAGAGCGGCGTCATCATCGACGATGGCGTCATCGCACGCCTTGCCGAGCAGGTTTTCTATTTCACCACGACCACGGGCAACTCCGCAGTCATCTTCCGCGAACTCGGCCGTCTCGCAACATGGTGGGGAATGCCGGTCAGCCTCGTCAATCTCACCGGTCAGCTGGCGGCTTTCAATCTTGCCGGTCCGCGCTCACGCGAAGTGCTCTCCAGGCTCACGTCGGTCGATATTTCGGAAGCCGCCTTCCCGTATCTTGGCGTGCGCGAGGGGCCAGTGGCGGGTGTGTCGGCGCGCCTGATGCGGGTTGGTTTCGTCGGTGAGCTCGGCTACGAAATACACGTGCCGGCGGGTTCGGGAGTGGACGTCTGGCGCGCCATTCGCGCCAGCGGCGAATCATTCGGAATCACCGCATTTGGCGTCGAAGCCCAGCGCATGCTGCGACTCGAGAAGGCCCACGTCATCGTCGGCCAGGACACCGATGGCCTTACGAATCCGCTCGAGATCGGCGCCGATTGGGCCGTCAAGATGGACAAGCCATTCTTTGTCGGGCAACGCAGCCTCGGGATCATTGCAAAGGGCGCGCCCCGCCAGCAGCTCGTCGGCTTTGCGCTTGAGCCGGGGCGCCGCGCCTCGATAAAGGAGTGTCACCTGGTACTGCAGGGTGCGGAGATCGCGGGACGCGTCACTAGCGTTGGGCATTCCCCGACGCTGGATCGGACCATCGGTCTCGCGCTCGTATCACCGGCCGTGGCCGCGGGTCCCACGTTGCGCATCCGCATCGACGGCGGCGCCGAGCTCAGCGCGCCAGTGGTGCCGATGCCGTTCTACGATGCCGCCGGGGCGCGCCAGAAGATCCCGGCGAGCGGGGCGGGCGCATGAACCTGCAAGAATCCGACGGCGCGGTATCGTTGCAACGGGTCGCGGAACGACCGCGATTCGGCTGCAAAGGACCGCTGGCGGAGGCCTGGCTGCGCGAACTCGCCCTCGAAGTGCCGCAAGGCGCCAACGCGTGGACCTGCCCCGCTGATGGCGGCGTCCTGATTGCGCGGCTGGCAACTTCGGAGTTCCTGGTGGAGGCTGTTGGCCGGGACGGGAGCCCGGCACATTCGCGCATTACCGAGACTGCGCGGCTGCTGTTCGATCCGCGGCAGCGGCGCGCGGGCCTGGTGCCGGTGTTACGGCAGGATACCGTGCTGGAACTCTCCGGAACGCGTGCGAACGACATACTGGTGGAGACTTGCAACGTCAATTTCATGTCGCTCGCGCGTGCCGCGAGGGCGGATGGCGGTACGCTGGTGCTGACATCGATGATTGGGGTAGGCGTGACCGTGATTGCGCGGCGCGCAGGGAGCGACCTGAGGTATACGATCTGGTGCGACCCGAGTTTCGATCACTATTTGTGGTCGATGCTTCTGGAAGTCGCAGAAGGCATAAGCAATTGATACAGGAGAGCCGTAAATGACACCGCAACAGGCGAAGAAATGGTTTGCCGAAAACAAGATCCGCTATGTGCTCGCTCAGTTCGTCGACATCCATGGTGCGGCGAAAGCCAAGGCGGTGCCGGTCGAGCACTACGAAATGATCCTCGGCGACGGAGCCGGCTTCGCGGGCTTTGCCCTGTGGGGCTTCGGCATGGGGCCTCACGGCCCCGACTACATGGGCGTCGCTGACCCGAAAACGCTGTGCGCACTGCCGTGGATGCCGGGCTTTGCACGCGTCGCCTGCGACGGGCACGTTCGCGGCAAGCCCTACCCGTATTGCTCACGCGTGGCGCTCAAGAATCAGCTGAAACGCCTCGAGTCGAAGGGACTGACGATGTACGCGGGCATCGAACCGGAATTCATGCTGCTCAAGCGGAACGCCGAAGGCGGCTTCGCTCCGTTCGACGATACCGATACCCTCGACAAACCCTGCTACGACTACAAGGGTCTGTCGCGGGCGAGCGCAATGCTCGATGAGATGAGCACCAGCATGCGGGCGGTCGGCGTCGATGTGTATCAGATCGATCACGAGGACGGCAGCGGCCAGTTCGAAATCAACTTCACCTACGCCGACGTGCTGAAAACCGCCGATAATTTCATGCTCTTCAAGATGGCGGCGTCCGAGATCGCCCGCAAGCACGGCGTCATCGCGACCTTCATGCCGAAGCCATTCTCGAATCGCGCCGGCACCGGCGCGCACTTCCATATCTCGATGGGCAACAAGAAAACGGGGAATCTATTCTACGACAAGGGCGACAAGCGCGGACTTGCGTTGTCGACCATGGGGTATCAGTTTCTGGCGGGTATTCTCGTCCATGCCAGGGCGCTCACGGCGATCTGCGCGCCGACGGTCAATTCGTACAAGCGGCTGGTCGTGGGCCGCTCGCTGTCCGGAGCGACCTGGGCACCGGCCTACATTGCCTACGGTGACAACAATCGCACGGCCTGCGTGCGCATCCCGGGCGGGCGCCTCGAGATGCGCCTGCCGGACGGAGCCATCAATCCGTATCTGGCCGGCGCCGCGATTCTCGCCGCAGGCCTCGATGGCATCGAGCGCCGTCTCGATCCGGGCGAGCCGCTCAATGAAAATCTCTATGAGATGTCGTCGAAGGAATTGAAGCGCCGCAAGATCGGCTTGCTGCCGCAGAGTCTTGCGGAGGCGATCGACGCGCTCGAGGCGGACGAAGTCGTGAAGGCAGGGCTGGGCGCCGATCTCGCCAGCGAATTCATCAGCATCAAGCGCATGGAGTGGATCGAGTACTCGCGCCATGTGAGCGAGTGGGAAACCTCCCGCTACATTGAAATGTTCTAGTCGGCAAGGACAGGGAGACGTCCATGTGTGGAATCGTCGGTCTGCTCGTGAAGAAGCCCACATTGCGCAGGCACCTTGGCGAGTGGATGGTGCCGATGCTCATCGGCATGACGGAGCGGGGCCCTGACTCGTCGGGCATGGCGGTGTTTACCGAACCGCTGGGGGAGAAACAGCGCAAGCTGAGTCTCTACTGCGCGGATCCGGAATTTGCCTGGCAGGGATTCGAAGACGCCGTGACGACCCAATTCGAGGGCGTCGCGCTCATGGTCGAGGCGAATCACGCTGTGCTGACGACAACATCGCCGCCCGCGGATGTGCGGCGCTGGATCGCCGCACGGTACCCGCGGGTGCACGTGCTGAGCGTGGGCCGCTCGATCGACCTCTACAAGGACGTGGGCCTGCCCGTCGAGGTGGCGGATCGCTATCATTTCGGCGCATTTCGCGGCACCCATCTCGTCGGGCACACGCGCATGGCCACGGAAAGCGCGGTGACGCCGGAGAACGCGCATCCGTACACGGCGGGCGAGGACTGGTGCCTGGTCCACAACGGCTCGCTCGCAAATCCCGGGAGCCTCAAGCGCAAGCTCGAGAAAATCGGCGAGCAGTTTGTGAGCGACTGCGACACAGAGGGTGCCTGCCGCTATATCCATTGGCGGCTCGAGCAAGGCGATACGCTCGAACAGGCGCTGCATCAGTCCTTTGAGGACTTCGACGGGTTCTTCACGTTTCTGATGGGAACGCACGACAAGCTCGCGCTGGTGCGTGACCCCTTCGCCTGCAAGCCAGCGGTGGTCGCGGAGACCGAAGACTATGTCGCGATTTCGTCCGAATTCCGCTCGCTCGCGCACTTGCCGGATATCCGCAATGCTAGCGTATTCGAGCCCAAGCCCGCACAGGTGTACTCATGGTCCGTGTGACGCGTGAGAGTGCGCCCGCGTCGGTCAAGTTTGACCTGACGAAGCAATCGGCGCGCGAGCTTAATCAATTTCTTCATGGCGATTTGACGCAGGTTGCGACGGTACGCGTCGAGAACCCTGACGGCGCGCACAGCATCGCGGTTGCCGTTGACGCCCCGGTGCGGATCGAAATCGCCGGGCATGCGGGTTACTACGCGGCGGCAATGAACCAGCAGGCGACCGTCGCGATCGAAGGCAATGCAGGCCCCGGCGTTGCCGAGAACATGATGTCGGGGCGCGTCGAGGTCGGCGGCTTTGCAAGTGGTGGCGCGGGCGCGTCGGCCCACGGGGGACTTCTGGTGATTCGCGGCGACGCGGGCCTCCGGTGCGGCATTTCGCTGAAGGGCGGCGATATCGTGGTCGGCGGCGACGTTGGAAGTTTCTCGGCGTTCATGGCACAGGCGGGGCGGATCGTCATCTGCGGCAGCGCGGCCGAAGGCCTTGGCGACTCCATCTACGAAGCCATCCTGTATGTGCGGGGTGATATTCGTTCACTCGGGGCCGATGCGGTGGTGCAGCCGATGACCGCCGAGGACATCGCCGCCGTGACCAGCCTGCTCGCCGCGGCAGGCATTGACGCGTCGGCCCGCGAGTTCAAGCGCGTGGGTTCAGCCCGCAAGCTCTATCACTGGAACGCGGACGCCAAACAGGAATACTGAGTTCTTCAGACTGGAGAGGCCATGGCTACTCGACCCGTGCCCGAAATGCCCAGCGCGCGCGACGCAGTGCAGCGCGAAGAAAGCGCCTTGTACGATCGGCGCATCCTCGACTACATCGAGCGCGCCGCCGCAACGGGTCTTTATGAGATCCGCGGCCTCGGCGCGAAGCGCCGCCTGCCGCACTTCGATGACCTGGTATTTCTGGGCGCGTCGCTTTCCCGTTATCCGCTCGAGGGATATCGCGAGAAGTGCACGACGCGCACGATTCTTGGCACGCGCTTTGCGAAGAAACCGATCGAGCTCGACATCCCCATCACGATTGCGGGGATGAGCTTCGGTTCGCTCTCCGCGAGAGTGAAGGAAGCGCTCGGCCGCGCCGCCACAGCGCTCGGAACGTCCACGACGACCGGGGACGGGGGCATGACGCAGGAGGAGCGCGCGTCATCGAAGACGCTCGTCTATCAATGCCTGCCCTCGCGCTACGGATTCAATCCCGACGACATGCGCAAGGCCGATGCGATCGAAATCGTGATCGGGCAGGGCGCCAAGCCGGGCGGCGGCGGCATGCTGCTCGGACAGAAGGTCAGCTCGCGCGTGGCGAAAATGCGGACGCTCCCTGAAGGCATCGATCAGCGCTCGGCCTGCCGCCACCCGGACTGGACCGGTCCGGACGACCTGGCGATCAAGATCAAGGAGCTACGCGAGGCGACGGACTGGGAGAAACCCATTTACGTCAAGATCGGCGCGACACGCGTTTTTCATGACGTGAAGCTTTGCGTGCATGCGGGAGCCGACGTGATCGTGGTCGACGGCATGCAGGGCGGCACGGCCGCTACACAACTGGCGTTCATCGAACATGTCGGCATTCCCACGCTTGCCGCGGTGCGGCAGGCGGTTGAGGCGCTCGAGGAATTGAACGTGAAAGAGAAGGTGCAGCTGATTGTCTCGGGGGGTGTCCGTACCGGAGCGGACGTCGCCAAGGCCCTGGCCCTGGGTGCGGATGCGGTTTCGATCGGACAGGGAATCCTGATGGCGCTGGGCTGCAATTCAGACAGCTATGTTCAGGGAGGGAAACACTACTCAGCCGAAGCCGACTATCGGCTGCTGAAGACGGCCTCCGGCTACTGTCATCATTGCCATACGGGCCGCTGTCCGGTCGGAGTGACCACACAGGATCCGGTGCTCGAGCAGCGCCTCGAGCCCGAGGTTGGGGCCAGGCGCGTCAGTAATTACCTGAAGACCCTCAACATGGAACTCACGATGATCGCGCGTGCCTGCGGCAAGCAGAACGTTCATCACCTCGAGCGGGAGGATCTCGCCGCGCTCACCATCGAAGCTGCCGCGATGTCGGGCGTGCCGCTGGCGGGCACCTCGTGGATCCCGGGTGCCAAACCGACCTGAGTCGGGCTAACCCCGGCTGAAGCAATCATCTGCCGCTCCCTGCAAACCGGGAGCGGGATGGGGCGTCTCACATGCGCTCTGGCGTGTGTTCGCCCTGCACGGCCTTCAGCAGGTTGTCGCCCTCACGCAGCCTGCGGGCTTCCTGTTCCAGCTGGCGGTTCTCCCCCCGAATTTGCACGACGTGCCAGCCGATCCAGAAGACCGCCAGCACGATGACCATGGGCATCTCCCACCCCACGAAGGGGTAGATCGGGCCGAGGTCGAACATGGCGCCATTCCAGTCGCTGAAAGATCCGGTGTTCATGATTTCATTCTCCTCGGACGCATCATTTCATCCCGCGCGACGCGGTCCGGGCTTCCTGCAGCACCGCGTTCCTGATTTCCTCGTCGTCGCTGGTCACGCCGGCATGGGCCGAGAAGTCGAGACCCGCCAGTTCCACCTCGTGCGGAATGCGCAACAGGTTCACCTTCTTCAACACCCACGACAGCGCATACCCTGGAATGAAGCCGAGCCCCCAGAACATGATCATGGCCCCCGCGAACTGGCCCCAGGGAGTGATGCGCGCCCATGGCTCGGCATGGCCGAGCAGCGCATCGGGCGAGGCCGGATAGCCCCACAGCACGACGCCCGCAGCACACACACCCAGGAACCCCGCATAGCCGTGCACCGCAACCGCACCGACGGCATCGTCGATCTTGAAGCGCCGTTCGACCCAGTTGTGCATCCTGTAGATGACGACCACGATGAGTGCGGAGATCAGTAACGCCTGGATTGGATGGTACAGATCGTTACCCGCCGAGGTGGCAATGACGCCGGCAAGGCCGCCGGAATAGGTCCAGTAGGCATCGCCCTTGGCAACGATATAGCCGGCCATCAAACCGCCGCACAGCGCCATGATGAAATTGAAAGTGATGGCTGAAAGCGTCGTCGGCTGCAGGTAAATATTGGTCGCCGACCAGAATACGCCGTCACCCGGCTGCACGTCGTAGATCGGAATGTTGCAGGCGGCGTAGAAGCCCCAGAAACCGGTGTAGATCAGGAATAAGCCGATGCAGACCAGCCAGGGATTCTGCGGCGGGATGTTGCGCGCCGTGCCGTCTGCCCTGAACTTTCCGATGCGCGGGCCCAGGTTGATAAGCACTGCGAGACACGTGCCGCCGGCGATGGCATGCACAACGCCCGAGGCATAGGCGTCGTGGTAGCCCAGCAGTTGCACCATCCAGCCGGACGGGTGCCAGCCCCAGGCGGCATCGATGATCCAGGTGACCGAGCCCACCATCACCGCAATCAGCCAGAACGCCCCGGACTTGACACGTTCAATGATCGAGCCAGAGATAATCGACGCGGTGGTCCAGGAGAACAGCAGGAATGCGCCCCAGAACACGCCGTTGAGCCGCGCCCACACGGCGGTATCCGCCGCCGTGATGTTGGTGCCGTGCGGCTTGCCACCCATGTGCGCGCCCATCAACTCGTTCCAGGGCTCAGCGAACGGCGATGAGACCAGACCGCCGGTAATACCAGGGCCATGGACCATCGCGGAATAGAGCCACCAGCCGAACAGGTAGAAGGAGACGCCGACGACGGGGATCACCATCGTGTTCTTCAGCAGCGTGGCGAGGTGATTCTTGCGCCGGGATACGCCGACTTCGTAGGTACAGAAGCCGACGTGGATCAAGAACATCATGACGATGGTGATCCAGTAGTAGGTCTCGGTGAACAAGACCTGTAATGCGGTAATGCCTTGGTCCATCGCTAGCTCCCCCCCGGATACTCGATGCTGCGGACACACGCGCCCGATTTCGGGTCGCGACCATTTGATTCTTTATCTGTTGGTCAGGCTTGTCTGGCTGTGGGTAACTGCCATCTATTCTTGCTTGGGTTCGCACCATATGCCTGTTGGTGGGTGGTATGCAAATCCGGGCTGCGAGGCCGGGGGTGGGGCCCGGGCGCACGCGGCCGGCCCCTGCCAGTGGGGCTCGGCGGTGGGTATAGTGGCGCAGGCCGGCATGGTGCACGGGTAATGCTCGTCACGGGAATCAAAAGCAAGCCTGTCTATGCGCCATTGCAGGCTGATACGGCTGGGCGCTATCACCTGATGCTCGGCTATGGGGTCGGCGGTGCGCCGCTGCTCGGCCTGCTGGATGAACTTGGCCGTTCAGGCCCGCTTTCCGCTGGGCGCGCCTGCGTGCTTTACGTTGCGGACAGCGCCGCTGCCGACAACTTTGGCGACCGCTTACGCACCAGCGCATCTGACGTGCGGTTCTTTGATCGGGTCGCAGAGCTGTTTGCAGAATTCAGGACCATACTTACTGGTTCGTTCATGGGCACACGCCTGTATGTGGCCGGGCCCGAGAGCTTCATTGGGCTCGCCATGAAAATCGCACTCGAGTTCGATCTCAACAAGGATGAGATCCGCGCCGAGGAATGCGGCACGCTCGCGCGCCGTGTCTACTGCATCCACTGCCGCGCGACGACCGAGCAGGTTCACACCAACATCGTGAAGTGCATTGCCTGCGGGCGACACCTGATCGTGCGCGATCACTACTCACGACGATTCGCGGCCTACATGGGTGTGATGGTGGATGCGGAAGTGCCGGGAGAGCTGCCGCCGATCAGGGAGATATTCGTTTGAAGCACGCCGTGACCATTGCGGTCGAGGTCACAGCGGTGGAACAGGTGACGCCGCTCATCAAGCATTTCACGCTTGCGCCGGTCGCCGGCGGCACGATGCCCGCGTTTTCGGGGGGCTCGCACATCATCGTCGTGATGCGACGCGCTAATCGCGTGCATCGCAACCCGTATTCCCTGATGAGTCCGCCAAGCCGGCTCGAGACGTATGAGATCAGTGTGCGGCGCATGGAGGAGTCGCGCGGCGGTTCGCACTTCATGCACGACGAGGTGCAGGTCGGCAGTCGGCTCGAGATCGCCCATCCGGTGAACCTCTTCGGTCTGGACAAGATCGCGCGCAAGCACGTGCTGATCGCGGGCGGGATCGGCATCACGCCGTTCATGGCGCAGCTACAGGACCTGCGTGCGACCGACGTTCCCTACGAGATGCATTACTCGGTGCGCGCGCCGGAACATGCGGCATTTCGCGACCAACTCATCGAGCATGAGTGCGATCGCCTGCGGATGTATTACGACAGTGCCAACGAGTTGATCGATTTCGAGGCGCTGCTGTCGTCACAGCCGCTTGGCACTCATGTTTATGTCTGTGGTCCGGCAGGCATGATCGAGCGGGTCATCGGCACCGCGCGGGCCTGCGGCTGGTCGGATTCTCACATCCATTGGGAGCAATTCAGCGCGCCGCCGGTGGGCGACGCCTTCGACGCCTTTCTCGCGCGATCCAAGCTCAAGATTCACGTGCTGCCCGATCAGAGCCTGCTCGAGTCGATCGAAGCCGCTGGCGTTGATGTGCCGTACCTCTGTCGTGGCGGCGTGTGCGGGTTTTGTCACACCAAGGTCGTCGAGCTTGAAGGCGAACTCATCCACAACGACCATTTTCTGTCGGCCGAGGAAAAGGCATCGGGCAAGTTCATGATGCCCTGCGTATCGCGGGCGCGTTGCAAGAACCTGGTCCTGGACCTTTGAACGCGAGACTGGAGGGCTATCGATGAATGCTGTCTTCAAGCCCGATGAATCGTTTCGCGATGATTTCAAATATGGCAATAGTCCGCACGCGATCCGGCGCTTTCCATTTCCGTTCGCCGAGGACGAATACATGTACGCGGTGAATATTGAACCGCACCTGCCGGGCCCGAAGGGCTCGGTCACGGAGTTCGCCATTGACGTCGACGAGCACTACGTCGCCGAGTGCCGTGAACGCGCCATTGTCCTTGCCGCCGAGCCGCTGCGCTATCAGGCGCTGCCCCACATGATGAGCGCGCAGTGGGATTGTCTCGAGCTCATCATGGAATCGCTGGCGCGCGACTATCCGGAGCACTTCACGCTCGCAAGGCAGGGTACACGCTGGAACTGGACCAACCGGCCGCTTGGCATCCAGCAGGCGTTTCTGTTTGGCGACCCGGCGACGTTGCCGCAGCCACCGCTCGAGTACATCACGCGACAGACGCAGGGCGACTGGCTGGTGATGGATCAGCGCGAAGGGGACTTGTGGGTCGAAGCAGGCATGGTGACGACCCAGGCCGACTGGTCGCTGGACTTTGATATCGGCATGACGTTCAAGGAGTGGCACGGGCCGGTACCGCTGGCCCATGAGCTCGGGGTTTTCGAGCGGGCGCTCAGGTACTTGCTCAATTTGCGCTTGAACGAACCCGTCCGCCGGCTCAACTGGACCATGACGATTCATCCGCGTCTCGATACCTCGCCGGAGAATTACCCCAAGTGGGGGCCGGATCGGGCCGGCGTGACGCTGCAGAACGCGGGTGACGACGCCTATCTGCGTGTGGAATTGCAGGGCCTGTGGCGTCTGCCGCGCAGCAATGGAATCGTATTCAGCGTGCGTTGCTATCTCATCAGCATGCGCGAGCTCGTAACGATTCCGAAATGGGCGGCGCGCATGCACCGTGTCCTCAAGTCGCTGCATCCGGCGCTGGCGGACTACAAGGGTGTTTCGCGGTACCGCGCAACGGTCGCCGAATGGCTTGCGCCATACGATAACGGCGCGCCGACGAGTCCGGGCACCTGGCCCGATTGAATCTATATCCATGGAGACGGGCAAATGGCACTGACCTGGCGCACTTCGGTTCTGGCGGATCGGCATCGCGCACTCGGCTCGAAGCTCGAAGACTGGAACGGCATGGGGACGACGTGGACCTACGGCCACGATATGGCTCTCGATCACGTGGCGATCCGCACCAAGGCGGGCCTGATGGACGTGTCCGGACTCAAGAAGCTGCATCTGGTGGGCCCGCATGCCTCGGCGATCCTGAATTTTGCGACCACGCGAGACGTCACCAAGATCTACCCGGGCAAGAGCGTCTATGCCTGCATGCTGAATGAGGACGGTCATTTCATCGAAGACTGCATCCTGTATCGGGCCGGCCCGAACTCCTGGATGGTCGTGCACGGCAGCGGAGCGGGCCACGAGACGCTGGCAAGAGGCGTGGTTGGTCGTAATGCCACGATGCTCGTGGACGACGACTTGCACGACCTGTCACTGCAGGGTCCGCTCGCGGTCGAATACCTCAGCAGGCACATTCCCGGGATCCGGGCCCTCAAGTATTTTCACCACACGCACGCGACGCTCTTCGGCCGGCCGATTCTGCTGTCACGAACCGGCTACACCGGCGAGCGGGGCTATGAGATTTTCTGCAAGGGTGAAGACGCGGGGCTCATCTGGGACACGATTCTCGAGGAAGGCAAGAGCCTCGGCATCATCCCCACCTGCTTCTCGACGCTCGACATGTTGCGGGTCGAGAGCTACTTGCTGTTTTATCCCTACGACATGTCGCAAATGTATCCGTTCGAGAACGAGCCGCCGGGCGACAC